>NZ_VIDW01000011.1:0-138980 GCF_006519665.1 Paenibacillus sp. tmac-D7 | reverse complement strand
TTAAAAAATGAAGCTATCATAGGTTATAGCTCTATTGGGGCAATGCTTCAAATTCCGGAGAAACTTGAACCTGAAAAGTTTATGGATCCAGTTAAATTTAATCAATCTTCAGCACTGGCAACATATACAGATGCTTTGCGAATTCAGAATCCACTTAGACGATATGAGCAATTTTTCAAAGTAGTTGAGCATTACTTTGACACACACACTAAGCAATTTGATCAAAAAGTATCAGCGTATGCTTCTCAATTTAATAGTATTTTTGATGAAGATAAAATAAAACAGTTGCGAGAGGATAGAAACCGCTGTACGCACCCACAAGCAAAGCTAGGACCGTACAACTCTGAAAATATAATTTCACTAAGAACCATTACATCTCAATTAAAAGATATCAAGTTGTTAGCTGAAATTTTTTTAGAGAACCCAGTTATCTGAAATTGTAAAAATAAAGCAAATGCAGGACGTCTCCCCGTGCATTTGCTTTTATTTTTATTTGTGGTATGGGTGGTTATTAATTATCCGAAACGCTCTATAAACCTGTTCAAAAAGAATAGATGTTGTTAAACCAAAGTCCATCTCCATCTGACTTAAAGTCATGGTTTCATTGTATGTTGGTTGATTTGCCCCAATGACAAGGGAAACGTCAGACAGCCCTGAAGATGCCCATTGATCTATTGTTGTTGCTAGTTCCTCAGAAGAAATGGTCTTTCCGACGGTGGAGATAATAATGACAAAGGAATTCGGAGATATTTTTTTCTGAAGATGTTCTTCTTTCTTTAAGTGGACCAACTTAATGTTGCAGTAGCGGCTCAACCGCTTTTCATATTCTTTAATGGCTTCGAGATAGAACTTTTCTAACCTATCACCAATAGCATACACTTTAATTTTCATAGGAAGTACCTCAATATTCAAGATGGATGCAGAAAAGGAGAGCCAGCATATAGTTAATGACTGGGCCTCAATGAATAGTGGTCTGATTAAATCGGGTCATCATTTATAAAAGTATAACATGCTGCTAAGTCCGTTGAAAAACCGCAACATTAATGCATATCAATATGCGGTATTTCTGCTTGTCGAGGCGGCACTTTTTACTCTGAAGATACAACGGATTCATCTGAGTTTACCCTATCAATAGATACGGTGAACCGTATCACAAATGACGCAAACTTATTAGTAAGAAATGGGTTGACCCTCGAAGACTTCATTACCCTTTATTTCCTGCGTCCCGAATTCGCCCGTTGTCAACGGACTGCGTTTTGACTAAATGGGATGTGATACCCATTCCGATGAAGTTGCCGATGCGGTATTTCATGAACGATTTGTCTACCAACTCGTCGAGCCGTGACGCGTCGATGTTGGAGTCAGCGCGCAAGCGAGCTCCAGAAGCGGCGAAGCGCCTGGATCGCTGCGCCAGCTCGCCGTCGCTTTTTCCCGTCGAGTCGGCCCCGAACATGGCAAAAACACCGAAGAAAGAGAGTCACCCCTCATTGACATATCGAGATTTTTCGATATAATACATGCCATGGACCCAATTCTAATATTTAAGGCTCTGTCGAATGAAACACGCTTGCATATATTCGATTGGTTAAAAGAGCCTGAGATGTCCAACCCCACAACCATCTTTTCCAGCGTTGGTTGAAATCGCCAACGTGGCGGTTTTCCTGGCTTCCGATGAATTCAGCGCCATGACACACACGAGCATCCCCGCGGATGGCGGATTGATGACCAAGTAATGGACAATGTTATCCGCACACCAAAAGCATCGGTTCCTCAGCGGATCGGTGCTTTTGTTTCGGGAAACTTTACAACCCTATTGGGAATAAGTATAATAACCTTCATGTAATAGAAGCAACGGACGGAGTGACATATTTGTGTTACTTTCATTGATCTGATATGTAAGACGTTATCTATCTGTCATTAAATTTTTCTCGTTTATTAAAAGAAAGTAATACTTCATAGAACTTATAGGAGGATGTATATGGTTAAGCAAAACCAGGCTCAGCTTGCATATGATAGCATTCTCCGGGATATTAAAGAGAACAAGTTGATGCAAGGTCAGCCCATTATAGAAGAGGAATATGCACGGAAGCTGGATATGAGCAGAACCCCGGTCCGAGAAGCAATTCGGTTGCTCTCAGTCGAAGGTTTTGTTAAAGTCTATCCCCGCAAAGGGGCCTATGTTAGTGTTTTGTCTGCAGAGGATATTAATGATTGTTACGAAATGATGGAAGCTATCGAGGGAATGATTGCTTATTTGGCAGCGCAGAATCCCTGCTCGGAACATCTCGGAAATTTGGAGCGATTGGTCGAAAAAATGGATGAACAAAAGCGGCTGACGGACTTTCACAAGTGGAAGGAATGTGATATCGAGTTTCATAAGACGCTTTATAAAATGTGTGATAACAAGCTTTTGATCTATCATGGAGAAAAATTGTTTCACAAGACGTACCGGATACAGACGCAGTTTATGAGCGGTGTGAATTTGGATAAAGCAACGCTGGAGCATCAGCATATTTTGCAAGCCCTTAAAAATAAAGATAAAGAAAAGGCCCGTCACTATATGCAACAAAACTGGAGCAGGGCAAAATCCGAGCTCTTGCTTTATGCGCATCAGGATCATTTGCAATAGGGTAGATTCAATATGTTAAAAACAAGGGCGTATGGAAAGCCGTCATTTGGAACGATCATCTCGACATGATCGCCCCAAATGACGGCTTTTTCTTAGTAGAGAATCAAAATTATGTTATTACAATGTTATATAATCTTACAATATAAAATAATATTTTATTTTGTGTAATATTATTTGACATTAAAAGGCCGATATACTATATTGTATACATTAACAAAAACAGATTGTATACATAATTTAGTTGCGGAGGAGATCCAATGAATATTGATTTAAGCAAGCTGCCTATTATTGACGATCACTGCCACCCCTTTATGCTGACCCGTGAGGTCAGAGAGTTTGATAACTGCTTCACACTCTCTCTTATTCCCCCTCGGAGCAGGGATAACAGAAATACGCTGCTATTCAAATTAGTCCGGCGTGAGCTGATTCCATTTTTGCAGGTTAATCCGGGCATAACAGACGATGAACTCATAAATGTGAGAAATGAATTATACCGATCCAATCCCAAAGCTTACGTAGACAAGCTGTTTCAGGATGCGGGCATCGAATCTCTCCTGGTCGATTATGGCTTTCCGGTTATGGGCTCACGGTTATCACAGGATGAACTGGACTGGTTTCATCATATGTCGTCTTCTGTCACAACCAGACGCATCCACCGAGTCGAAGCCACTTATCATAAGCTGTTCGAGGAAAGGGTTGGTTTCGACGAGCTAGTGGAGACATATATCCGCGAGTTAAGAGACGAGGTGGAAAATCAGGGAACGATAGCGTTTAAGACAGTCATTGCCTACCATACCGGCCTCCATCTTAAAAAAATCTCAAAGGAACAGGCGGCCAAGAGCTACAGTTCATTTCTGGCGGATGCAGGAAACCGGCAGGCGGAAAAAGAGGTACGGGATTATTTGGTCCTGCTGTCCTTTGAACTGTGCCTGGAATATGATATTCCCATTCAAATGCATTCCGGAGCGGGCGATGCCCCTTTGCTTGATGTCAAGCAGTCCAGTCCTTTACTTATGCATGACATTGTCAGTGACCCCTATTATCAAGGGGTAAAAATTATATTTATTCATACCGCCTACCCCTTCGTGGAAGAAGCGGGATATCTGGTCAATCAATATCACAATATTTATCTGGATTTATCCTCTATGGTACCTTTCAGCAGTATAGGCATCTATGCCAAGTTGCGTCAGATATTTGAAATGGCTCCTTTTACGAAGGTAATGTATGGCTCGGATGGATTTAACATTCCAGAGATCAGTTGGCTTGGCGGCAAACTCATTAGACAGGAATTAGGGAAGGTACTTGGCGATTTCGTAGAGGAAGGCATCATAGATGAGGAATATGCTTACAAGGCGGCGGCGATGATTTTATCCGAGAATGCGCGAGATCTTTATAAGAAGAATTGGGACAGAAGCACTAATGGCAGATAATCAATTATTCATGAGAAGAGGGGGAACTCCCGATGGGAAACCGATGTAATCTTAAACTAGTAGCAGGTGTCATGGCTGTTCTTATGCTGGTTGTATCCGGATGTGGGTCCGGCAGTGGAAGTAAGGATGCCTCCTCCCCGGGCGATTCGCCCCAAGGCGTGTCCAAGGAAAAGGGGAAGCTGGTCGTGACTTCCTTTGGCGGTCCTATTGAAGAGGAACAACGAAAATATATTAAGAAATTTGAACAGGAATATAACGTTAAAGTGGATGTCGTCACATTATATTCTGCGGATGCGTTGGCCCGAATCCGTGCGGAAAAAAATAACCAGACCATTGACGTTGTATTGTTCTCGGGAGGACAGGAGCAAATAGCTGCCAAAGAGGATCTGATCATGAAGATTGACACAGCCCAGGTGAGCCACTTGAATGATTTGTATCCTGCAGCGCTGAATACAGATGGATATGCGCCAACTTTCGGATATGAGGCTCTTGGCATCATTTATAATGATCAGAAGATAAAGACGGCTCCTACTTCCTGGAAGGATTTGTGGAGCTCTGAATATAAGGGACGGGTAGGTCTGGTCGATATCTCCAATACTTACGGCAACCAGTTTCTGGTGGCTGCTGCCAAAATGAATGGCGGCGGTGAAGACAATATTCAGCCGGGTCTGGATGTGGTCAAGGAACTGTTGCCCAACACGGCCGCGATCGTCAAATCAAGTCCAGAGGTAGGCAGCTTATTCGTTCAGGAGGAAGCTTGGATTGCCCCTTTCGATTCAGGATATGCTTATACCTTTGGCAAGCAGGGGGTACCTATCAAGTTCGCGACGCCCAAAGAAGGTGCTGTAGGGATTTATATCACGGCTCAGGTTGTAAAGGGTAGTCAAAACCCTGAGCTTGCACAAAAATACATTAATTTTCTCTTGCGACCGGATATACAAGTGCTTACCGCTGAGGGAGGCGGTTACTCCCCTACAAACAAAAAAGCGAATCTGCCCGACAAGCTCAAAGCGGTCATTCCAAGTACAGAAGATCATTTCAACAAATTAATTAAGCTGAATTTAGGGCTGATTAATAACAACAAATCGGATTGGATGGAGAGATGGAGCAAGGTCATTGCGAAATAAACGAAATGATTCTATAGCGAGGGGAGGCCTGGAACCATGCGCAAACGTATCCCTCCTCATTGGATATTACTAGCTCCGGGACTATTCATCTTTCTTCTTGTTTTTGTCCTGCCCATAGGCCGTTTGTTTGTAATTAGTTTCTATCGCACGACAACTTCCGGTGCAATGGAGCCTGCTGTTGTCTGGGATCAATATGTCCGATTTTTCACCGACCCTTTTTATTTGCAAATGCTGTTGCGTTCGGTGCTGATCGGATTGCTGGTCAGTGGGATTTGTCTGATCCTGGGATATTGCCTCGCTTATGGAGTGTCCCGCGCAAATCCCCGGCATCGTTTTATGCTGTTAGTGCTCATTGCCCTTCCATTATTGACCAGTGCTGTCATACGCAATTTTGGGTGGATTATTATATTGGGACGCAAAGGGATTCTGAACGAAATGCTGCTGAAGCTCGGAGTTATTCAAGAGCCTCTTTCCCTGCTCTATACGCCAGCGGGAGTCGTGATAGCGCTTGTTCATGTGATGCTTCCCTATATGGTACTGGTGTTGTACTCCGTTCTGGACGGGATGGACCGTAATCTGGAGAATGCAGCGGCTAATCTGGGTGCTTCCAAGGTAAAAGTTTTCTGGTTTGTCACTTTGCCCATGTCACTGTCAGGCATCGTAGCCGGCACCTTGCTTGTCTTCTCCATCGCCTTGAGCTTCTTCGTTACGCCGTCTCTGATCGGAGGGGCCAAGGTAAAGATGATGGCTACGGAGATATATAATCAAACCATTAATTTGCTCAATTGGCCGTATGCCTCTGCCATGGGTGTCATTTTGTTGGTAACTATGCTTGCCGTAACCAGTCTTTATAAACGGTTGCTTAACCGTAACCGATCGGGAGGAGCGAATCTGATATGATCGGAAAATTCCCTCTTCTGCGCATCATCAACGTTCTGATTTATGTTTTCATTTTGTGCCCGCTGCTGGTGATCCTTATCTCGTCCTTCAACCCGGGGGAATACCTCGTATTCCCTCCCCAGGGCTTCTCCCTGGTCTGGTATGAGAAGGTATTGACCGGCGGACGGTACGGGACGCCTTTTTGGAACAGCTTGTGGTTGGCCTTGGCCACCACTGCCATAGCTTTACCAGTCGGGACGATGATTGCTTATACGCTGCAACGGTTTGAGTTTCGAGGGAAATCAGCGATTCAAGCCTTGTTCCTTTCGCCGCTGGTCATTCCAACCTTATTGTTTGGTATCGGCCTGCTGATCTATTTCAGTTATTTGGGAATCAAAATGTATTTTCTCAGGCTGCTGCTTGCACATATTGTACTGATCATCCCTTATGTGATTCGGACGATGCTGGCTGGCTTCTCGCGTATGGAGCGGGCGGTAGAGGAGGCGGCGATTATTTTGGGAGCTTCTCCTGTCAAAACTTTTTTTCTGGTCACCTTGCCGCTAGCCAAGCCCGCTTTGCTGGCAAGTGCTTTTTTGAGCCTTGTTCTCTCCTTTGACGAGTTGGTCATTGCTTTGTTTTTAACCGGCCCGGGCATCACTTTGCTTCCCATGACGATTTACTCGGATATCCAATTCAACCTTTCACCCTCATTAGCGGCAATTTCATCTATTATAATTATTTGTACGCTGCTGATAGGATTATTGGGAGTTAGCGTGATGGGGCGGAACGAAAGATTGTAGAAGAGGTGAACTATGAGTCAACTGCAGATTAAAAACCTGTTCAAGCAGTATGGTAATAACACGGTTGTTAATGATTTGAGTATCGATGTGGAAAGTGGGGAAATGCTGTCCCTTTTAGGACCCAGCGGCTGTGGGAAAACGACAACGCTTCGCATGATCGCAGGGATGCAGACTCCTACCTCGGGTTCAATCCTGTTAGATAATCGGGATCTGACCTATGTGCCGCCTCACCAAAGATATGTCGGTCTGGTATTTCAAAATTACGCCCTATTCCCTCATTTGAACGTCTATGACAATGTGGCATTTGGCTTGCGCCGGCACGGTGTCCCCAAATCCGAGATCAGACAGCGGGTCGTCGCTGCGCTACAATCCGTACAATTAAGCGATTATACGGAGCGGTTTCCCGCACAGATGTCCGGAGGGCAGCAGCAGCGAGTGGCTTTGGCTCGGACTCTGGTGCTGAAGCCACCACTGGTGTTGTTTGATGAACCCCTTAGTAACCTGGACGCCAAGCTGAGACAAGCCCTGGGCATTGAAATTAGAATGCTCCAAAAGGAATATGGATTTACAGGGATTTTTGTAACCCATGACCAGGACGAAGCTATGGTGTTATCGGATCGTATTGCCGTCATGCGACAAGGGCAGATCATTCAGATTGGAACACCGCAACAGATCTATACGCAACCCGCCGACCCTTTTGTAGCCGACTTCGTGGGCGAATCGAATCTTCTTCCGGTGTCCAATGTAACTGTGGAAAAAGGGAGATGGCGGACTGAGCTCGCGAACGGACAGATCCTACGGGCAGAAAAGAGTGCCGCAACGGCACCTCCGACCTTTGCCATGGTGAGGCCGGAGGGGGTCCAGATACTGCCGTTGGGAACGCAAGCCAAGCCTGTGCAGGGCGATGAGTGGCATAATTGTCTGCATGGCACGGTATCCTTTATCCATTATGCAGGCTCATCCTACCTAATGGGGGTTACCTTAGAGGGTATAGAGAAGCACTTTATGGTTCGAATCCAGGATTCACAAAGGGAGTTTGGCCTACGAGTGGGAGACGAAGCTATCCTGCAATGGGATATTTCGAGGACGTTAACCTTTTAATGTGGGGAACGGGAGCATTGGTGATCATGCTCCCGTATTTCTTTTTACAAAAAAACCTCTATGAATCATCTGGAATGTGAGGCTGTGAACCTTGAAGACCAAAGTTCATCCGCCATGTGGGGTTCCCTCCAACCGAGTTTTCAAGGATTGTAGGTTGTCCATTTTGACTCGGGTTCAAAGGTTCCACCTTTTACTTTACAGACTCCGGCAGGAAATTTTGGATTTGCCAAGCCATTCTTCACCAACCTGAACCCCTATCCAATGTAAGTCGACTGTATTTAACACCGCGGCAAAAATTCGCCTTATTGATGATACGCCGAACCGTATCATAAGTAACGGCAAGTTTTTTCCTGCTTTTCTTTAGCTTCAGGTCAGGATATCTCTCAATTGAATGACGGTAGGAATCATCGATCTGATTAGAATGTTCTTTATACGATTAATAAAATGAAATGAGACATTACTTGACAGCTTCAAAGTGGTATATTATAGTCGGACAAGCTAATAATAAAAAGGCATTTACTTCAAGGTCTTTAGGAGAGTGAAAAGGAGTAACGGTACAATCAAAGCCGTGAACACGGGGAAATCCTGGGCTCTATTGAACTTAGGTTGTAAGCGACAACTTTGTCATCACCATTCTTACATAGAGAGGAGAAGTGCTGTTGGATTCACTTTGGTTGGAGTATGCATGGGCATTACTGATTCTTATTGGATTGGAAGGTTTGCTATCGGCGGATAATGCCCTTGTTCTGGCGGTTATCGCGAAGCATTTACCGGAGGACCAGAAGAAGAAAGCCATCAATTATGGGATCATTATGGCTTTTGTTTTTCGCTTCGCCGCTCTGTTTGCGATATCGTTTATTGCGAACGTCTGGCAAATACAGGCGATCGGAGCAGCTTATCTTCTATACCTTGGGTTAAAGCACATAATCAAAGCGCGTTTCGGCAAGGAAAACGAGAACATCCGTGAGGACATAAAAAAAGATGCTACAGGAAAAGGCTTCTGGCCAACCGTAGGAAAAATTGCTCTTGCGGATCTCGCCTTTGCGATTGATTCCATTCTTGCTGCAGTAGCTCTAGCACTCGGTCTCCCGGACTCACCGCTTCGTGACTTCGGCGGTATGGACGGAGGACAATTCATCGTTGTTGTGCTTGGTGGAATCGCTGGGCTCGTCCTAATCAAATTCGCGGCTAATTGGTTTGTGAAGCTGCTTGCTCAGCGGCCAGCACTGGAGACCACGGCTTACGCGATCGTGGCATGGGTCGGTGTGAAGCTCGCTGTGATTACCCTGGCCCATGAAGATATTGGTGTGTTAGGTCATCATTTCCCGCATAGCACAGGCTGGACCCTTATCTTCTATGGTGTGTTGGTTGCGATCGCCCTTCTCGGTTGGTTTGCGCCTGCGAAAAAACATTCACAGGCTGATCAGCTCTAGGTTCAACATCCAGACAGTCCTTCATAGCTGACAAGTGGCCATCCCCTAAGGACAGCCCCATTTTGCATTTTGATTTTAGCTGCTGCTACTAAGGAGTAATTGCCGACGTTTAAGGCGTTCAGGTGAACCATCCATTGTAGGATGGCCCTAAAACTTGCCGTTAAAGACAGCGCGGTGAACCGTATCATAAGTGAGGCGAAACTTTGGATTTCTTTGGCTAGTGCGATTAGCCCACTTTAGATACTCTAAAGCAAAATGGAGACGGGCGGAGTAAGCCTTCCGTCTCCATTCTTATTTCGAACTCCCGAATTTTTATGGATCTAGCGAGACAGCGTTGATATCCTCCTATACTACCGCTCCTTTTAGCCTAAAAATAGGCATAAATTGGTACTTTAGACCCGCATATAAATTTGGAAAACTCATCTATAATTAAGGAAACTTTTTTCGATATTAATCGATATTTTCTCAGAAAAGGTGAGTTGTCTATGTTTTCTCCTTTCCAAAAGAAGAAGAATGGCCTTGAGGAGCAACAATCGCGAGGGGATCTCGGCATAAGGAGGGACTTGGAAGAACCACAGGAGGAAGTGTCGGTAAATTCAGCTAAATCCGAGGCGAGTGAAGAGCCTTCAGGCTCTATTATGATAAATAAGGCCCATACGGACAAAAGGTCGCTCGATCTGATATTCGCCGTAGAGCAGATGATTAAGGCCAAGCAGCATGTCGAAATGAGCTACAACGATTTGCAGGATCGGCTAAGCCATTCGAACGGACAAATTGATCGATTGAACAGGGACTTGAAGAACATGGGCAAGGTCATCGAGGAGCGCGAGAAGAGCATCCAGGAGCTGGAGCAGAGACTGACCGATAAGAATCTGAAGGTCGACCAGATGATGGAAGACTACCGAGAGCTCCATTCCACCTTGTCTGGTGAGATCGAGGAGCTTAAAAGCGTGATTGAGCTCGAACGCCAGAACTATGCGGGCTTGCTTCAGAAGCACAACGAGACGACTGCCGATAAGAACAAGAGAATCAGCGAGCTTGAAGAGAAGAACGGGAGGCTTGAAGCCGAGCTCTCCCAAATGAAACAGAAATTCGATGCCCTTCGTCAGGAGAAGACGCATCTCCTTAATATTGTAAATGACTTTACTAACCGGCTAACGTCTCCATTTGCACCGAATGCAGGCCCGATTGATGGAGCTTCAACCGATTAAGGTCATGTCGGGATTGAGAAGAGAAGGACGAAGATGGGTATGGAGACATACAGTACACAGGTGATGGAACTGCTGTCGCTTGGGAAGACCTCCGATGGTGTAAACCAAATCAAGGTCGTCGTTACCCAAGAGGACAGGCAAGCTACATACGTGATCGATATAGACGAGTTTACGTTTCTTGGGCTTGAAGCGTTGAGGCCATTGAATGGAGACAGGATTCGACTCTCTCCCTACTCCAAGTGGGATCCTTACCGAAATACCTTTTATAGTGCCATAATCAGAACCACAGGCGTCTCCCGGGATACGCTGTATTTTCCATGCAGCGAAGAATACATAAGTCAGATAAAGCGGATCAGGCAAACAGACCTTCCGCCCGTTCCGATGGACGAGGGAGGGCAGGATGGCGGGGTAGAGAAATTCGCTCAGCGCCGATCCCAATTCCTACGCCGATTCTCTGCACGCGTGCCGAGGATAGCGAATCTACTCCCGGTTATGCTCGGCTTGCTGGCTTTTCTATCTATCGCTTCCGGAGGCAAGGACGATTCCGTACGTATACTTAGCGAGCAAATCGGCGTAGCGAAGGCAGTGGTAACAACGGATGATTCGAATGCACCGATTGTTCCCGCATCCATTAGTGATATGCACAAGGGCGATATCTCACATGCGGCTGTCGTGGCAGACCAAACAGCCCTAACACAAGCCTCGATTCAGCCCAACGTCAATCAGGCGCAGATAGACTTTGAAGTCATCGACATCGATGAAGAGAAGAAGTTCTTCGGGTTGCCGGAGAAATACGTCGCCTTAACCTTCGATGATGGGCCCTCCCCGTTCACGAAGAATATCGTGGACATTCTGACGGAGCACAAGGTGGCGGCGACATTTCTATTCGTAGGGAAGAATGCGGAACGCAATCCGGATGCCGTTACCTATACGAGCGAGCATGGAATGTCGATCGGGAATCATTCCTGGGATCACAGTGTACTGACGAAAGCCGCCCCTCAGGATCAGAGTGAAAATTTGTCGAAGACAAGCAGCGTTGTCGAATCCCTAACGCATACTGCCGTTACTTTGTTCCGCCCCCCATACGGTGCGGTTAACGATGAACTTGTCTCCGCGGCCAAGAAGCAGAATATGAAGATCCTCCTGTGGAATCGAGATCCGGAGGACTGGAATGCGAAGAAGCCAGAGGACATCATTCGATACTTCCATCAGGTCGAAGCTGCTGGGGGCGTATATGTGCTGCATGAAGACAAGAACACGGTGGAGGCGCTTCCAGATATTATAAAATACTTAAAAGGAAAGAACTTAACGTTCGTCGCCTTCAAATAAAATATACCAAAGTGATAGATAGTACAGATTCTCAGCAGTAGGTGTGTTCTCTAGAAGGGGTAGCTCCCCATTTGCATATGCTCCTGATACCGCCTGCAAACGCAAAAAGACGCTGACCTCACGCGGTCAGCGTCCTTTCGTTTAGGAGGCGAGGGGATTCCCGCCATTTGCTTATTCCTTTGCCTCGCTTCGGGCAAGCTCCTTACGTACGATTGGTGCGACCCTGGTGCCGAGCAGTTCGATGGCACGCAGGACTTCACGGTGCGGCATCGTACCGACATTCACATGTAGAAAGAAACGGGTAACCCCCAGGTTTTTGCGCAGTAGAATAATCTTTTCCGCCACATATTCGGGATCACCCACATAGAGGGCGCCCCGAAGGCTGCGTGCGGCATCATAAGTTGCCCGGCTGTAATGCTGGCCCCAACCCCGCTCACGCCCGATAACGTTCATTTGGGCTTGTGTGGGAGGGAAGAATAAATCGGCAGCCTGCTCGGTTGTTTCCCCGACAAATCCGTGGGAATGAGTCGCAATCGGCAGTTTGGCAGGATCGTGCCCGGACTTCGCGGCAGCCTTCTTATAGAGGTCGACTAACGGCGCGAAACTCTCGGGCATTCCCCCGATGATGGCGAATGCGATCGGAAGACCCAGCATTCCTGCCCGAACAGCAGACTGTGGATTCCCTCCGCTTGCGATCCAAACGGGCAGCGGGTTCTGCACGGACCGGGGATAGACACCAAGGTTATGGATAGCGGGACGATGACCGCCGCGCCAAGACACCTTCTCCGAGGAGCGGATCGCTAGCAGCAGCTCCAGCTTTTCTTCGAACAATTCGTCATAATCATCCAGGCTGTATCCGAACAGCGGAAAGGATTCAATGAACGAACCCCGGCCCGCCATAATTTCGGCCCGGCCGTTGGAAATGCCGTCAAGGGTGGAGAAAGCTTGATACACGCGTACCGGGTCGTCCGAGGACAGCACGGTAACAGCGCTCGTAAGCTTTATCCGCTTGGTCATGGCAGCCGCTGCCGCCAATACAACAGCGGGCGCGGCGCCTGCGTAATCGGGTCGATGATGCTCCCCAATTCCATAGACATCCAGTCCGACCTGATCGGCCAGTACGATCTCCTCAACCGCATTGCGTAGCCGCTCGGCATGGCTGATGACCTCTCCTGTCACCGGGTCAGGTGTAGTCTCCAGAAATGTACTTATTCCTATTTCCATGTTGATCGCCGAATCGGCCATGTTGATTCGCCTCCTTTATTACCTATAGTTTACTCATTTATTTATGGCTTCTCAAATTTAATAAGTTGCTATCGGGATTGTTGTTCCGACTTACGGCTATAATAGTATTCTTGTCCATAAAATGAAGTAGGAGGAAGCAAGGTGTACAGCAGCAAGATATCACGTCTATTCCATTTAATCCTCATGTGGACGTAGATCAACTTCCAATCGTCGTCATTTTAGATAACGGGATCCGCTTCCGTATTGGTAAAAAATATTGTTGGTGGAACTGGGTGTTTCAGATGTTTAAGGTCAAAGGGGGAACCGCACCAATTAGTAACCGCAAGATTTAACTCATCTTATGTTTGCCGATTATGTGATAACATTTGGTGTAGAATTGGATATTTTTCAATAGAAATAGTGCCTTATAGATAATGAAGGAGTGATAGAGTGCTAGACTTAAAGAAGCCCTTATCAATTATTACTAATAAAAAAATAATATTATTTGGACTGGTAGTGCCGGAGTTGAAATTACAAAATATATTAACTCTGTTGGTAGTGTTGCGTTCTATATCGATAATGATCAATTAAAACAATACCAAACATTTTTACAATCATCTATTTATCCTCCAGAAAAGTTACTCTATGAAGATAAAAACGAAATCTTGATCATAATATCGAGTTCTTATGTAGATGAAATTTCTCATCAATTAGACATGATGGGATTCGAAAGGAATAAGCACTATATAGAATATTCTTCTATAATGGAAGACCTCAATTAACGAAGGATTTGAATTTCTGAGTAATAATGGATTTAAAAGAATAGATTTTACTGGAATGACCCCGATTAACGGTTTAAATCGATGACAAGTATCTTTTATCGTAATGACAATTGCTTCGAAATTTAAAATCAAATAATATATAAAAATCGAAGCCATTCTCCGTGGAATGGTAATGGTCGGACTGTGGAGAAACCCATTATTTTCAGCTCTGAAAGCTGAGGTGTAGAACAGACTACACCTTCAAAAACGGGTTTCAAACAGATAATCGCCCTCTAACTTGGCTTCTCGACCAAGGTGGAGGGCGATTTTTATGTTTTATGCGTTAGCCTTTCCTCATAAACAGGAATAGCGAATCCCACGGAACTCTATAGTATCCGCAATGCCGCGGTCTATCGTGTTCCTCGCACGGATGTCATTGCACGGTAGAAGCCAGGCTCATCGGTTATCAATCGGCATACAAGTACGACTTGACGCCATGGCCGACAAATGCTTTCCAAATGATAAGGTTATAGGGATAGGTCCAATCCATCTCATAGCCCCCAAACATCTCGTGCAGGCGGTTGCTGTTGAAGATAATGGAGCCCTTTTGATCAAAAGCGACCCCGTCCACCCATAGCATTCGGTCGTCAGACACAAAATCATGGAATGTATGGCTGGAAGGTGTATAGATGCCTACTCCCTTTCCTTCCAGCATGGTGTAGAACACATTTCCCTTATTATCCGCGTGCATCCCATCGGTGGTCGTGCGCTTGCTGCCAATGGCCCGCACGGCCTTGCGGATTTCTTCTAACGGCGTAGTAAAGTTTCTTAACAGCGAAGTATCAAGTGCATATAGATTGCGCCCTGTGACCTGGCAGTAATACAACGTGGAACGATCCGCGGATAAGGCGATGCCGTCAGCTCCGATTCGAAGAGGTTTATCCTTGAATACCGGCTTATAGTCAATTTGAAAATGAAAATCGGGAAAATCCTGTGTACTGTAATGCCGATCGAGCACCCGTCTGAGCGTTCTCGTTCTCATGTTATACACAATAATTCCGCCGTCAAGCGGGTGATCCGGCCAACCGCAACCAGAATCGGTTATATAGACAAAACCATTCTTATTGTCCACGATCACATCATTTAAAAAAGAAGTCCGGTACGGCGCAATCTCATTCGGGATGATAATGGAGTCGATCATCCGGTTGGTATTCAAATCCCAGACGATCAGCTTCTGCGACCCTTCCGGAGAAGGGGCGTAGGCAATCTTTCCTTGATCCAGCAGCCACATCCGGTTATATTCATCAATTTCATAACCTAGAACGGATTGGAGAACATGGACATTGCCCGCTTGATTCCATTCCCAACTCGGGAAAGCCTCCAAGAGTGGTTTCCCGTCTTTGATTATGATTCGATTCATGGTGGAAGGAATGCCATCAGCCCAGCGGGGCACCGAAACGTAATAATGGCCTTGCTGGTCGACCTTTACTCCGGCAGGCATCGCCTTTTTCCAATACTGATTGGTTTCAAAATCCTGTTTCATCTTTAAGTCAGGAAAGTTCCAATCCAATCGATTCCAATGGAAGATCATTTGATATTGGCCTATTGGCTGGATTTCTTTTGAAACGGGATTTTGCAGCTGGTAAAACGCTTGTCGATAAGGGGACTGCTGACGGGGATTCTGCCCATTAGGGTACTGCATCATATATAGCCTCCCACTGTTGGTTAATCATGATCATCACCTGATCTTATAGATATATGCCTATAGCGGAAGATGGTGCGGGTTGCCGTGTGAACGGGTCCCTTGCAAAACCAGAAAAGGGTGAATAAAACCCGGCACCCATATCCGACAATCCCGAATACAAGGGAAGCGGCAAGTTGGCTGGGAAAATCGCCATGATTACCGGAGGCGACAGCGGCATCGGCCGCGCCGTCGCGATCGGCTTCGCCAAAGAAGGGGCGGATATGGCGATCGTTTACTTGTATGAACGCGTAGACGCCGAAGCGACCAAGCGCATGGTGGAGAGTTACGGGCGCCGCTGCCTGCTGATCGAAGGCGATTTGCGCCGGCCCGCTTTTTCCGCGGAAGCGGTAGGAAGAACATTGGAATGCTTCGGGAAGCTGGATGTGCTTATTTTGAACCAAGCGGTCCAGTTCCCCCAGGAAAGCATATTGGATATTTCCGACGAGCAGCTTGAGGATACGTACCGTACCAACATTTTTCCCCATTTCTACTTAACGAAGGCCGCGCTTCCTTATTTGAAGCCGGGAAGCACCATTATATCGACGGCATCCGTTACCGCTTATGCAGGCGCCCCTTTACTTATCGATTATTCTTCAACCAAAGGCGCGGTCGTATCGTTCACCCGTTCGCTGTCGCTTCAATTGGTCAGCAAGGGCATCCGGGTCAATGCCGTGGCACCCGGCCCGTTCTGGACCCCGCTCATCGTATCCAGCTATTCGGCCGAATATGTAAAAACGTTCGGTTTGGAAACGCCCATGAAGCGCGCCGGACAGCCGTTCGAGCTTGCGCCGACCTACATTTATTTGGCATCGGACGATTCCTCCTATGTAACGGGACAGGTGCTTCACGTGAACGGCGGCGTGATGACGGAAACTTGAGCTGATAAAGGCAAGTTTGAAAGGCTTTCGGTTACGAAAGCCTTATATAATTGTATGCCATAAATTGTGTTTCGAAATGATACATTAAATTAACGAAAGACAAGAAATAAAGATTTGTGTATAATGTAACTGATGAATATTGCATCATATTGAGTGTAAAATTGCTTCGTTATAGGCGAAGCGGCATTGCTTTTTGAAAGCATGGGGGGCCGTTGATGTTTAAATTTTTGATTATCGCACCTTATAGAGGGTTGAAGGATTTATTGGAAGATATGGCGGAAGAGCTTCCGTATGAAATACATGCCGAGGTTGGCGACCTGCAGCAGGGGTTAACGATCGCCAAGGCGGCGGAGCAGCAAAAATATGACGTTATTATAAGCCGCGGGGGAACGGCTAAGCTGATTCGTCAGCATGTACGCATCCCTGTCATTGAAATTGCCGTCAACGGTTATGATATTTTGCGCTCGTTGACTTTTCTTAAGGAATATCCCGGTAAGGTCGGCATTATCGGCTTTCCGAACATTGTGAATGGCGTTGACACGATTGCGGAGCTGTTGGACATGCAGGTGATGAAATTCGTAATTCATCACGAGGATCAGGCGGCCAGTGCCGTTCAGCAGGCCAAGGAGCAGGGTGTGAGTCTTGTGATTGGCGACGTGATTACGGTGGCTACCTCGGAGAACTACGGACTGAAGGCGATTCTGATCACATCCGGCCGTGAGGCTATCCTCGAAGTACTTGAACGGGCCAAGGAAACGGTGTTATCGCGTCTTGAAAAACATCAGGAAATGGCCTTTATCAAACAACTGCTAAATACGATGGGACAAGGCGTGATCGGGGTGCATGCGGATGGGTCTATCCAGTTTTACAACCAAACGGCCGCCGAAATCTTCGGGGTGAGCGCCGAGCAAGCTGTGCGAATGAAATGGGGGGACTTCCTAACGCAGGCCCAAATCTCGCTGGAGGCTGACAGGGGGGAAGAATTTGTTCAAGTGGTTGTCGGCAAGGCCCATTACAATAAGGGCTTGCTAATTTACGGCAAGCCCATGGCGGACGGGGGGATGAACTACACCATTTACCGGAAGGAAGACATTCGGCTGCTGCAGCAGCAATTCCGGCGTGCCGAGGAGGACCTCTTCTCTCCGCCCGCGAGCCAATTCCAGCATTTTGTGAAAACGGACTTTATTAAAGCTTCCTACATGGATAGGGCGGAGCAGTGGAGCGAGCTTGCCGATCCGATTGTCATCGTGGGAGAGTCGGGCACAGGGAAACGGTCGCTGGCCGAAGCGATGCACAATCGCAGCGGTTATCATAAAGGGCCCTTTGTCGTCCTGTATGCCGATCTAACTCCTTCCGATCAGCTAGGCCGCTTGCTCTTTGGTTCGGATAGCGGCGAGAGCGACGAGAATGCGCTTGTACTCAGAGCGGAAGCGGGGACACTGTATATTCATAATATCGAGTATGTTCCGCTGCCTTCGCAGCGCAGGCTGGCTGCCATGCTGCAAGCTTCAAACCGACGGGGAGAGGGGGCTTATAGTTTCACTCCCCCGTTCCGATTGATCGTTTCCACATCGGACGATCTGGAGGAGAAGGTCAGGGCGAATGAATTTGACCGGCAGCTGTTCACTCTGCTGCAGCCGCACATGATTCATATGCCTCCGCTTCGTTCTTTCATCGAAGATCTGGATCACCTGGTGTTCTGGTACTTGGCCGAAATGAACCGATCGTTGGGCAAGCAGGTTTTGGGCATTAAGCCGGATGTGATGAAGCTGCTGAAGTCTTATCATTGGCCGGGAAATATGCTGGAATTAAAGCGTGTGCTTAAGGTATTGATCGAATCCAGCGACGGCTCGTTTGTGACCATGCAGCAAGCCGAGCCGATTCTTGCCTCGATCTTCGAACGCCCGGCTCCGGAGGGGGCATTGCGGCAGTTGGTCGGCAAAGACCGGACGCTGGAGGAGATCGAACGGGATATTATTCGGATCGTTCTGGAGCAGGAAGGTTTCAATCAGTCGACGACGGCCAAACGGTTAGGCATAAACCGGACAACGCTATGGAGGAAACTGAACCAGGAGTAGCGGAAGGTTACCGCTGCAAAAAACAACAGTTCATAAGCAGGAGAGCATCCCCTTTAAGAAAACAGCGCTGGTGGAGACGAATCCAGTGTAGTTGGAGGGGATTTTCGCGGGATCAGGCCAGCCGGCATTCGGCTGGCCTTTTCGCATAGCGAAATTGTTTAAAAATAAAACAATAAACAGGAAAATATATGTTGATAATTGTAACTACGGCTGATACAATCGAAATAAAGTAAAGCCATAAGCTTTGAAAAATACATTTTGCAACAATGTTGGCTGATGATCGATGTTGCAAAAAGGCCCCTTTATCCAGCAGTGAGGTCAAACGGCTGTTTAATCTGATGCGGCAGCTGCAAGCCAAGCAGGTCGCTTGTGTCATCGCACGGCAAAAATCAAGCCGGGCGACATCGTGCTCTTATGCACAATGCTGTTTGAATAATCCGTTCTTATATGAAGGAGCGGTGGGCATAATGTCAATCAGAGGTGAGGCTAGTGGACAACATCATAATTGTTTCAGACGACCTGACCGGGGCGAACGATTCCGGCGTTCAGTTTGCTAAACACGGAATCCCTACGGTGGTATGCATCGATGATTGCCAACTACCTGATCCTGCATCAGAAGGCACGGCATGTGTAATTAATGTGGAAAGTCGCTCATTATCGCCGGAGGAGGCTTACCGGAAATGGGGACGGCTGCTCGAATCGATCGATTTGAGCAGCTATCAGATTGTATTTAAAAAAATCGATTCCACTTTGCGCGGCAATGTCGGTAAAGAAATTCAAGCATGTATGGAAACGGGCTTGTTCAAGGCGGCGATCGTGGTTCCCGCTTATCCGCAGAAGGGAAGAAAAACCGTCGGCGGCTATCAACTGGTGCATCAGCAGCTGCTGGAAGATAGCGAGATCTCGCGTGATCCCAAATTCCCGGTTACGCATTCGAAGGTCTCCGAAATCATCAGACGCCAGTGGAACTGTTCGATCGGAGAGATCGGAATCAGTACGATTCGCAGCGGGGCGTGGTTGTCCCAGCTCGAGGCGCTGCAGCGTGCGGGAGAAAACGTTTTTGTCTTTGACAGCGCAACGGAAGACGATATCAAGCAGATTGTCGCCGAACTGTCCGGTCAGCGGGTGCTCTGGGTTGGAGCGGCAGGGCTTGCCGAGGCGCTGGCCGGGCAATACCCCCGGCAGATGCTGCAGACGGTACAGCCGACGGAGGGCAGCGGGGGGCCTCCTGTGTTAGTGATGGCCGGCAGCGTCAGCGCTGTGACGCTCGGGCAGGTTGAATCTCTGAAGCAGGATGGATTTGAGCCATTGTTGATCGACCCCCTGATATTTCTGGACGAAGCGAACGGGGATAAAGGAAATGACAGACTGCTGGAAATCGAAACGATAAGCAGCAAGGCGAAGCAGTGCATCGCTTCCGGTAAAAGCGTAGTGATCTCCACGGATGTATCCGCCGCCAAGCGCAATCAGGTTCAAGCGTTCTTGCAGGAGTCTGGCATCGGCGGCATGGATGGGGGAGATCGGATTGCCGACGGCATGGGCAAGCTGGCAGCGGCCATTATGTCGCAAGGATCGCTAGCGGGAGCTGTATTAACCGGTGGAGACATCGCCTATCGCACATGCAAGCACCTGGGTGTCCGCAGCTTACGGATCATCGATGAAGTGGAAGAGGGGCTTCCGCTCTGTTTGACAGAGGGCGCATGGACGATGCCTATAGTGACGAAAGCCGGCGCCTTTGGCCATCGTCATTCGATGCTTATTGCGGCCCGTGCCATCAGGAGCCTGGGGCATTCTCCGATGAGCGGCGGCGGGGTTGCCGATCAGACCGGCGCACAAGGACTTAGCAGCGGGAGGAATATATGATGGATAGACCGACGATTGGGATTACGATGGGGGATGCGGCAGGCGTAGGCCCCGAAATTATTATGAAGGCGCTGCAGGATCCGCACATCCATGAACAGTGCCGCCCCATCGTGATTGGGGACGCTAAATTTTTAACCCGGGCGGAACGTTTTTTGCAGACCGGCCTTCGCGTCCGTTCGATCTCCTCGGTAGAGGAAGCGAGCGGAGAAGCCGGTGTCGTCTACTGCCTGGACATGGACTTGCTTCCCGGCGATTTGCCTTATGGACAAGTTTCTCCGTTAGCGGGGGATGCGGCGTTCCGCTTTCTGGAGAAGTCGATCGAACTGGCGCGTCTTGGGCTAATCGATGCGATTTGCACGGCTCCTTTAAACAAAGAGGCTTTACATAAAGGCGGGCATCGGTATCCCGGACATACGGAAATTTTGGCCGATTTGACCGGAACCCAAGACTATGCGATGATGCTGAGCTCCCCAAAGCTCAAGGTCATTCACGTTACGACGCACATCGGGATCATTGACGCGGTTAAATCGATTACACCGGAGCGGGTATATTCGGTTATTCGAATGGCTGCTGACACGCTGAAAAGAGCGGGCTATTCCGATCCCCGGATTTGCGTTTGCGGAATTAATCCGCATGCCGGAGAGAACGGTTTGTTCGGATATGGTGAAGAAGAAGAGAAGATTGTGCCTGCGGTGGAACGGGCCAAAGCGGAGAACATCAACGTGCAGGGACCGCTGCCCGCGGATACGTTATTTTTCCGGGCCGTGCGCGGGGATTTCGATATCGTCGTGGCGATGTATCACGATCAAGGACATGGGCCGATTAAGGTGCTCGGGCTTGAAGCCGGCGTGAATATTACGGTCGGTCTGCCGATTATCCGCACCAGCGTAGACCATGGTACGGCCTTTGATATTGCAGGCAAAGGCATAGCTGACGAATTAAGCTTAAAGGAAGCGGTCCGACAAGCTGTGGAGCTGGCGCCAAAAAGATAGGTTTGGAGGAATACGCTATGGAATTGCCGAAGCTCGTGAAGATTAAACAAACCTTTACCGGTCCGGTAATAGAAGACATTGAAGCGGAAGTATTTCGTCAGATGGAACGGATAGGATTGGCCGATAAAGTCAAGCCTGGTATGAAAATCGCGATTACCGCGGGCAGCCGCGGGATTGCCAATATTGCCTTGATGATCCGCTCCATTGCAAGAGCGCTGCGAGATTTGGGTGCAGAACCGCGCATTATTCCCACCATGGGGAGCCACGGCGGGGCTACGGCCGAGGGCCAGGTTGAAATTCTTCATAGTCTCGGCGTGACGGAGGAGTTCTGCGAGGCTCCTATTTTATCCTGCATGGATGTGACCCAAATTGGGACGACGCCAAGCGGGATGCCGGTACATGCCGATAATCATATTTTGGCAAGCGACGGACTTATTTTGCTCGGACGGATCAAAATGCATACGGATTTCAAATCGGCGCAATGGATCGAGAGCGGTTTGCTCAAGATGGCCGCTATAGGCGTCGGTAAGCACAAGCAGGCACTGCTGCTGCACAGCTACGGGATTCACGGTATTCGGGACATTATGCCTGAGGTTGGTCAGGTCGTGCTGGATCAGCTGAATGTTCTGTTCGGGGTTGGTATTGTCGAGAATGCATTCGATCAAACGGCGATCATCGAAGCGGTTCCTACGGAGAACATTCCGGCTCGTGAGAGGGAACTGTTGCGAATATCCAAGAGTTTCATGCCCAGTCTGCCGGTTGAGGATATTGACGTATTGGTAGTTGACGAGATAGGCAAAAGTTACAGTGGGACGGGTATGGACACGAACATTATTGGCCGCATACGGATATTGGGCGAGCAGGAACCGAGCAGTCCGCGGATCAAGTATATTATCGCCAGCGACCTCGGCGAGGCATCGCACGGAAATGCGCTTGGCATCGGACTTGCCGATCTGACCACACGGCGGCTGTTCCATAAAATCGATTTACAGGCTATGAATGAAAATGTGATAACAAGCTCGTTCCTGCATCGTGCCATGATTCCCATCGTCATGGACAATGACAGGGAGGCATTGCGTGTAGCTCTACGCTCAACTTGGGGCGTTGAACCAAAGCAGGCCCGCATTGTCCGGATTCCTAATACGCTCCACTTGAAATATGCCTACGTATCGGAAGTGCTGCTGCCGGAGGTCGCCAAGCTTCCGCATATCGAAATTGTTGGCGAGCCTGAAGAGATGGCGTTTGACGCGGCAGGTTATTTTGCCAAGAGCGATTTTGACCACTAAATGCGGGGTATCGCCACTGTATGATAGAACCATGCCACGTTAAAGAAGCCAATTCCTGTTAAGGGAGTTGGCTTTCTTCATGTGGGAGCCTGTTCACTTAGAAATCAAAGTTGTCCGGATCCGGACCCACTCGATCGTCCTGGTTCAATCCATCAATCCGGGCTATATCTTCAAGGGTTAGCTCAAAATCAAATACGGCCGCGTTCTCGATAATCCGATGTTCTTTCGTTGACTTTGGAATCGTGACAACGCCATGCTGTAAATCCCAGCGCAGAATGACTTGGGCAACCGATTTGCCGTGTTTTTCCGCAATTTCTTTTAACACAGGATGATCTAACAGTTGACCTTGCCTTAACGGAGACCATGCTTCCAACTGAATGTTCTGCTTCTTGCAGAATTCCAGCAGTTCCTTTTGAGTTAACAGCGGATGGAATTCCACCTGGTTCACCATGGGTTTAATTTCAGCTTCCTTCATTAAGTCTTCAAGATGATGGATTTGGAAATTACTTACCCCGATTGCCTTGACTCGCCCTTCTTTATATAGGGTCTCCAAAGCTCTCCATGCCTCTTTATATTTACCTTGCACCGGCCAATGGATGAGGTATAAATCGAGGTACGCCAATCCAAGTTTATTTAGACTTGCTTCGTAGGCGGCAAGTGTTGATTCGTATCCAAGATCGGCATTCCAAACTTTAGAAGTCACGAAGAGGTCTTCTCTGGACAAATGAGCTTCCTGAAGGCCTTCATGAATTCCCTGTCCGACACTTCGTTCATTCTCATAAATAGCCGCTGTATCGATGCTGCGATAACCATGTTGAATGGCTGATTTCACAGCATGTACCAGTTCAGCCCCCTCTTCGACTTTAAATACCCCGATCCCGAGCCAAGGCATGCGGATACCGTTGTGCAGAGTTGTTGTATCTTGCAGGTTTTTCATAATCAAATAGCCTCCTAAATTTTAGATTACAGTTATATTCGCGATTCAAGGTTCCAGCAGCTCCTGAGCAAGCGCAGGGCACCTCATGCTTCGGTGAACACGAGTGCAGCGCCTAAGCGGGGCAGTGCCCGGTTGCGGCTTCATCCTTTTTCTCCAAGGCACGACTCCAGCCCGTCAAAATAACAGCGCCCAGAACCATCACGGCTCCCACCCACGCTGTATGAATAAGGCCGATCGTATCCGTAACTATACCGCCCAAATACGCCCCGATCGCAATGCCTGCGTTAAACGCGGCAATATTGACAGCAGAAGCTACATCTTTCGCATTCGGTGCAAAACGTTCGGCTAACATAACCACATACACCTGCAATCCGGGAACGTTCATAAAAGCTAACAGCCCCATGAAGAAAATCGTGACCAGACCGGCGGCTTTAAAGGGAGCGGTGAACGTTAACAGGAAGAGCACCAGGGATTGAAAAGCAAACATATAGAACAAGGCAGCGACAGGTTTGCGGTTAGCGGCTTTCCCTCCGATCATGTTGCCGATGGCGATGGCGATTCCGTATCCGAGAAGAATGGCGACTACCGTCTTTTCCTTAAATCCGGTTATGTCGTGAAGCAGCGGGGATAAATAAGTAAAGACGACAAACGTGCCGCCGTACCCCAAGGCAGTAATGGCAAATGCGAGCAGCAATCGTCCGTTCGTAACCAGTTTAAGCTGATCGCGAAGCAGCGCTTTGGTTCCTGCGCGCAAATCGGAAGGAATCAACAACAGATTGGCGATGAGAGCCAGGATGCCGACGGCAACGATGGCGATAAAGGCAGCTCGCCAACCGAATTGTTGTCCGATGAAGGTTCCCAGGGGCACCCCTGTAACAGTGGCTACGGTAAGACCGGAGAACATGATCGATATTGCGCTGGCCCGGCGGTTCTCAGGGACGAGATCGGCTGCGATCGTGGAACCAATCGACATAAATATACCATGGGATAACGCGGAGATCACGCGCGCGATCAGCAGCACGATGATGCCATCCGCAGCGGCCGCCAGGCTGTTGCCTGCAATAAATACAATCATGATCCATAGCAGTAATGATTTCCGCGAGACACTAGACGTCAGAGACGTTAGAATGGGGGCTCCCAAAGTTACCCCTAAAGCATATAAGGTAACGGTTAATCCCGAAGTCGAGGCGGATATTTGAAAGTCTTCAGCGATGAGAGGGAGCAGTCCCACACTGATAAACTCGGTTGTTCCAATCGCAAAGGCACTCGCCGCTAACGCAAGGAGCGCCAATATACTCCGTTTTTTATCTAATGTCATTTGTTCCACTCCTAATAGTATGGTAATGACCGGCCGGTAAATGCTATTATGAGTTAAGTACACATAAATGAATAGTACGTACTTTTTAGTATTATAGGTACTCAACAGTACTATAGGTACTAAAAAGTTCCTATAAATAGGTCCGGGGGGATACCTTGTGGTCAAGAAGAAATATAACATATCAGTGGAAGCGACCCTGGAGGTCATCGGGGGAAAATGGAAGTGTGTAATCCTTTGTCATTTAACACGCGGCAAAAAACGAACAAGCGAGCTCAAGCGTTTGATGCCGGGCATCACGCAAAAAATGCTGACTCAACAATTGAGAGAGTTGGAACAGGACGGGATTGTAAATCGGATTATCTACAATCAGATTCCGCCCAAAGTGGAGTACGAGCTTAGTGAGTACGGCTGGAGTTTGAAAACGATATTGGACTCTCTATGCGCTTGGGGAGAAAACCATATTATTAAAGAATACGGTGATAAATTTGCTGTACTGGAAGATAACATATTAAATAACCATGTAAAAGAAGGGACAGATAACCGCGATCAACGCGATCAAGATGTGCTTTAAGGTTCAAGCATGACAAGGTGGCCATACCGGGAGCAAAGGACTGGATAAGGGTCGGGGACCAGGAATCCCCGACCCTTTGTGCGGTCAGCTTCCCGCAGGGATAACCATAATTTCAACTTGATGGGTTATTAAAATATCTTTCATCTTACGATCAGGTTCTTGATCCGTGATGAGAACATGAATTTGCCCAAGGTCGCAAATTCGATGAAAAAGGCTTTTACCGAATTTGGATGCATCCGCTAATACGATAACTTGATCAGCTCTTTTTATCATTTCCAATTTTACATAGGCCTCGTCAACAGAAGGCGCCGATAATCCGTCGGAAGAAATGCCGCACGCACCGACAATCAGTTTATTTACTTTAATATCAGATAACATGTCTAACGTGCGGGGTCCGAAGACATTCCGATGCCAGGCATTTAATTCGCCGCCTAGCAAATGCGTGGTTATGTCAGGCTTGTCGCATAAAATTCCGGCAATATCTATGGAGTTGGTTACCACCACGTTGTTTTTCGTAGACATGTATTCGGCGGTATATTGTATGGTTGTAGCCGTATCCATGAGGACATAGTCCCCATCTTGAATAAGGGTGGCCGCAATGCGGCCAATCGCGCGTTTGTTGTCGGCATCATGTAACCGTTCCCGGTAACTCTTTATATTTTACAGCCCGCAAATATCTTCAAGTTGAATTTTATGATGTTCCTGTAGATATTGAAGAATGGAGCGGGTTCTTTCATCCTGATTCATGCTGAGACCTCTTCCAGAAAAATAATGATGTAGTTTGATTATAAGTTTAATACTTAAATGATTCAAATTATTAATTCAAAAACTTGAAATTATCTTGCGATATTTAAGTACTTAACGTATGATTATTGCATATTTTAATTATGAGGAGAGGGTGGGCTTCGTGAAAAAAATAAAAGTGGGTATTATTGGGTTCGGGCTATCCGGACAAACGTTTCATGCGCCTATTATAAAAACGATTAAAGGTTTGGAAATTTCCAAAATTGTTTCGTCGAATGCCCAGAAGGTACATGAAATTTGTCCTCATGTTGAGGTTGTCGCAGAAGTGGAACAACTATTTTCAGACCCCGACATTGACCTTGTTGTCATCACAACGCCCAACACAACGCATTATCCCTATGCCAAACAAGCCTTATTATCGGGCAAACATGTAGTGGTAGAAAAACCATTTGTGAACCATTCGCAGGAAGCAGAGGATCTAATTCGCATTGCGGCCGAGCAAAATAAAATAGTAAGCGTATTCCAAAACAGAAGATGGGACAATGATTTCCTTACCGTCAAGGAATGTGTGGAGTCGGGGGTTATGGGCGAAATTTATTCCTACGAAGCACATTACGACCGGTTTCGTCCTGAAGTCACCCATCGATGGAGAGAGCAAAATATCGAAGGCTCGGGTATGCTCTATGATCTCGGTTCGCACTTGATCGATCAAGCGCTCCACCTCTTTGGGCTGCCTGAAACCATTTATGGGGATGTATTCGCGCAAAGGGAAAATTCGGTCGTAGACGACTATTTTCACATTGTTCTAGGGTATGAAAGATTGAGAGTGATCTTGCATTCCAGTTCGATCGTGAAGAACGGCGGCCCCAAATTTCAAATCCATGGCAGTAAGGGCAGCTTTATTAAATATGGTCTGGATTCGCAAGAAGGTTTATTAAGGCAAGGAAAAGCGCCGGGAGATGCTCTCTGGGGCAAGGATCAAGCCGAATACTACGGTGAATTAACGGTAGGCGTAGGCGATCTAGTGTTGAAAGGAAAGGTGGAAACAGCGACAGGTGCCTACGAAGCCTATTATGAAGGGATCGTTGACGCGATTGTTGATAACAAACCGGTGCCCGTAAGCGCAACCGACGCCATGCATACCATTAAGGTGATTGAGCTGGTTAAAAAAAGCAGTCAGGAAAAACGAGTAGTTTTCTTTCAATAACCGAGGCGCCCGTTAAAACACGGCCGACAAAAAAATAAAAAGTGAATGAATGGTGCTTAGCTGGGACAACACTATTGACATATGTAACCAGTCGGGTTTATAATCCGGTTAAACGATTAAAAAGGAGGTGAAACCTCTGAATTGAAGAGGGCGACGCTCAAAGAGGTAGCAAAGTTAGCTGGAGTTTCCACGGCTACTGTATCCAATGCGCTGAACGGAACAAAATATGTAAGCGAAGAAGTCATCGACAAAATTCAGGCGGCGATACAGGAACTGAATTATCAGCCTAACATTGTAGCCAAGAGTCTGCGCGTGCAGGAATCCCGAATCATCGGGCTGTTGATCTCAGATATCGCCAACCCGTTCCTGACTCTTGTCGTGCGGGGGATCGAAGAAGAGCTTGCCAAGAGCAACTATAACATCCTGCTGTGCAACACGGATTCTTCCGTTGAGAAGGAGCGTAAGTATCTTGAAGTGCTGATTGGCAAAAGGGTGGACGGTCTGATCGTTTCATCCGCCGGGAACACAGGCGATTACTTCCGTTCGCTGGACAAGTCGGGCGTGCCGATTGTATTTCTGAACCGATGTCCGGAATTTATGAATTCCGATGTTATCATGACGAACAATATACAGGGAGCTTATTCCGCCACGGAGCATCTGATTCGGCATGGTTACGGTAGAATCGCCGTTATTACAGGCCCTTCTTCCATTAGCACGGGCAAAGATCGCTTAATTGGCTATAAGAGAGCGCTTGAGGATTACAGCGTCACACTATCCGATGAGCTGGTGAAGGAAGGAATGTTCACCATCCAGAGCGGCTACGACAAGATGAAAGAACTGATGGAACAGGAAACGAAGCCGGATGCCGTATTTATTTGCAACAACTCCATGACACTCGGGGCATACAAATATTTGAAGGAATCCGGTATCAGCATTCCCGATCAAATCGCGGTTCTCGGATATGACGATCCCGACTGGGCGGATATCGTAGACCCGCCGATTACAACGGTAAGGCAGCCCGCTTATCAGCTTGGCGTACAGGCGGCAAGCTTGATGCTGGCAAGAATTAAAGACAGGCAAGTGAAGCGGGAAATCATGTATATGGATACGACGTTGATCATCCGGCGTTCCTGCGGATGCAAGGTCGACCAACAATTCCCCGACGCATCGGACCAATTGAGAGACGTCCTATCGAGCTTATGATATTGAAGACTGGCACAAAGCAAGCCGGGCGCGAAGGACTCTCGTTGGTTTTCTGCACACTTACATTTAAACGATTAACCGCATTTTGTACATAAAACCGTTGGTTCAGTAAAAAAATTTACTAGAGAATGAAGACAGATGCAGATAACTGGAGGAAGAGAACATGAGAATTGCAGTTGGAGGAGATCATGCTGGTTTCCCATTAAAGGAAACGGTTGTAACAGCTTTAAAAAGAATGGGTCATGAGGTTACGGATTTCGGATCGTATGACAGCAATCCCGTCGATTTCCCGGATATTACCCGCACCGTATGTGCAGCAGTCCTCTCGGGAGAGGCGGAACGGGCCATTATGGTATGCGGTACAGGTGTAGGGGCATGCATCGCGGCTAACAAAATCCCGGGCATCCGTGCTTCCGTATGCCACGATATTTATTCTGCGCATCAGTGTGTGGAACACGATGATGTCAATGTGATGTGCGTAGGCGCACAAATTATCGGTCCTGTCATCGTCGTGGAACTGCTCGAAAGTTTCTTGAAGGCTGAATTCAGCACCGCAGAGGAGTTCCGGCGGAGAGTTGAAAAGCTGCATGAAATGGAGCGGCAGTTTACAGTGCCAAAGTAGAAGGCATCGTGACGCGGCGTTATCCAGATGTTGAAAGCGCATACAGCTAAGCTTGTGAATCCGATAGGGTCCGGCGATTGTTTGAATGCGGGGCTGGCATCTCATCAATTATATAAATGGAGGGGAAGTCAATGAAGTCTAAAAAAGTCGTAATGCCCATCATTTCTGCTATGTTGGTTTTGGGGTTAACCGCCTGCGGAGCGCAAGACGCGAAGGACGATCCTGCAGCGAGCAACAAGAGCACGGACAAATCCGATAGCGGCGAGAAAGTGGAGCTGCGCGTAGCCTGGTGGGGAGGTCAAGCGCGCCATGATAAAATGAATAAACTTTTCGACTTGTTTGAACAAAAAAATCCAAATATCAAAGTTTCCCGTGAATTCACGACGGAGAACCAATACGCGGAGAAATTCACGACACAGGCGGCCGGAGGTAATGCGCCGGATGTGCTGCAGACAAGCAGCTTCTTCCAATTCGACTTTGTAAAGCGCAATATGATGCTCGAACTGGATCCGCTAGTCGCATCCGGGGATATCAACGTTTCCGATTTTGACCCTGTCGATGTAGACGGCGGTAAAGTAAATGGCAAGCTGTATGCGATCAGCCTCGGGCACAATATTAATGGGATCATCTATAACACGGAGATGTTCAAAAAAGCCGGTCTGGACATGCCTAAAAACAACTGGACCTGGGATGATTATGTCGCTACGGCGAAAGCGCTTCAAAAATCGCTGGGCAAGGAAGCTTGGGCGAGTGAGGATGAGGGCGGCGTGTACAGGGTTCTGGAGCTCTTCGTTCAGCAAAGAGGCAAGTCAGTGTTTACCGAGAACGGGCTTGGTATAGATAAACAGGATTTGACGGACTGGTTTACGTTCTGGGATCAAATGCGAAAAGACGGCTTAACCCCGCCTCCGGCGATTCAATCGGAACAAGGGGATAAAACGCAGGAACAGTCGATGCTTGCGCGCGGCAAGGTAGCGATGATCACCAAAAGCTCCAATCAGCTGAAAATTTATCAAGGCAGCGCCAAAGACGAGCTCGGCATCGTCAGTTATCCGATGGATCCGAACGGGCAAAAGAAAATTCCACTGATCGTGGCTTCGCTGGGCATTTCCGCAAAAACGAAGCATCCGAAGGAAGCGGCTAAACTGATCAACTTTGTCGTTAACGATCCGGATGCGGCTAATATCTTTAAGGGAGAGCATGGTCCGCAGGCCTCCAAGAAAATGCAGGAAGTGATCAAGCCGCTGCTTGGCAAGCCGGAGGAGAAGGAATACGCGTTCGTTAATGAAATGATGCCGACCACGAAGCCATATCCAACCATGCCGGGCGGAAGCACATCGGTTCAGAAGCTGCTGCTATCTAACAATGAAGCGATAGCGTTCGGCAAGAAGACCATTCCGCAAGCGGTTGACGAATTCTTCGCACAGGCGAATCAGGTTCTGGGCCGATAAGTCCATTGATAAGTCATTAATAGGGCTGGAGCCCGGGGAGCTAACGCCCTGAGCTCCAGCCGCATACAGAGGAGATTTCATGCCATGCCGATAATTTCGAAAAGCAAACGATGGTTATGGATCCTACCATACCTCTTTCTTGCACCTTGGTTGATCGGACTGCTGGTGTTCAACGCCATCCCGATTCTCAGTTCCTTATATCTCTCATTTACGAACTACAATTTCGTGTCCTCGCCGAATTGGATCGGATTGAAAAACTATGTGACCATGTTTGGCAAGGATCCGCAGTATTTGCAAGCATTGAAGGTTACGGTAACTTATGTGCTCGTTGCCGTGCCGCTAGAGCTGGCCTTCGCCCTTTTCTTGGCGCTGGTGCTGAATAAGGGAATACGGGCACTCGGTTTTTACCGGGCGGTTTATTATGTGCCTTCGTTGATCGGGGGAAGTGTAGCGATTGCCATTCTGTGGCAGCAGGTGTTCGGGGAGCGCGGTATCGTCAACCAAGTGTTGAGTTTGATCGGAATCGATATGCCAAGCTGGGTAGGCACGCCCGATTATGCCATCTGGTCGATTATTTTTCTCAAGGTGTGGCAGTTTGGTTCCCCGATGGTTATCTTTCTGGCTGGGCTCAAGCAAATTCCGCCAGACTATTATGAAGCTTCTTCCCTGGATGGTGCAGGCAAGTGGAGTCAATTCTATCATGTCACACTGCCGATCTTGTCCCCTATCGTATTGTTTAATGCCATCATGCAGATCATCAGTTCGTTTCAAGCCTTCACGCCGGCGTATATTATCAGTAACGGTACGGGTGGGCCTGTGAATTCGACACTGTTCTATACGCTGTATTTATACCAGAACGGCTTCGGTAACTTTCAGATGGGCTACGCCTCCGCGATGGCCTGGGCGCTTCTCGTCATCATTGCTTTCTTTACAGGGTTGATCTTTATTACCTCGAAAAAATGGGTTCATTACGGCGATTAGGAGTGACAGATATAATGGCAATGAGGGTTCAGGTTCAAAAGCTGCTGCTTCACGCACTCATCATCGCAGGGTTCATCATCATGCTGTACCCGATCCTATGGATGATCATCAGTTCATTTAAACCGACGGAAACCATTCTGACAGATAACAGCCTTTGGCCGAGAAACCTGACACTTTCGAATTATATCAAAGGGTGGAAAGGTACATCGGGCACTACGTTCACGACCTTTTATATGAATTCTCTGCTTATGGTCGGGCTGGCCGTCGTTGGCAATATCATATCCTGCTCGCTTGCGGCGTATGCCTTTGCACGGCTGGAGTTCAAAGGGAAGAAAGCGATGTTTGCCCTGATGTTGATGACGATGATGATTCCCATGCATGTGCTGGTTGTTCCGCAATATATTATTTTCAATAAATTGGAATGGGTCAATACGATACTTCCTATCGTCGTACCGAAATTTTTTGCCGTTGAAGGATTTTTCGTGTATCTTACCGTGCAATTTATTCGCTCCCTGCCGCGAGAGCTGGATAAAGCGGCAACCGTAGACGGATGCGGACCGATTAGTATTTATACGCGGATTATTTTGCCGTTAACCACTCCGGCCATCGTGACCACGACGATTTTTACATTTATTTGGACTTGGAACGACTTTTTCAGCCAGCTTCTTTATCTTAGCAGCGTGAAGAAATATACGGTGACGCTTGCGCTTCGGATGTTCACTGATGCGGGCGGAGAGGCTGCGCTCGGTTCGTTGTTTGCCATGTCGGTGCTGTCCATTATACCGGTATTCTTCATCTTCTTATTTTTCCAGCGATATATCGTCGAGGGAATTGCAACGTCCGGTATTAAATAAATCCGGTATATCCGGTTTGACGCTTGTCACAGGCAGGAGGAGTTTTGTGCCGCTTACTAACGACGACATGGTATCGAAACGAACCTGCATGCCCTTGGTTCCTATACAAACAACGATTTATTATGGGTGGTACATCGTGCTGATCAGCGGATGGGCCATCTTCTTCTCCGGACCAGGCCAAGCCTATTCCAATGCTGTCTTTATCGAGTCTTATATGGCACAATTCCATATGGACCGAACAACGGTTTCGAGCATTTACTCGCTAGCAACGATGATCGCCGGGATTCTTTTGTTTGGTGTGGGCAAATTGACCGATCGCTACGGCCATAGAGTGATGATGACATGGACTGCTGTTTTGCTGGGACTGGCTTGTTTGTGGAACAGCTTTGCGGCAGGTACGGTTACTCTCTTTATCGGATTTTTGATGATACGATTATTTGGACAGGGATCGATGTTTTTAATTCCAAATACGTTGGTTTCCCAATGGTTTGTAAAGCGCAGAGGCCGGGCTTTAAGTTTTGCCGGTCTGGGAGGATTGCTGGGCGCGGCTGTCTTTCCGCCAGTGAATAACTGGTTGATTGAAGCCTATAGCTGGCAGACGGCATGGAGGGTGCTGGGAGCCGCCATATTATGCTGTTTCGCTCCTGCAGCCTTTTATTGGGTGCGAAATAAACCGGAGGATGTCGGGTTGCTGCCGGATCATGCATCGTCGGATTCGGATCAAGAATCTTCGCACAGCTCTGCCGGCGAAGATTCTTGGACGTTATCGGAGGCCATGAGAACAAGAGCCTTCTGGTTTATACTGGTTTGCACCGCGATACCGGCTATGGTCTACGGCGGAATTACCATCCAAATTTTCTCGATCTTGAACGAACACCAGATCGATCGGATGACAACCGCCTTTATCTTAAGCTTCGTTCCTTTGATCAGCTTCATATGCTCGTTGTTTGCGGGCTTTATTGTGGAACGCGTCCGGGTTCACACGATGCTCGGCTTAACCTTTGGATTAAACATGCTGACCCCGGCTCTGCTGATTACCGCGCAGTCGGAAACGATGATATACCTCTTTGCCATGATATGGGGAGCCGGTCAAGGGTTGGTGAATGCGCCTCTTAGCGTCATATGGCCGAATTACTTTGGCCGCAAGCATTTGGCGAAGATTAACAGCGTGACAACGACCGCAATGGTTTTCGGTTCTGCACTAGGCCCCATTCAGCTGGGGTGGGCCTACGACCATATCGGGAATTACAACCCCATTCTATGGATGATGGTCATCTTCTGGGCCATCGGGGCGCTGCTTGCTTTCTCAGCTCCGCCGCCTGCAAGAATTCCGTAGACCGCGCACAGTTTGTGAGCGTGAGGCCGCATTGCCGATCTAACTCGGCGAGATCATAAGCTTAATGTTGAAATCGGTTAATATTTTATCGAAAGGCGGCTTCGGTTCGGCGTCCGTGATCAGGATATCGATAGGGTCGAACGAGCATACGCGGTGGAAAAGATGCTTATCAAATTTGGCTGAATCGGCCAGCACAATGATTTGGTTTGCTCTTTTGATCATCTCTCTTTTCATGTAGGCTTCCTCCACCGTAGGGGCGAACAAGCCTTCGGTCGAAATGCCGCACGTGCCGAGGAAAAGTTTATCCACTCTGATGTCGGCTAGCATTTCGATGGCGCGAGGGCCGAAAGCGTAGCGGTGCCAAGTATTCAATTGCCCGCCCAACAGATGGGTGGTGGTTTGAGGCTTCTCACACAGGATGGCTGCGATATCGATGGAATTGGTCACAATTACGTTATTTTGGGTCGTCAAAAATTCAGCCGTATATTGCGTTGTGGTGCCTGTATCCATAAGCAGATAATCGCCGTCCTGGATAAGCGAAGCTGCCGCAAAAGCGATGGAGCGTTTGTTTTCCGTGTCGCCCAACCGCTCCTTGTAGCTGCTAATATGTTTAGTTAGAGAAGGCAGCATAGCTCCTCCGCGGATACGAACGATTAAGCCATCCTGCTCCATTTTCACCAAATCGCGTCTAGCCGTATCGTAAGAAACCCCATACATGGAGCAAAGCTTTTCCATGCTGATCTTCGCATTCAGTTTCAAATAATCCACGATCGCTTTTATTCGTTCCTCTTGATTCATGCGCGGCCCACCCTTTAACCGAATGTCTCCCTTCATTGTATAATCAGCTGCTTGTTTCTTCAATCTCAGCATATAGCACAGTTCTTTGTAGAAGCGAGCTAGCTGAACCAGGAGAATTGCGAAAATTGTCGTGTTGTGTCAAATTCCCTCTTGAAAACGCAGGAAAGAGTGTGTACTATAACATGGTATAACTTCAAACGACTCGTATAATTTTGGGGATATGGCCCATAAGTTTCTACCGGATGACCATTGTAATCGTCCGACTATGAGTGAGAGCGCATCTAGGGTTCCGTTTCTTTTGCTTTGCGGAAGAAGGACTGGTCCGAGTGATGCAGACACTTTACGTGTTACACCATAAGGGATAAAAGCCCGGAAGGATAGGCTTCACTTGAGAGAAATAGCTCAGGGAGTCTGTCCTTTTTGTTATTTTGGAGAAGGAGCGGGACATGTAGCATGAAATTACTTGAAGAGCGCATACGTCAAGAGGGACTCATATTGTCCGATACGGTGCTGAAAGTCGATTCATTTTTGAATCATCAGGTCGATACGCAGCTGGCGCTGGAGATCGGGCGGGAATTCGGGCGGATATTTGCCAATGAGCCGATTACCAAAGTGCTGACCATTGAAGCCAGCGGTATTCAATTTGCGATGGCGGCGGGGATCGCGCTTGGCGTTCCTTTTATTTATGCCAAGAAAAAGAAAGCCGTCACGCTCTCCGAGAATGTGTATGCGGCATCCGTGCACTCATTCACCCGGCAGGAGACGTACCAGGTCAGCGTCTCTCAGAAATACTTGGGCCCGAACGATAAAGTGCTGATTGTGGACGATTTTCTCGCTACGGGCGCAGCTCTTGTGGGGCTCGTCGATATCGTGAGAGAAGCGGGAGCGGAGCTGCTGGGTGTCGGCTGTGTGATTGAGAAAAGCTTTCAAGAAGGTCGCGCCCTGCTGGAGCAAAAGGGTGTGCGCGTTCACGCCCTGGCCCGGATCGCCTCGATGTCGCCAGGTGAGGTTCGCTTTGTAGAAGACGAAGACGATACGTCAATCCATCAGATGAAGGAGAATGCAGGATGTTAAGCAAACAGAAAGTGGTTACCCTGGGCTTTCAGCACGTGCTGGCGATGTATGCGGGCGCTGTCATCGTGCCGCTGATTGTGGGTGGAGCGCTTAAGCTGAACGGCACCCAGATGGCTTATCTGATCGCAGCCGATTTATTTACATGCGGGATCGCGACGATTTTACAAGTCATGGGAACGAAGTATTTTGGCAGCAGACTGCCTGTTATTTTGGGATGCACCTTCACTGCGGTTGGCCCGATCATTGCGATTGCCTCCGCTTCGAATCTGGCTACCGCGTACGGAGCCATTATTCTGTCCGGCTTGTTCGTTGTTTTGGCCGCACCGCTATATGGCAAAATGCTAAGGTTTTTCCCTACGATTGTGACCGGCTCCGTGGTAACGATTATCGGGCTTTCCTTAATTCCGGTGGCGATGAACAATGCGGCAGGCGGCCAGGGAAGCGCCGATTTCGGCCAGCTGCATCATTTGCTGCTTGCGCTAGGCACGCTTCTCGTTATTTTAATCGTTAACCGTCTGGCTACCGGATTTTTGCGTTCCATTTCCGTGCTCGTAGGCTTGGTGGCCGGAACGGCTGCCGGGTATGCCATGGGTATCGTTCACTTCTCATCCGTTGCGGAAGCGTCGTGGGTTAGCATTGCGCAGCCGTTCTACTTCGGCGTTCCCCAAATCAGCATCACGGCTATTTTCACGATGATTATCGTCAATATTGTCAGTATGGTGGAGTCCACCGGCGTTTATTTTGCAGTAGGGAAAGCGACTGAACAGAAGGTCGAGAAGAAGCAGATTGTGAACGGCCTGCGTTCCGAAGGTCTTGCTATTATGCTCGGCGGAATTTTCAATGCATTTCCATACACGGCTTTCTCCCAAAATGTCGGGCTGATCTCGCTGACCCGCGTTAAATCCCGGGATGTTATTTTTGCTGCGGGAGGCATCATGGTTATTTTGGGCCTGCTGCCTAAGCTGGCGGCTTTAACGACAGTCATCCCCAGCGCCGTGCTTGGCGGCGCGATGATCGTCATGTTCGGATCGGTTGCGGCCTCGGGCATCTCGATTTTGTCAGAAGTTGATCTGCGCAAGGATGGCAACCTGCTGATTGCCGCATGCAGCATCGCTGTCGGCCTGGGCTCGGCGACGCTGCCGCAAATGTTCGACCAACTGCCGGCTTTTGCGAAAATGCTCATGCAAAACGGCATCGTATCCGGTTCCTTGACCGCTATTTTGTTGAATCTGTTCTTATCCAAGCAGAAGGACGCCTCGTCTGCTGTCCTGAAGGACGCCTAACCAGGTTATACTTCAGCAGGATGATGGACGTATCGGCCATGCTCCGGAATCGCCAGCTTATCGAAATCGCGGGCCAGCCTGGCCAGTCCCTGTTCAAGCTCTTCCCCGAACATAGGGATGCCGTGTCCTGTAACGGCGAAGAGCGGTTTGAGAGCTTCCAAGCGTTTGACGGATGCCCAGGCCTTGTCCCACTCCGCGGTAAAATAAGCGGGAGGTCCATGAATTTCTGCACGTTGCGTGATGACGGCGAGCGCTGATTCTTGCTTGACTGTAATAAAAGCATCCCCGGCTATGAGCGTCCGGTCCGATTCGCGGAATAAGGAAACATGCCCCTCCGTATGTCCGGGCGTGTGAATCCATCGCCAGCCGGGCATCACGGGGATGCTGCCATCATCCGGCAGCGCTTGAGCCCGCTGACCGATATCGATGCCTTTACGAGGATAAAGAGGCGATATTTGCGACATCAAGCCGCCTCCGACGGTTGGATCAGGCTCGGGGTAATCCGCCTTCCCCGTAAGATAGGGGAGTTCTTTTTCGTGAGCATATACCGGAACGTCCCAGAGCTCCAATAAATCTGCAAGTGACCCGACATGATCAAAGTGTCCGTGGGTCAGTACAATGGCTCGCGGCTGAACGGAACGAAACCGTTTTTTCGCGGTATCTGCAATATTATCGGCAAACGTATAGACACCCGCATCCACCAACACCCAGTCATCGCTCCCCGGTTCTCCGACAAAAACGACATTCGCTATTAATGTTCTCATGTACAGCATATCTTCAGGCCCTGCATCCATTTTTTACATTCCCTCCATTCATGTGGTTAGGATGCGCGGCTTCATCCGAATTATTCCCCTCTTTCGTTCAGGAAGCCCCGACTGCCCCATGGATAGGAAAAAAAAAGCACCTCTTCCAACGTTTCGTCAGAAGAGGTGCTTGGTTCATGATTAGATGACACCTTGCGCGATCATAGAGTCCGCGACTTTAAGGAATCCGGCAATGTTGGCGCCTACCACGAGATTACCGGGATGACCGTATTCCTCAGCGGCGTTGACGGAGTTTCTATAAATATTTTTCATAATTTGATGGAGCTTGTCGTCGACTTCATGGAAGGACCACGAATATCTCATGCTGTTTTGCGACATTTCGAGCGCAGAAACCGCTACGCCACCCGCATTGGCGGCTTTGGCGGGTCCGAATAACACACCGGCTTTTAAGAATACGTCGATGGCATCGAGCGTGGAAGGCATGTTGGCGCCTTCGCCGATGGCTTGAACACCGTTCGAGACCAATATTTTGGCGGAGGTCTCATCGATTTCGTTTTGCGTAGCGCAAGGCAGCGCGATATCGCATGGAATCGTCCAGATGTTTTGGCAGCCTTCCGAGTAGATCGCGTCCGGATGCTCCTTCACATACTCGCTGAGGCGTTTTCTTTCGACTTCCTTCAATCTCTGTACCGTCTCGAGATTGATTCCGTTTTTGTCATAGACGTACCCGTTAGAATCGCTGCATGCAACGACTTTTGCGCCTAACTGGGTGGCCTTTTGGATCGCGTAAATCGCTACGTTGCCTGATCCGGAAACGACAACCGTGCTTCCCTCAAAGCTTAATCCCTTCGATTTCAACATCTCATTAACAAAATAAACGGTACCGTATCCGGTAGCTTCCGTACGTGCCAAGCTGCCGCCGTATACAATGCCTTTACCTGTCAGCACGCCCGCTTCATTGCCACCGCGGATTCGTTTATACTGGCCGAACATGTACCCGATTTCTCTGGCGCCTACGCCGATGTCGCCGGCAGGCACGTCCGTATCGGGGCCGATATATTTAAACAATTCGGTCATGAAGCTTTGGGTAAACCGCATAATTTCTCCATCGGATTTCCCCTTCGGATCGAAATCCGATCCGCCTTTGCCCCCGCCGATCGGTTGGCCGGTAAGGGAATTTTTAAAGATTTGTTCGAATCCGAGGAATTTAATAATGCTGGCGTTGACGGAAGGGTGGAATCTCAATCCGCCTTTGAAAGGCCCGATCGCGCTATTAAATTGTACGCGGAATCCGCGGTTCACTCTTACAATCCCTTGGTCGTCTACCCAAGGTACCCGGAAGCTGATCAATCGCTCCGGTTCAACGATTCTCTCCAGAATGCCATGTTCCTTATACTTCGGATGCTTGGCGATAACGGGGATTAGGGATTCGAGGATTTCTTTGATTGCCTGATGAAACTCGCTTTCATGAGGATTGCGTTTGACGACGGTTTCGTATACGTCCTGAACGTAATCTCTTGCGTTCACTTCTTCTTGACTCATCGTTTGAAGAATACTCACTGTTGTTCAACCACCTTCATAAAATTAATTCATATCAAGCCTATGGCAAGTAAGAAACTACTATTTATTATTTTTACACAGGATGAAGAATGCGGCAACAATTATTTACACCGCTTGTTAAGTATACAGTTTTGTTACAAAAAAACAACTCCAAATTTGTGAAAAGAAATCAGGAATAACAAGTCCAAATAGGGAAAACCTAACAGGGAATAAGGGTTGGAGGTAATCAATGGCTTACAATACTCCTCAACGGGTCGCGGAATTAAGCATCGAGGCAGGCAAGCGCAAAATAAGTTTGCCCCTTCCAACGCTGTTGTCCCTCGGTTTTTTGGCCGGCGCATTTATCGCTTTAGGCTTTTTATTGGATATTCGTGTCAGCGGGAGCATGCCCAAGGAGTGGGGGAGCTTGTCCGGGTTTCTAGGGGCGGCTGTGTTCCCGTTAGGTCTCGTTCTTACCATCGTCGGCGGCGGGGAGCTCCTGACCGGGAATATGATGCTGGTAACGATGGCGATGCTTGCCGGGCAAGCTTCATTTCGTCAACTTCTGCGGAATTGGTTTTGGATCACCGTGAGTAACTTTCTGGGCGCTGTTTGTGTAGCGTTCCTTTTCGGTCATGTGGTCGGGTTAACGGCCGAAGGTCCATTCCTGGCGAAAACGCTGTCGATTGTCGATGCGAAGCTGGGTGAAACTTTTCTTCAGGCGTTTGTATCCGGCATCGGGTGCAATTGGCTGGTCGGACTGGCCGTCTGGCTTTCCTATTCGGCCGACGATGTCACAGGGAAGATTGTGGCCATATGGTTTCCAATCATGGGTTTTGTAGCTATAGGCTTTCAGCATGTGGTCGCGAATATGTTTATCATTCCGGCTGCAATTTTTGCAGGTCATGCCAGCTGGGCCGATTGGGGCAGTAATTTCATTCCTGTCTTTCTGGGCAATGCGGTTGGAGGTTCGCTATTCGTTGCGCTCGTGTATTGGATCTCCTATATCAGAGGTACGCAGGAGAGAAGCAGGTAGCAGCCTGCCGGTAGAACGTGCGGGAGGTTTTGCAAAAAATAATCGAAAAACTCCCGGCCAAGCGACGGTATGCTCAGCCGGGAGTTTCTTTGTAACGATCCTCGTTATTTCACTAAGGCTTTAACGATATGATCCATCGTGATTTCGTTGGCTATGAGGCCGCTGATCGTCCAGGGACTCGGATCGGCCATCTCATACACGTGACCGCCTTTGACCGCCTTGAGTCCTTTGTAAATCGCGCTCTGCTTCAGTTTGTCCAGACCGGCTTCTTCCGGCTTGCTGGCAAGGAACAGATGGTCGGCATCGAGATCGGCCAATGCTTCAAGAGCAATCGGTTTCCAGGTGTTCTCCGCCGCAGGCAGTTGTTGGATCATTTTCGGCTGAGCGACCGCGAGGTCACCGAACAGGACGTTCGCCGCAAACCGGTTATTCTCAAACAGATAGTACTGGTCGCCGATCACCCAAAGAATCGCGGCTGTCTGGTCGCCGATTGCCGCCTTGATCTTCTCCTTGGCCTGCTTGGCTTTCGCATCGTAACTGGCCAACTTATCGGCGGCTTCCTTATCTTTGCCGAGCAGCTGGCCCATGATCTGCAGCTGCTTCCGCCAGTCAGCGCTATCCGCATCTTTATAAATATAAGTCGGGGCGATTTTTTTATAGCTTTCGTACTGCCCGTTTTGGATAGCCGATGCCGAGCTGAAAATAATCAGGTCCGGGTCAGCTCCGATCGTTTGTTCGATCGGCAAATCCCAACCGATTGTAGGCACGCCTTTCAAATCGGTCTGCAGGTAATCGAGCACCGTAGCGCCGATCGACCATTGGGCCGCAGGCTTTACCCCCAGTGCTATCAGCGAATCTTCCAGGTGCGGCGCGAGGATGCGTTTGGCGTCTGCGGGAACGGTCACCTCGCCCATCGCGTCCGTTACTTTCAATTCCGCTCCAGCCTGTTTATGACTTTCGTTCACGCTTGTACTCTTGCCGTCATTGCTGCCGCATGCGGCCAGCAGGAATAAAGCGCAGATCATAAGAATGGTCGATCCTATCGTTTGTTTGCGAAATAGCATAGTGGCCTCCTTCGAATGTGTTTCCGACGATAATGATAACCATTCTCAAGATAATCGTCAACATCCATTAATTTCATAATCGGGCTCTTTTATGCGAAAGTGATTGAAACAAGCGTTACATACTTTTATAATGATAATAATTCTCATCAGTACCCTATTAACGGTTTAGGAAGGTTGAATGTAATTGGCAACGAACCAGTTCGGACAAATCAAGGCACCCGCGGGACGGGGGGCGCGAACCGGCTTGATGTTTTCCGTCGGCATCATTTGTGTCTTGTTGGCGCTGGCCCTTTCTCTTGTTTACGGGACGAAAAACTTGACGCTGGCAACCGTATGGGAGGCTTTGTTTCATTATGAAGCCGGTAATACGACTCACCAAATCGTCGGGGAAATCCGTTTGCCGCGGGCTCTGGCGGCCATATTGATTGGCGCTTATTTCGCGATATCGGGCGCTATTATGCAGGCGATGACAAGAAACCCGCTCGCGGAGCCCTCGCTCCTAGGGGTTTCTTACGGGGCGGCGTTCGCTCTCGTGATCACGATGACGCTGTTCCCGAGCGTTTCGGCGCTTGGGGCGACAGCCGCTTCGATGATCGGCGCGGGGCTCGCGGCCTTCTTTGTTTTTACGATTACCTCCGTCTCCAAAGGGGGGATTACGCCGGTCAAGCTGGCTCTTGCCGGTGTGGCGATCGGCATGTTTCTGAGCTCGCTCACTTCCGTGGTGGCGCTGCATTTTGACGTGTCGAAAGAGATGAGCTTCTGGTATGCCGGCGGATTGGCCAATACCGATTGGAAGGCGGTTCGGATGCTTGCGGCAGCCGGTGCGATCGGCATTCCGCTGGCCCTCCTGCTCGCCCGCTCGTTAACGCTGTTCAATCTGGGAGTGGAAGTGACGAAGGGACTGGGCATCCATGTGATGCTGGTTAAAATACTCGGGGTCTTCGCGGTGCTGCTGTTAACGGGCAGCTCGGTTGCCGTAGCGGGGGCGGTCGGCTTTGTAGGACTGGTTGTCCCTCATATCAGCCGCATGCTGGTCGGGCCGGACTACCGCTTCCTGCTTCCGGTTTCCGCCGTGCTGGGCAGCTTTCTGCTGGTGCTGGCCGATGTAGGGGCAAGGATGATCAGTCCGCCGTACGAAACGCCGGTTGGCGTAGTGACAGCCGCCATGGGCGTGCCGTTCTTCCTGTATTTAGTCCGAAGAGAAGGGGGACGGTTCTCATGAACAGCATGCCGGGTAAATTTGGTTGGACGATGCTGGCGCTGGCGGTGCTCCTCTTTCTTGTCGCTTTAGTCAGCCTGAACCTCGGCGCCGTTTCGCTGTCACCCGGCGAAGTATTCCGGACGCTCATCGGCAGCGGAAGCGAGAAACAGCAGCTGATCCTGCTGCACATTCGGCTGCCTTCCATCGTGCTGGCGCTCCTCGTTGGCGCCGGCATGGCGGTTTCCGGGGCTATTTTGCAAAGCGCGGCGCGCAACGAACTGGCGGATCCCGGCATCCTGGGGATTAATGCGGGAGCGGGGTTAGCGGTCGTCGTTTATATCACCTTGTTTCAAACTGCAACCGGAGGGCTGAGCACGCTAAGCACGTTCATGCTGCCGCTCTTTGCTTTTGCCGGGGCCTTATTGACCGCAGTTTTCATTTTCGTATTTGCCTGGAAGCGCGGACTTCAAGCCACTCGTCTCATTCTGGTCGGGATAGGCATCAACGCCGGTCTGAGCGCTATCCTGATTGCCCTGCAGCTGAGGCTGAATCCGCTTGACTTCATGAAAGCGGCGGTCTGGCTGTCGGGCGATTTGTGGACGACGCAGTGGTCGTTTGTATGGGCGCTGCTGCCTTGGTATACGGTGCTGCTTCCGTACACGCTGTATAAAGCTCATACGCTTAATGTATTAAATTTGGGCAGTCCGGTGGCGATGGGACTCGGTGTTCGTGCAGACCGGGAGCGCCTCATCCTTCTCGTGCTGGCGGTGGCGCTGGCGGGTCTCGGTGTGGCTGCCGGGGGAGGAATCTCCTTCCTGGGCCTCATCGCTCCCCATATCGCCCGCCGCCTTGTCGGGCCCAGACATCAGATGCTGCTGCCGACAGCGGCGCTGTTGGGCTCGCTCATCCTGCTGCTGGCGGATACGATTGGAAAAAACGCCTTGCCGCCCACCGAGATTCCCGCCGGACTGGTCATTTCCATGGTTAGCGCACCGTATTTTGTGTATTTGCTGATGAGAGTGAAGTAAGGCGGATGACGATGACCATTTTTGACCAGAAGACGGAGGAATTCAACCATGGACGGTAGCGATATTTTTGAACTTTCCATTCGTTCGCAGAACGAGTTAAGAGAGCTGGTAGGGACGCCTCACCAAGCGGTTGTAAAGAAAAGTGTTGCTCAGTTAGATGAACGTACCCAGGATTTCATCTCCATGTCGCCACTTGTATTCATTTCGACCAGCAGCGCAGAAGGGAAATGCGACGTTTCCCCCCGGGGGGATCAGCCGGGATTTGTGCACATTCTGGATGAGCGTCGATTGATGATCCCCGAAAAACCGGGCAACAGACGGGGGGATTCAATGTTTAACATTTTATCCAACCCTCATGCCGGACTTCTCTTTCTCATCCCCGGACTCCATGAAGTGCTGCGGATTAATGGACGTGCCTGTGTAGTCAAAACCGCTGACGTTATGCCAAAGTGGCCCGCGAACCAAGAGCCTCCTTTACTTAGCGTTGTGGTTGAGGTGGAGGAATGTTTTATCCATTGCTCCAGAGCTTTAAACAAATCTCAAATTTGGGATGTTGACACGTGGCCTTCGAAAGAGAACTTGCCTTCAGCAGCGGAGATGTTTCAAGCTCACTTGAAGATCAATGGCTACACACTGAAGGAATAGCCTTCGTCCTTGAAAGGGAACAAGGATGAAGGCGTTCGGATATCAGGTCCGATGCGCAATCTGCGGAAATATATTTCTCATTGTGCGGTAAGCGGTAAGGGCACCTGTTGAGGGTGCCTTATTTGTTTTTTCCATGATGCGGGGAAGCTTCCGGGGCAAGAAGGTATAGGCAGCTGTGGAATCTCCGCCGATGGAAGCGGGATGGGGCCTGCATGTGGCCAAGGGCTGCAAAGAAAAAGGAGAAAATCAGTAACAAGAGCGGAGCCTCCTTCATACAGTTGCAGTATATGTTGGATGGTGCGTTTGCCTAAAGCTCGTGCTTCCTGCACATTCCTGTTACGCGGCAAACTCCAACTAAACTAAATTTTCGGAGGTTAAATCATGGATGATTTCAAAAAAGAGCTTCAACAATTGAAAATTAGTGAATTCCAAGCAGGCGAGATGGTACCTATGGAGTACCAAGGCCAGTACGATCCGGCTCGACTATGCGGCTTCCAGTGCGGCGGAGGCGGCTTCCGATGCGGCTGCGGCGGTTTCCGTTGTGGCTGTGGCGGCTTCCGGTGCGGCTGCGGCGGCTTCCGGTGCGGCTGTGGCGGCTTCCGGTGCGGCTGCGGTGGCTGCGGCGGCTGCGGCGGCTGCGGCGGTTGTGCCCACCGTTGTTTCGCAGGCTAGTTTTCTGAAGGAAACCGCGGCTGGTATTGAAGAAAAGGTAACCCCTGCGCAGACCATGCATTTGTTTCGCAGGGGTTTTTTCTCAACAAGAAAAAGATTAGGCAAGTGGGACAACAAGCCGTACATAAGATAAAGATAAAACGTGAGGGCACAGCTTATAAAGCTGCTCGCGGTAAGGAGGAGCGGAATGACGGGTTTGAATCCTTCTATGCGTCTGAAAGTGAAAGGGGATACGTTTTTTCTTCCTGATCCAGATGGCCATGTCTATTTTCGAAATAACTCAGGCTCGTTCAAGTTGGAAGGCAGTACGATCGATCAATGGATCGAGAAGCTGATCCCGGTGTTCAACGGCAAGTACACGTTGGACGATTTGACGAACGGATTACCGGAACCGTATCGGAATCGGGTGTATGAAATCGCAGGAAAAATGTACGAAAACGGTTTTGTCCGGGATGTGAGTCAAGACCGCCCGCATCAATTGCCGGACGAAGTTCTCCAAAACTTTGCCCCGCAAATTGAATTGTTGGACAATTTCGGCGATTCGGGCGCGTACCGTTTCCAATCCTATCGGGAAGCCCCGGTATTGGCGGTCGGCTCAGGTTCCTTCCTGGCCTCGCTCGTTGCGGCGTTGTTCGAATCCGGCATGCCTAAGGTCCACGTGCTGATCACGAAGTCGGAGCCGGCCCACCGGTGGCGGTTGGCGGAACTGGAGGCGCATGCCCGCAGAGCCGATCCCGAGGCGGCGCTTGTAGAGGTTGGCCTGCAAGAGGGCTGGCGCGAAGCCGTGCAGCCGTTTCATTCGATTCTGTATGTGTCGGAGGAGGGCAATACCGAGGAACTGAGGGCTCTTCATGCGGTTTGCCGAGCTGAGAAGAAGGTGTTTCTCCCCGCCATGTGTATGCAGCAGGTCGGTTTCGCCGGCCCTGTGGTGCACCCGGACTCCGAGGGGTGCTGGGAGTCGGCTTGGCGCCGGATACACCGGTCCGCCATCGACAAAGACCCGCAGCTGCACCCGTTTTCTTCCGTAGCGGGAGCGATGCTCGCGAATGTCATTGTGTTTGAGCTGTTTAAAACGATTACGGGCATGACCGAAGCGGAATTGTACAATCAATTCTTCCTCCTTGATCTGGAGACGCTGGAAGGCGGCTGGCATACGTTCGTCCCCCATCCGCTGGTGACCGGACGTGCCGCCGTCCAATGGGTTCAAGATCTCGATGTGCGGCTCGAACACAGCAAGGACGGGGATGAATCCGGGGGTTTGCTTCCTTTCTTTAACCAGCTGACATCGCCGCAATCGGGCATTTTCCACAGTTGGGAGGAGGGCGACTTGAAGCAGCTGCCGTTGGCGCTATGCCGCGTCCGGCCGGCCGATCCGCTCTCGGAGGGGCCGGTTATGCCGCTGCCGGACATCATTGCTGCGGGGCTGACGCATGAGGAAGCGCGAAGGGAAGCGGGGCTGGCCGGGATCGAAGCGTATCTGTCGCGTATGGTCCGGCCGCTGGCAGAGGGTAAGCTTGTGCAACCGCATGAATTCGTCGGTGTGGGAGCAGGGGCAACCGTCGCGGAAGGCGTTAGCCGCGGGCTGCGTCATCGTTTGGACGAGGAACTGCGCAAGCGGCAAGAGGAGCGGCAGACAACGGTCATTCCGCTGCGGCTTCGTGCGGTAGAGGATGACCGCTGCCGGTATTATTTACAGGCGTTGACTACCTTGCAAGGAGAACCGATGATCGGGCTGGGGGAGGAACTGTGCGGATTCCCCGTAGCGTGGATCGGAACGGGCGGTCGCTGGTACGGCAGTGCAGGGTTGAATGCGACGCTGGCCTTGCGGCAAGCCTTGCAGCAGGCGCTGCTGAAGGTACAACATCCGGCGGCGCGTCTGACGCAAGCCGTCGAGGTGTTATCCCTGCAGCCTGAAAGAAACGCACGGCAAAGCCTCGTGATTTCCCCGTGTGAAGACGGGGAGCAGTCGAAGGTATTGCAATCGGCCCTGCAGGTCTTGAAGCGGAATCAGAAGCGGCTCGAAGTCTTCGAGCTGACGGCGGAACCGTTGTGGGAAGAGGAGCTGGCGGGTGCGTTCGGCGTGGTATGGCGAGAGGAGGAGCATCAATGAGCGCTGTCGTCGCGGTTGTCGGAGATGGACTGTTGGCCGACTATGTATGCAGCGAGTTGTCCGCCCAATATCAGGTCGTTCGTCAAACAGGCTTGAGAGATGGCATCCCGCAAGCAGCGGAGTTGGCGTTGCTGCTGCATGATGCGTGGCATCCCTCCGCGTATCATGAGGCCGAAGAGATGTTCCAGTCGGCCGGCATTGCCTGGTTACGGGGCTTCGTCCACTTCGGCGAGGGCCTCATCGGACCGCTGGTTCGCCCGGGTATCCCCGGGTGCTCGCAGTGCGCCGACATGCGGCATCTGATGGCGGGGCGCGACCGCAAGGAAATGTGGGAGCTGCGGCAAAGCTTGGCTGCGCACGAGGGCTTCCGCCGCGATGCGTGGGCGTCTCGCACAGGGCTGCTGCAGGCGGCTCACCTGCTCGCGGCGGAAGCCCGGCGAGCGCTTCAGGGAGAACCGGCCTTACTGGGAGACAAGGTATATGCCATCAACCTGAAAACGCTGCGCAGCTCGCTTCACTTCTTCCTGCCCAACCCGCTTTGTTCCGTTTGCGGGCAAGTGCCCGACGATTCGCCGGAAGCTGCGCACATTTCGCTGCAGCCTAATCCGAAGAGCAGCCCGGACAGCTTCCGCTGCCGTCCGCTGGACGAACTGAAGCAAGTTTTGCTCAAAGACTACTTGGATTACCGGACCGGCCTGTTGAACGGAAAAATGGTAGATCTCGTGTCGCCGTTTGCCGATGTAACGGTGAACCAGCCGCTGTTCGCGGGCGATGAAGTTTCGGCGGGCCGGACGCACTCCTATGCGGAAAGCGAGCTGACCGCCGTTCTGGAGGCTTTGGAGCGCTACGGCGGCGTTACTCCCCGGGGCAAGCGGACCGTCATCCGCGACAGCTTCAGCCGTCTGCGGGACCAAGCGCTCAACCCTTTCCAGGTTGGCGTGCACGACAAGGCGCAGTATGAGCGTCCCAGGTTTCCGTTCAAGCCGTTTCATCCCGATCGTAAAATCGACTGGGTATGGGGCTATTCGTTCCTGCAGGAACGGCCGATTCTCGTTCCGGAGCTGCTCTCCTATTACAGCTTGGGCTGCGGACACGGCTTCGTTTATGAAACCTCCAACGGCTGCGCCTTGGGCGGAAGCCTGGAGGAAGCTATATTTTACGGTATTTTGGAGATCGTGGAGCGCGATTCCTTCTTGCTGACCTGGTACGCGCAATTGCCGCTCCCGCGCCTCGAGCTTCGTTCAGCGGACGACGAGGAGCTGCAGTTGATGGTCGAGCGTGTGCAGGCCGTGGCGGGATTCGATCTGCATGTATTTAACGCGACGATGGAGAACGGGATCCCCAGCGTCTGGGCCGTGGCGAAAAACAGGAAGCCGACCGGGCTGAACCTCATCTGTGCAGCAGGCTCCCATCTGGACCCGATCCGGGCGGTGAAAGGCGCGATTTACGAGTTGGCCGGTATGATGCGGACGATGGACGAGAAATTTGAGGCAAACCGGGAGGAATATGCGCGAATGCTCCAAGATTCGTCCCTGGTGCAGCAGATGGAACACCACTCCATGCTGTACGGTTTGCCGCAGGCGGAAGAACGCCTGCACTTTTTGCTCGATGAGAAGCGCCCGCTGCGAACCTTTAACGAGGAATTCAAGCCAAGGGAGAGACGGGCCGATCTTACTGATGATCTGATGAGTTTGATTCAAGTGTTCAACCGCTTGAACCTCGAAGTCATCGTCGTGAATCAGACGACGGCGGAGATGAGGCGAAACGGACTGCACTGTGTGAAAGTACTGATACCGGGCATGCTGCCGATGACATTCGGACATCACTTGACGCGCTTGACAGGATTGGAAAGGGTGCTGCGGGTTCCGGCCGAACTCGGCTATGTGAAGCAGCCGCTCACACTTGAACAGCTTAATCCGCATCCGCATCCGTTTCCATAAACGCGAGTAGGAGGGAAAGATGAGTCTGGATGCCTTTCTGCGCCATCTGCATGTTGACATCGACCAGAACAAACCCGCGGACTGGGAGGTGGATTGGGAAGACGCACCGCTTGCCTATAAGCTCTACCGGGGGCTGCCTACGGTCCCGTTGTCTGCTGAAATCCCGCTGACGCTTGAGGGACGGGTATCGCCCTCGATGCCCGCTCTTCGCGAAATCGGTCATTTCCTCTGGTACACCTATGGACTCACGCAGTTCAGTCAATCCGTCTTTTGGTCGGATCCTGCGGAACAATCCGCGGATCTGAGCTCAACCTGCCGGCGGTTTGCCCCGTCCGGCGGGGGGCTGTATGCCAATGAATTGTACGTGTATCTGAAACTGGACGATTTGCCTGCCGGGGTATACCACTACGATGCCGCGCACCATCGCCTGGTCTTGCTGCGCGAAGGACATTTCGATTCGTATCTGGCCCGGGCTCTTGGCGGCCGCTGCGAGGTGTCGGCTTGTTTCGCCGCCGTTTTTGTGTCGGCGATGTATTGGAAAAACTTTTTTAAATACCACAATTTCTCATACCGCCTTCAAGGGCTGGATGCCGGCGTGCTGATCGGGCAGCTGCTGGAGGTGGCCAAACGCTACAAGTTTGCTTCGGGGGTTTACTTCCAGTTTCTCGACCGGGCTGTCAACCATCTTATAGGGCTCAACGACAATGAGGAGAGCGTGTACGCCGTCATTCCTTTGTCCGTGGAGCCTGCAGTCACATGGTTCGGGGTCGGGAGCGACGGAGGCACGATGGGGTCGGCCGCACAACTAGGCCAGGAGCTGCCTGCGGTTCGGCACGACCACTATGTGCGGTCGCGGAGAATGGTGGAGTACCCGATGCTGATCCGTATGAATGAAGCGTCCCGGCTGGATTCGAGGGAATCGTTCCGGCAGGTCGGGGAAGGACGAACCGCTGAGGGCGGGGATCGGGCGGTGGCCTTGCCTCCTGTGAAGCGATTGTCCTATGATCTGGCTTCGGCTTGCCGAAAGCGGTATTCGCCGGCGATGGATTTCGCGTTGGCCAAGGTAAGCCGGCTGCAAGTAGCCGCGCTGCTTCACGAGGCGACGGCATCCTTCCCGTATTGGAACGACTTGGATGGAGCGCATGGACGGCCGCCGGAGTCCCGGGTATCGCTGCATGGCTGTTTACATCATGTAGAAGGCGTCCCGGATGGCGCTTACCGCTATGACCGCTCAGCTCATGCGCTGCGGCCCATACGTCCCGGTGACCACCGGTTCCGGCTGCTGCAGGGGACGCCTCCAGACATTGTCAATCTGTTCCAGGTGCCGCTCTGCCTGCACGTATCGGGGGACAAGGAGCACTACAAGTCTGAACTGGGCTACAGAGGATACCGCATCCAACAGATGGAAGCGGGAATGCTCGTGCAGCGGTTACTGCTTGCGGCATCCGCTCTCGGGATGGGAGGACATCCGCTGCTCGCCTTTGATGCGGCTGTGTGCGATGAGATCTACCGGTTAACGCCGCAAGGCAAAACGAGTCTGATCCAAATCGCAGTCGGCCCGTATCGGCATCGCCCAAGGCTGCAAGGAGGTTTGCACGGCTAGTTATCCAAGGGAAACTAGCCGCTATATTGGATAGGACTCAAGCCGACACCCGTAGTAGGGGTGTCGGCTTTCTTTAATCGATAAAGCCAGGATAAGCCGGCAAGAGGGATGGAGGGTAGGGGTTGTCGTGCCACAGCCCGTCATGCCACCAAGAGTAGCGGTGTTCGTGATGATCCCATGGATGGTGCCAGGCAGGCTCCGGCTGATCCCAATAGTCATGAACATAATCATCATGAAAGTAGTAGTCATGATCGCGTACGTCTTGAAAGTAGTCCTCATACAGGATGTAGTCTTGACGAGGCCAAGGATAAATAGACGGTTGAGCCGGACCCGGCTGCATCGGCTGGTAGGATGGGGGTACTGCCAGGGGGCTCTGTCCGGATAGTTGTTGTTGATTCATGTTTTTCCTCCCGCGGTGAAGTTGAGCTTTGTCGCGCCGGATCTATGCCTCTCCCTGCTTCGTACAGCCATGGATCCTTCGCTTAACATACTGCATCATATGCCGGCATGCGGGAAAAGGGCACTTATCCCTATACGCGGATGCCAAAAAAATCTTGAGCTGCAGGGGGAGTAAGAGTAATCTTAGAGAATAAATGTCAAGATTCGGTTACCATTACGAAGAGGAAGAAGAGGAGATCAAGAATGAAAAACGGATCATGGGGAACGGCTATGGCCTCCATTCAATGGTTTATGTTTTTGCTTGCCGGATCTATAGCGTTTCCGATCATCATCGGCCATGCCTATCAACTGCCCGCCGATGAAATTTCCGGGTTCATGCAGCGCACGTTCCTTGTCGTGGGGGTATCGACTTTATTGGGGGGATGGTTAGGTCACCGCTTGCCTATCGTTGACGGTCCGGCCGGCATCTGGGTTGGGGTTTTTGTTTTAATGGGGCAGATGGCTTTCTTAAATCAACAGGATCCCATGGAGAACTTGCGGCTGCTGGAAGGCTCCATGCTGCTGGCGGGCACGATTTTGGCGGTCCTTGGGGCGGCGGGCTGGATGGAAAAGATGCTCAAGTTATTTACACCTCTGGTCAACGGGGTTTACTTGATCATCCTCACTTTTCAATTAAGCGGCGCCATGTTAAAGGGAATGATAGGGTTCAGCGGGACGTCGACCCCGATTGAGCCGGGCAATGTCGCCGTTTCATTCTCCGTCTTCCTCCTGGTGCTGGCTCTCTCCATCTGGGGGAAAAGCTGGATGAAAAGCTATGCGGTCCTCACAGGGATGATTGCCGGGTGGGTGGTCTTTGTGCTGGTGAACGGGGGAGAAAGTATGCCCCGGGCGACGGCACTTGTATCCTTACCGGATCTATTCGCATGGGGATTGCCGCGGCTGGACGCAGGCACGTTCGTTTCCTCGGTCATGGTCTCGCTTGTACTCGTTTCCAGTGTCATCGTTTCGGTATCCTCTATGCGGCAGGTTCTTAGTGAAAGAGAGCAGATGACAGGCCAGCCTGTCGGCCGTGAAGGTCGTTTAGAGAAGGGCGGATTGATCAGCGGTGTATCGACAATCCTGGCGTCCGTATTTTCAACGATAGCAACCGTTCCCTTTTCCGTCTCTTCAGGCTTTGTGCGCACGACCGGTCAGACCCGGATGCTTCCGTTCTTTATCGCCTGTCTGGCGTTTGCCGCGGCTTCTTTTTTTCCGTTCGTATACGCGTTCCTCTCCACGCTGCCCGAGCCCGTTGCGAATGCAGCCATGCTGGCGTTGTTTTCACAGATGGTCGGGATTGGGATCAGCTCGGTCCTGAAAGAAACGTTGGATCAACGGCGTCTGACCATCCTTGGCCTTTCGCTTACGCTTGGAACAGGAGTTATGTTTTTGCCGCAAGCCGTTTTCTCCGGATTGCCGACGGTCTTGCAGTATATCATGAGTAACGGCGTGCTGGTGGGGATTTTGACCGCCTTGCTGCTCGAGCAGACGTGGCTTCCCAAGCAGGCGCCGGTCAGCGAGGGCATTCGTCCTTAACGGGCGCTTCCGGAGAGCAGAACCGGCACGGGGAAAGTCTGATTCATGGATGTGCACAACAAAGGACCTGGCCACTCGGCCAGGTCCTTCATATAGGTCACGTTTATGTTATTGCACGACCTCGGCTAAAATTTCATAGGATCGCAAACGGGCTTGATGATCATAAATTTGCCCGGCGACGATCAATTCGTCGGCCTGCGTTGCTTGAAGGTAAGCAGGCAATTCCTTCCGAATCGTCTCTTTATTCCCGGCAATGGTATAACTCAATTGTCTGCGAACCATAGCTTCTTCATGGACAGACCACAGAGCATCCATGCTTTCTACCGGAGGCTTCAAGGGGCCGGTGCCGCCGCGGATGAGGTTCAGGAATTGCTGCTCCTGTGACGTAGCCAGCTTACGGGCCTCTTCGTCCGTGTCCGCGGCAATGATGTTAATGCCAATCATGACGTAAGGCTTATCCAGCGCTTCCGATGGACGGAAATTGCTGCGGTACAGTTCTAAAGCCTGCTTGATATAATCCGGAGCGAAGTGGCTGGCGAAGGCGAAGGGAAGGCCCAGCTGGCCGGCCAGCTGGGCGCTGAAGCCGCTGGAGCCGAGCAGCCAGATCGGGATATTCAGACCTTCGCCGGGAATGGCGCGCACGCCCATCGGACGGGCGTCGGCGGCTGCCGGGTTCAAGTAGGCCCGGAGCTCGCTTAGCAGCTCGGGGAAATCATGACCGTCGCTTCCCAGACCGCGCCGCAGAGCCCGGGCTGTAAGCTGATCGGACCCCGGGGCTCTTCCGAGCCCCAGGTCAATGCGGCCCGGGTAGAGCGATTCCAGCGTCCCGAACTGCTCGGCAATGACCAGAGGAGCATGATTGGGCAGCATGATGCCGCCGGAGCCTACGCGGATCTTCTTGGTGCCCGCTGCGACATGGCCGATAACCAGCGATGTGGCCGAGCTGGCAATCCCCGGCATATTGTGATGCTCGGCAAGCCAGTAACGGTTATAGCCCCACTTTTCGGCATGCTGCGCGAGATCAAGCGTATTGCGGAACGAATCTGCCGCTGTAGCGTTCACAACGATGGGGGCAAGATCCAAAATGGATATAAGCATCTTTCGTTACCTCCTAAGGTCTATGCATGTGTTCATGCGTATGGGTGGGAAAGTGGGGAAGGACGAATTGTCCAAGCTCTTCAAGCACATCGTCAGCCGGCCGGATCCCCAGGGAAAGAATGAGCGCGACGTGATTGACCCCGATTTCCCGGAAGCTTTCCAAGAGTTCAATCAGCAAGTTCCTGCCTAGCCGGTACCCCAGATGAATCGGGGTAGGCATTTCGTCCGGATCCTCGCTCAGATCGATGAATAACGACTGGGAGAACGGTTTAAACACGCCGGGTGTTTTCTCTTCGATGCATCTGCGCCATTCCGCAATGGACCGGGCCTGATTGGCCACGTTCCGGGGATAGTACACCCATCCGTCTCCATGCTCGGCAATCCATTCTATGGTTTGTTGGCTGTAGCCCGTAATGAAGGTAGGCACCCTTCCGGACGGTTTGGGAATCAGGTTTACATTTCCTTGCATGACGCCGAGAGGTGAGGAAATGATCGGGAACGATTCCGAAATAACCTTTTGCAAATAAGCAAAGGATTCCCGGAAGAGCTCGGATCGATCGGCATGAGAAACGCCTAGAGCCGGAAAATCGTACATGCGGTCTCCGGACGAAACGCCAAGGATCAAACGCTGCTGAAACAATTGATCTAAAGAAGCCGCCATTTTTGCAACCCGTGCCGGAGGATGAAGCGGCAATACAACGCTGCCGGTGGCAAGCGCTATCTGGTTGGTGCCCGCAGCGATATAGGTCAAATAAATCCACATATCATACAGATGGCCCGCATCGCCGAAAGAGGGATCATGCAGAAGAACATCGCGAAACCAGAGCGCGGAGAAGCCTAACTCGTCTGCGCGGCGAGCCAGTTGAGCCTGGTTTTCCATGGTCGGAATGTCACGGCCTTTATGAGCTTCAATCGGGATAAAGAAACCGAGGGTGAGCTTATCTTTGGCATACATTTGCTTATAAGCTCTATTTTGTTCAATTGAATTCATTGTATTCGCCCGCTCCCATCCACGAATTTACAAACTCACATATCTACATATCTAAATTTTTAGATATATTAAACGCAATATATACATGGCTGAATTTCCAGTCGGAAGAAATTCAGCCATGTATCTTGGGTATGCTTTATTAAAGTTGATTCCGGATATAAGCAGACAACTGTTGCAGAGCGGCTTCGTTTCTCTTGTAGTAGGTCCACTGGCCGTAGCGGTTCACTTCTAACAAACCGGCCCTCTGCAGCATTAACAGATACTGAGAAACGGTCGATTGGGATAAACCCGCTTTCTCTTGAATGTGGCTGACACAAACCCCGATTTTCTTACTGTCACCGCCTTCTTGGGAGGGAAAGTATTTCTCCGGTTCTTTCAACCAATGAAGAATTTGCAGGCGCGTTTCGTTCGATAGAGCTTTAAAAATTAAAATAGGATCCATGTGCTTCATTATATCGTCGAATACCGATATGTCAATATTCCAGAAAAGTGTAAATTTTGTCGATTCGACCTGCTACATCTCCTCATATGAATGCACTTCCTTGTAAACGGAGATAAGCACCAGCGCAGGACCCTCGCCGGTGTTCGTTACTTTATGGGGGACACTGGCGTTCCAGCTGAACGAATCCCCTTCTTCCAGTACGGCTGAATCTTCGCCCTGCTCTGCCAGCAGGGTTCCTTTCAAGACGAAATGGCATTCTTCTCCCTCATGGATGTTATCGCCGGTCGTTGCCCCCGGGGGGAATTCGACGATCATCATGCGCAGTCCTCCCTGTGCCGAGAGATGCTCGACCTTCAATTTTTGTTTGCCGGTTGTGGTAAGCTTTCTTTCTTCCTTTCGAGTCACCTGCATCCGTTGTTCTTCGTGGAGCAGCAAATAAGGGAGAGGCACTTTGAGAAAGGCGGCTATGCTCTCTAATGTAGCGATGGAAGGAGAGGTTTTATTATTTTCGACATTGCTGATAAACCCTTTGGATAGACCGGTTCCCTCGCACAGCTGGGGAATGGTTAGTTTTTTACGTTTGCGTATAGCGCGAATGGTAGCTCCGATATTCATCATGAATGCCCCTTGGTTTAGTCGTAAATATATAATATTCATAATACCAAACAAACGGTTGACACTCCAAGCGTCGCATGATAGTTTAAAGTTAACAAATATGAACCTAAGTATTCTATAAGAATACAAATGAAGGGAGATTGATTCCGTGACTATCGACTATAGGTATGACGTGCAGCTGCCTTCTTCCTATGACCCCGAGAAGAAGTATCCGGCCATTTTCGCCCTGCATGGACTTGGTTCTAACGAGAAGAACATGATGGGGTTATTGGACGGGTTGAAGGATGATTTTATTGTGATCGGCGTCCGCGGAAATCTGTCCCAAGGGAGCGGGTATGCTTATTTCCATATTAAAAGCATCGGCAATCCGATTCGCGAACACTTTGATCAATCGATCCGGGAGCTGGAACGTTTTATCCGCTGCGCTACCGATAAATACGCCATTGACCCTGGCCGCCGCTACCTTCTCGGTTTCAGCCAGGGTGCGATTCTTTCCATGTCGCTGGCGCTGGTCATGGGAGAGCAGTTGAAAGGGATCGTTGCCTTAAACGGATATATTCCGGCTTTCGTGCAGCACGAATACCCGCATCAATCGGTGAAGAATATGTCCGTCTTCATCTCCCACGGCGAGTATGATCCCGTATTTCCGCAGCAGCTGGGCGACGCGAACCATGCCTATTTCCGCGGATTGTCCAACCATGTCACGTACAAAACGTATGCGGCCGCCCATGAGGTGACCTCCGATAATCGAAGAGATTTCACGCTATGGCTGCTGCAAGATGCCAACAATAACCGATAAGGAGCTTACCTGTGATCCCTTCCTATTTTATTGCGCATGGCGCCCCGTCGCTGGCGTTGGAACAGAATGAATACACGGCCTTTCTGAAGCAATTGGCTTCAGAGCTGCCGAAGCCGAGAGCCATCGTCCTGTTTTCCGCCCACTGGGAGAGCAGAGAACAACAAATCGCCGGCGCCGAATCGTATGATACGATCTATGACTTTTCCGGGTTTCAAAAGGAGCTGTACGAAGTTCAATATCCTGCTTCCGGCGATTCGGCGATTGCAAGCGAGATTCAAGATTTATTCCGGCAAGAGAACATTGCCGCCGGAATCAATACCGTCCGGGGATTGGATCACGGCGCTTGGGTCGTCCTGCGTCTGCTCTATCCGGCGGCCGATATCCCGGTCATCGCGCTCTCCGTCAACCGTCATTTGTCGAATGCCGAGCAATACCGGATCGGCAAAGCGTTATCCTCCCTTCGGGAGAAACATATATTGATGATCGGAAGCGGGGGAACGGTGCATAATTTCGGCGCTTGGAGTGGGGAGGATCGTCCCGTGTCAACGATTGGGCCTTGCAATTTGATAGCTGGCTGGAGGACAAGCTGACAGCATGGGATCTGGAGGCGCTATTTCAATACGATCGCTTGGCGCCGTTTGCCCGGGAAGCCGTGCCAACCCCGGAGCATTTTATCCCCTTACTGCTGGCTATGGGAACCGGCGACCCGAACCGAAGGGCGAGCTTATCGCACCGAAGCTATCAATACGGCAGCTTGAGTTTAAGCTGCTGGAAGTTCGAGTAAGGCGAGCGCAGCATGGAGCGGTAAGCGACGCTGATCACGGCCAAGAAGCCAAGTGTCAGGAAACCGAAGGAGATCAAAACAAAATTTTCCAAGACAGGATTGACAAAATCAGGATAAACAAATAGAATGATTATAAGATAATAAATTATAAGCCGATAATTAAAAGTAAGTAAATTTCATTAGGAGGCATCATATCTATGGCTAAATCGAAATGGAACGTCGATCCCACGCACAGCAGTATCGATTTCACGATTAAACACATGATGATTGCTAAAGTTAAAGGAGCCTTTCATTCCTTCGAGGCCCAGATTGAAGCCGATCCGGAAGACCTCACATCGGCCGATATTCAATTGCAGGTCGACTTAAGCAGCATTGATACACGCAATAACGACCGCGATAATCATTTGCGCTCGGCCGATTTCTTCGATATTGAGCAACACCCGAAATTGACGTTCCAATCTACTCAAATCACCAAAACCGGCGATGGAGAATACGATGTGACCGGCAATCTGACGCTTCATGGCGTAACTCGTTCCGAAACGTTCTCCGTCACATTCGAGGGTGCGGGCAAAGATCCGTGGGGGAATGAGAAAGTCGGATTCAGCGGGCAAGGAAAACTCAAACGCAGCGACTATGGTTTAACGTATAACGCTGTCCTGGAAACAGGCGGAGTGCTCATCGGCGATGAGGTTAAATTTACGATTGAAATTGAAGCTTCCAAGCAAGCGTAACGATAAGGGAAAGGCAGGGGGCACAGCCCGCCTGCCTTTTTTCGGCTGTATCCGTCCATACCGGGAGAAGGGGATCCTAGCCGGCCGAGTCAGGCGGTTCCCCACGATTCGTGAAAGATAAGATGGGTAAGACTTCTTCTTTTTTCCCAATTCGCTGCTTCCAGGATCGGTTTGGAGGGATAATGCTCGGTATATCCAACGGATAGCAGAGCAACAGGCTCGATGTGGGGAGGGATACTTAAAATATCACGGACGTCGGCTTTTTTATAAAAGCTGACCCAGCCCATAGCAAGACCCTCGGCACAGGCTGACAGCCACATGTTCTGTATGGCGCAAGCCGTAGATAAGATGTCGGTTTCCGGGATCGAATTTCGTCCTAAGACATGGGAACCTCCGCGAGTGGGGTCGCACGTGACACAGATGGTCAGCGGCGCCTGCTTGATGCCTTCCACCTTTAAGCTTAAAAACTGGTCCTGCCGGCCGTCTTCGTAATGGATGGCCAACGCCCGTCTTTCTTTATCGGCTGCCCAAGCCAGCCTTGCCTTAATCTCTTCCTTCGTTATTAAAATAAAATTCCATGGCTGCATGAAGCCTACCGAAGGGCCATGATGTGCCGCATCAAGCAAATTCATGATCGTTTCAGGAGGAATCGGATCGGTTAAAAAGGTTCTTACGTCTCTTCTCGTGTGAATGATTTTGTAAAAGGCTTCTTTTTCTTGTTCGTTAAACACGCAGGCATCCCCCCATGACAAAACACGTCTATACGCCTTTCATTATACCGAAAAAGGAAACGTTTGGCTGCCGTATTGGATGCGGGAGTGAATGGGTTTGCTCAAGGCGCAATACTTTTCTCTACGACAAATTCGTCTGCAATCATCCTCCATATATCGGGATCCTCCATCCCTAACCGCCAAAGGGCAATTCCCCGGATGCCAAGGCGCTGGGCCGCCAGAAGCTTGGCGCGAATGCTCGCCGCATTCTCAAACCATACTTCATGCTCGTTGCCGGACTCATCCGTATAAGCGAACATAGGCGTTTGTGTTTTTTGATCGAAAGTGATGGTTTTATTGTATTTTTTCGCAAGGTCCATCGCCATATCGTAAGTCGCATACGTATTCCGGCCGGTCGTCAAATTGAAATCAAAACCGAATACGGAAACGGCAGCCGTAATTTTTCGGCCCGGCATTTTCGTTAAGGCATATTTGATGACGCTTTCCATCCATCCGATGGAAACGACCGGACCGGGGCCGCTTCCCGGCCAGCCGTGCTCGTTATAAAGCATGACCACCAGCTCATCGACAACTTCCCCAAGAAGCGCATAATTGAATGGAGCGGAGAAAGGATTGGTCGGTTCGTCAGAAGTGCGTGACGGGGCAGCGACGGAATAATAATACCCTAAACGCTTTAATTCCCGGCCCAATTCCCGATAGAACGAGTTAAGCAATTCTCTGTCCTCGTAATGAACATCTTCAAAGTCGATATTCACGCCGTCGAAGTTATAGGTTTGAAGAAGACGTATCACATGTTGGATAAACCCTTTGCGGGTATCGGAGCTGGCCAGCATCCGCCGGACCACTTCCTTATTGACCTCCTGATTGCCCCGTTCATATAGAAGGTTATGAATGGTGGCAAGCATTTTAACATTGTGGCGGTGACCGAACTCGACCTCTTGCCGCATATAAGAATCATCGAACACGGGAAACTTCTCGACTTGCGTCGGGCTTTCCCTGTTTATACGGAAATGGAACATCCCGACATTGGACAGCTGGGCGCTTTGCTGCACGAAGACCTGATGGGAGCTGGGCAAGGTCGGTCCTTCTTCTTCCGTATAATAGCCCAATATTTCCTTGATCGGGCGTTCGCCGTCATGCGCAACCAGGTTGACGACGTCGCGGAATATCCAGCCCGGCCTGTTGTTATATAGCCGAACCCGAACCCAATCGCCGGCAATCCCGGTCACAGGAAGACGGGCGCCGCGGTCCATTTGGGCGATGACCGAGAACCCCGTCCCCGCATAGCTGCGCACATTGGCCGTTTCGACCGTGACCACCACCTCGGTATAGACGGGAATTCGCAGTCTTTGGCCCACATAGAGCGATGCCGATGTCAGGCTGTTCAGGACCATGATCGCATCTACGGTCGTGTTGAATCTCCGGGCAATCGAGTAGAGCGAATCGCCCGGCTGTACTTGGTACATGAACGGCAAAGCTACAGGAACAGTCAACGTTTGGCCGACGTAAAGGACGGACGAAGTCAGACGATTCGCTTTCATTAAAGCCTCTACGGTAATTCCGAACCGTCTGGCGATGAGATAAAGCGAATCGCCTTGTTGAACCACATAAGTCAGCATGGACAATCTCCCTTTACACGTTTATCCATACTATGCTATTCACAAAGCCTATCCAATAGGACGGACATGCAGAAGATGATCGGGATGCCCCGGAAGAGACTTCTTCCAAAAACGCTTGACATACCGACCGACGGTCTGTATTATGGAATATATAACATACCGACGGTCGGTATACAACAAAAATAAGTGCTCGGAAAAGGAAGGGATACGAAATGTCCACCCGTAAATACGTCATTTTTGCCTTGTTGATCAACGGTCTCGCACCTTGGGCCATTTATGAATGGTTATCCCATTACATGAGCAGTATAGCGGCCTTATCCATTGCAACGCTAGTGCCGCTCGCGGATAACGTCGTTCATTTGATCAAGCACAAGAAGCTGGATGCGTTCGGGACGTTAATGCTTTTCACTTTGGTGCTGACGCTTGTACTCGTATCCTTCGGGGGAAGCGAGAAAATATTGCTGGTTCGGGAGTCGCTTATTACGGGAGCGGTTGGACTCGTCTTTCTGGGCTCTCTTTTGTTCAAGCGTCCGCTCATGTTTTACCTGGTTGTCCGATTTCTCAATAAGGACATTTCCGACAATTGGAAATATGATTATTTCCGGTTTGTCATGCGATTAATGACCTTGGTTTGGGGGGGCATGCTGCTTCTGGAGTCGGTTGTCCGTGTGATCCTGGTGTTTCAACTGACCACCTCGCAATTTCTGGCTTTGTCCAACTTCGTGCTGTATGGTTTTGTCGGCGCGGCTATTGTATGGACCGTCGTTTATCGGAAGAAATCTGCCCGGCGTCTTGAACAAATCAAGCTTCAGTCGGAATAAGAAGAGAATCGGGGGGTAGCTATGCATATTGCAGCCTTGCAGCGTCAGGATCATAAGAGCGTGATGCATTTGTACAAAGCGGTTACGAGTCACCTCAGAGAGAACGGTATTTATCAATGGGACCGCTTCTATCCGAATCGGTTCGTCATTCATAACGATCTCAAGAACGGCTGCCTGTTCGGGGTGAAGCAGGATGGGGCCGTCATTGCGGCGGTCGTCGTGGATGAAAAGCAAAGCTCCAAATATTTACAAGTAAACTGGCAAGATCGTCAGGGAAAAGCAGCCTGTATTCATCGTCTTGCGGTTCATCCGGATTATCAGGGAATGGGACTCGGGAAGAAGCTGCTTCAATTTGCAGAGCAATATACGTTAACGCAAGGATGCTCCAGCATCCGGCTGGATGTGTACTCCGCGAATGAGACGGCATTAGCGATGTATATACGAGCCGGGTATATGCATACCGGAGCCGTCCAATTTCCTTTCCGGAGTACGCCTTACTATTGTTTTGAGAAAATATTGTAAATGCACGCGCATTACAATTATCTGCCGTTACAGCAAGCAGCCACAGGCGTATGCCTGCGGCGTTCTTCTCAATAAGGTTCTGCTTCGTGTCCCTTTTGCTGCGCTTTCTTGACAGCTTGTTCAGGATCGGTTTGTCCGCTTTCGATTTTGATCTGATCGGCCCGGGTTAACCCTTCTGCCACACGCCGGCCGTAGTCGGCGTCCGCTTCCGTAAAATGACGGATCATGCGCTCGCGGATATCGCTCTTGCACATGCTGAGCGCATCGACCAGATTGTTAATGAGCTCATCCCGTTCCCAATCCTCGAATGACCGGTACGTCTCGCCGGCCTGCTTGAAGTCGCACGTCCGATCGATCTTCTGGCGGACCAGCTTCGCTTCGTAGTAGGGCTCGTGATCTTTGCCCCGCTTGGGCGCCTCCTGCAAACCGCCCATGGACGAGGGCTCGTAGTTCACATGAGGGTTTTGTCCGGGGGCGCGGTCCGGGCGATACTGCATTTGTCCGCCGCTCTGGTTCGTTGCGACATGTGTCTTCGGCGCATTAATCGGAAGCTGCAAATAGTTGGTCCCTACGCGGTGCCGCTGGGTATCGGAATAGGAGAACGTGCGCCCCTGCAGCAGCTTGTCGTCCGAGAAGTCCAGCCCGTCCACCAGAACGCCGGTACCGAATGCGGCCTGTTCGACTTCGGTGAAATAGTCCTCGGGGTTGCGGTTCAACGTCATCTTGCCTACCGGCAGGAAAGGAAATTGATCGGTAGGCCACAGCTTGGTAGGATCCAGCGGATCAAAATCGAGTTCGGGATGCTCGTCGTCGCTCATGATTTGAACGCAAAGCTCCCACTCCGGATAGTCGCCCCGCTCGATGGCCTGGTACAGATCCAGTGTCGCATGGTTGAAATTCACCGCCTGAATCTCGTTGGCCTCCGGCTGCAGCAGGTTTTTAATTCCCTGCTTCAACGGCTCCCAATGGTACTTCACGAGCACAGCTTCCCCAGCCTCATTTACCCACTTGTAGGTATTGACGCCGGAGCCCTGCATTTGCCGGTAGTTGGCGGGAATCCCCCATGGAGAAAAGAGAAACGTGATCATATGGGTAGCTTCCGGACTTAACGATACAAAATCGAAGAAGCGCTGCATATCCTGCACATTCGTAATGGGGTCCGGCTTGAAGGCGTGAATCATGTCGGGAAATTTCAACGGATCGCGGATAAAAAAGATCTTCAGGTTATTGCCCACCATATCCCAATTGCCGTCTTCGGTATAAAATTTAACCGCAAAACCGCGGGGATCGCGGAGCGTCTCCGGCGAATGCGTGCCATGTATGACCGTAGAAAATCGGACGAAGACAGGGGTTTGTTTTCCCGGCTGCTGGAGCAGCTTGGCGCGGGTGTATTTCGCAATGGGCTCGTCCCCGGCTTTCCCGTAGGCCTCAAAAATACCGTGGGCTCCGGCTCCCCGCGCATGAACGACCCGCTCCGGAATGCGTTCACGGTCAAAGTGGGTAATCTTCTCCAGGTAATGGTAATTTTCCAGCGTACTGGGCCCCCGGCTGCCAACCGTTCGGATGTTCTGGTTGTCCGTGACCGGATGCCCCTGACGGGTCGTCAGCGTTTGGCTCGCTGCGGAGAGATTGGGGCTCGTTTCGCTTTTCTTATCGTGATTCAATGGTATACCCCTTTCGGATTAAAGTTTCCGAATACTATTATTTGCCAGTCGGCACCCGTATCATTCATGGATTTACATTGGTCAAAGGCTGAAAGTGAAGATCATAAGTGACGGAAATTTTCATTTTCTCCCACTGATCCATCCATTCTTGTTCAGGGACGCCCTTCGAGAATGGGGTTCGCGTGACATTCCCGAGCTGCAAGGGATCGACTTTCCAGCGCTGCATTTTTTGCAGCAGGGCTGTAGTCTGTTTCTCCAGGTAGGACTTTATTTCCTGGTTGAGCTCGGCTAATTGGCCGGGTTCCAATATATTTTCATTCCCCCGGTATTCCTCAATCCGGCCGTTCAGATCGACGTGCATATACATGGACGAATGATCTTCATTGATTCGCGCATCGACCTTGGAGCGAATATGACCTACAGCGACCGATAATTCCGGTATGGGGAGGAATTTCAGGTAACGATTGTTGCCAATGAGCTGGATAATTTGGTCATCGGCTTGTTTAACGTTTGCTATAAGCTTGTCATGCTTGAAGAAAGCGGTTCCTTCGTAAGTGAAATTTTCGTTGTTGACCTTGAAGACAGGCAGCGTCGGGTACGAATACGGAGAGTAAAGCTTTTTCATGAAATGATGCAGATTGACGATCGTCAGCTCTCCTTGATTTTTTTTCTCGTAATGTTTGAGCATGCGGTAAAGAAAATAATCAAGTTTTTCTTGCTTTAGCAGTTGACTGTTGATGTAATCGTCAAAGCTTCCTTTTACGATCACCAGATAAAGGCGATGCGAAATATCGGGGTCCGTCAATAAGTTGTTAAGCAGCGAATTGATCCCTTTTTTGGCAAGGTCTTCATGGATTAACAGGATTCGAAGCTGTCCGGCTTTCAATTCGCGGTAATAAAGCAAATTAAATCCCTTTCCCCCTTGTTAATGAGATCGACTTGCAGCTTGAGAATACGCTTTCTTTCCCTGATCAGCGGCGGTACCAGCGTGCTGATCGTCAGCTTCCCTTCACCCGCATCCTCAAGCGACCAGAAAATGACAGGGGAAAGCTCCTCGATCATATTGTTCTCCACGAACGGGGCGCATCCTGTCAGCAGCAACAAACCGCTCAATATGACCATTAACGCACACCTTTGGATATGCCGCATAGCTAGACACGCCTCTTTCGTTTAAGGGTTATCAGAAGGACTGCGGGAGCGAGCAGATACGTACATGCGCCTGACCAGCTCTGCAGGCTGAGCCACATGTTCTGATCGGTTCCTGCATCCCAAAACCAATTGCTTACCGCGAACATACAGAGAAGTACAGCCGTACCGCTTAACAGAAGCCCGATCTGGCTGGTCTTGGCGTGTACTCTGCCTGCAATGATCCGCACAGCCCCATAGCATAATAACAAGAAGAGAGCCATCATATACATGAAGTAAATCATATGTACCGACACCAGAAAGATGTCCACGCGCTCAAAAACCGGGGATTGCAAGTATCGTCCCATACTCACAATCGGAAACTTGATCGTGTTCAAGTAGTGGGAACCATAAAATAATAACGCGCCGATAAACAGAAACAAATATCCCCAAATTGTGTATGCATTTGCAGCAGTAAAATATTTCAGCGTCTTCTGCCGCGGATTAAGCCAAGGGGTTAACAGGATCAAATATTCCGGACCTGACAAGGCGGACAAAATGAATAACAGCGATTTCCATGTAAACGCCGACCCGCTTGCAGGGATCAGCGGATATAAATCGGTCAGCGATGCAGTCGGCGAAAAATAAAAGGGAACAAAGACGATAACCATCCAGCACGTACTTAAACAAGCGATCATGATAAAGCGGATCATGTTCTCCATGCCTTGAGCCGCCAAGTAAAAACTCATCAGGATGGGAAAAAGAATCAGCCAATTCCGGTTCATCGACGGAAAAATATACTGATGAATAATATCGGTGTAGCCCTGCGTGATAACGGTGATCTTGATCAAGATGAACAATAGGCCTGCCATCGCAAGCAAACGCACCGTCCGCTCGCCAAAAAGCAGCACAAATCCTTCATAGCCCTGTTCAGAAAGATCGGAAGCAAACCATCTGGAGAGCATGATCAGATTAACCTGCGATAATAACCCCATGGCGATAATGGCCCAGATCATATAGGGATGAACTAAAAACGCAGGCATAACCAGGACGAAGTAAAGCATTTGAAGCCGGTTTACCAGAAACATGGCGTATACGCCGCCATAGGGAGACGTTTTATTGAATAGTGAAGATGACGTCAAGTTATTTTCTCCTTTGGCTGTTTTCGCCATTTATATAAAGGCTTTAAAGATTCAGGACGGAAATTCATGAAACGCAAAGGACCGCGTATGAAAAGATCCATCCATTCTCTCCAGTAAAAGGGGGATATAGGCGCCAAATAAGGTTGTTTCAGGGAAGTAAGTCCATTCAGATGAGCAAGCACTGCGGTCGAACCGAGCACCATCCCGGGGATACCCAATAAAGACGCGAGCGCCAGAAAAAGGAACTGAATGATCAAACTTGATTTGGTCACCAGATAGTTGGGAACCAGGAACGAGGCAACGGCCGAAATACCCATCAGAACAATCAATACCTGACTGGCGAAGCCGGCTTGCACCGCCGCTTGTCCGATGACGATACCGCCGATCACTCCAAGGGTTTGACTTGTTTTGGTCGGCATCCGCAAGCTGGCTTCTTTCAGAATTTCCAGCGTAACCAACATCAGAAACGCTTCCCAGAACGGCGTAAGCGGCAATTTGCTTCTCGATTCCAGGATGACAAAAAGAATTTGCAGCGGAAGCATCTGATAGTGGTGCGTCGTTAAGGCAACGTACATCGGAATCAGCGTGATCGACAGGAAGAAGCTAAAGTATCGAAGACAACGCAAAGCACTGGCCACCAGCCAACGGTTAATGTAGTCCTCAGGGGACTGAAACAGATGGAACAAGGTAATCGGAGCGATTAAGGCAAACGGCGTATTGTTCACCAGCAATACAAGTTTACCCAGCCCAAGCGAATACGCGCAGGAATGGGCCGGTCCGTTTGCATAAACTGCGGATACAAACTGTGATTCTGGTCCTCCATGAACGCGGCAATATGGGAGGAATCCAGAAAAAGATCGAAGTCGATCGCCGTTATTTTATTTCTTGCTATGGATATGAATTCCGGGTTGGTCAATCCATCGATGTACATGAGGACAACCGTTGTTTGACTTAGGGAACCAAGCGTATATGTCTCCGTTTTTAGCGCCGCTAAGGGAAGCCTCCTGCGAATTAAAGTAATATTTTGTTCCAATTGTTCGCTGAAGCTGTCTTTAGGTCCGAATATAATGGTTTCCGTTTCGGAGGTTTCGATGGAACGGGCCAACGGATTGGGTAACGGCACGGCCCACCACTCGTCCCGGATTCCGTCATGGATGAGCACGGACCCTTGCAGAAGGTGCTTCCTCGCCTCATTCAAAGCCGTGATTTTCGCATCACGGGGGGCCGCCAGACTGCCGATGATCGTGTCGTGAGAGCGGCCGTTCAGCGGTCCGATAACGGCTTCATTCAAACGCTCCTGATCGATTAACGTTCGAATGAACAGAAGTGTCACCGGATGACCCTGACCGGTTTGGCGTTCTATGATTTCGGCATCATTCATGTTCACTACGAGTTGTCTCAGGGCATCGAGTGTTACGGACATGATCATTCATCACCTGGAGTTCATATTTGACCACGCATGTTCAAGAATATGGCATATGAGGATCATCGGCTTTATTATGTTCAGGCAGGTGTGCCTTTATCCAGAACGAGGAAATGGTTTGGTGAATATATATACCTAATACAGCATGGGGGAAAACTTGCCAGCCCTAAATCGCAAGTAATCTGGATGTTAAGGCTGAAATATGGTATAATTTCATTATAATCATCGGAAAAGGAGGTGTATTTGCATGTTCTCGCGTGATATCTCGTCCAATCGTTGGATTCCTTTAGTTTTAATGATGGTGTTTATGCTTTTCGCTACTCCGACTCCCGGTCTCGAGGTAAGCGCCGGCGAATCGGCTCGCACCTCAATGTCTCATGGCATGGAATTTTTTACCTCCAACCAAGCGACTGTTCGGAAGCACTCCTCGGCTACCGAAGGCTTGCGGCTTGCAGGGCATATCTCTGCCTTCTCTTTTCTGCTGCTTGCTATGAAGAATGCCGCCTCGAGAGCGCTTCCAAAAGCCCGCGTCTCCTTTCGTCCGCAAATCGCGCGCCGTTTAACCCGGCTGTTATTATCCCCCATTAAGTTTACCTCCCTCTTCGTGTAGTTGTTTCTTCCTGCCCCTGTCGGTTATTGACAATCTGACATGCGATCATTCCATGAACGAACAGCCATTTTTTCGGTTATGTCCGAACGTTTATTTGTGCTGGGCTCATCTGTAAACTGAATCTTCCCAATTTTTCAAGGAATGCGATAATCAAATGCGCACTTGCTTCGTTTTAAAAAAAACGACAGCGTAGGGTCTGTTTGCTGTTGTCTGAAAACTGTCCCTATAAGGCGATAATGATACCATGGACCTTGCGCCGAAACGTTCTGTACGTATCGGATTAAGGATAGGGAAAATTAAATATAGGAGGGTTATCGATATGACAATTCGAGAAAGCGATCTCCCTGGAATCGGGAAAAAATTTCAAATCACGACACGGGGGGGAGACAAGCTGGTGATCGTCGTCCATGATGACGGCAGGCGGGAATGCTACCATTTTGATTACGAGGACTCCGACGAGAGTATTTCTTTAGTTACGCTGGATGATGATGAAGCGCGGTTAGTCGCGGGCATTATTGGCGGGATGACGTACAAGCCAAAGGCGCTGGAGACGATGGAAATGGCGCTGGATGATCTTATTATTGAATGGTATCGGGTGGAGCCCGAGTACAAATGCGTCGGCAAAACCATAGGCGAGCTGAACGTGCGTCAAACTTCAGGCGCAACCATTATCGCCGTTGTCGAGAAGCAATCCAAGCATATCAATCCGGGGCCCGAAGTTGTCCTAAAGGCGGAATCGACGCTTGTTGTAGCGGGAGAAAGGAGGCAGCAGAAACATTTCAAAAATATTCTAATGAATGGATGTGAGTGACCTATGAACTACATCGTATTTGAAATCGGGTTGGCGATTGCGCTCATTGCGCTTGCCGGACTGCTGTCCGCCAAGCTGCGCTTCTCCGTTATTCCCTTCTATATATTGGTTGGCATGGCGGTCGGCCCGCATTCCTTCGAGTGGTGGCACTTTGATCTGAGGTTTATAGAAAGTGCGCCATTGATAGATTTTTTGGGCCGGATAGGCGTTCTGTTCCTGCTCTTTTATTTGGGGCTTGAGTTTTCGGTGGGGCGGTTGATTAAATCGGGCCGGTCCATCGCTGTAGGCGGTACCATTTATATCGCGATCAATTTCACGCTGGGTCTCCTGTTCGGCTTCGTGGCGGGGCTTCCCTTTCTGGAGATGCTTATCGTAGCGGGGATTACGACGATTTCCTCCAGTGCGATCGTGGCCAAGGTGCTGGTTGATCTGAAACGTACGGCCAATCCGGAGACGGAGATGATACTCGGCATCATTATGTTCGAGGACGTATTTCTCGCTATCTACATCTCGGTCGTCTCCGGTCTTGTTCTCAGCGGCTCCTCCTCGTTGGGAGGCGTCCTCTTGTCCGCGTCCATCGCGCTCGGGTTTATGCTGCTCGTGCTGATCATCGGACGCAAAGCGGTTCCGCTGCTCAACCGGCTGTTGAATATTCGCTCGAATGAGCTGTTCTTGCTCGTCATTTTCGCCGGGCTGTTCATTATCGCCGGGTTCTCGGAAACGATCCATGTGGCGGAGGCGATCGGAGCGCTGCTCGTCGGGCTGGTGCTCGCCGAAACAGAGCATATGAAGCGGATCGAGCATCTGATTTTACCGTTTCGCGATTTTTTCGGGGCGATCTTCTTCTTCAGCTTCGGTCTGACGATCGATCCCTTCTCGCTCGGCGGCGCCGTCTGGCTGTCTTTAGGCGCGGTCGCGCTGACGCTGCTCGGCAATTTCGCCGCAGGCATGTGGGCCGGGCATAGCGCCGGCTTGTCTCCGAAAGCGTCTGTGAATATCGGACTCACGATTGTGGCGCGCGGCGAATTTTCAATTATTATGGCCAACCTGGCCAAAGCGGGAGGCTTGCTGCCGATCGTGCAGCCGTTTGCGGCGCTGTACGTATTGATTCTGGCGGTGCTGGGGCCGCTGCTAACGAAGGAAACCAAAGTGATATACAAAGGCCTGGATCGCGTATTTAAACTATCCCGATTAAACCGTGAGAAACAAAAGGGATAAAGCTGGAGCAGCAGGAATGCGAGTCTGTTACAAAAGCGTCGAGTCAAGGAGCTTCTAACCCATGTGGTGAGGAGGAACCCAAGTGAGACATGAACTGATGATATACGATGCAGTCTTTTATGCGATTGTGCTGGCAACTTCGTTTATCGCAGGATATCGGTTGCTGAACGTGCGGTCGTTGAATCGGATGATGCGGATTAACACCCGCCATGGGGATATCATGGAGGAAGCGGTCAAACGGGAGACAGGGCGTAACCTGGTACGGTTTGCAAGCATACAAAGCGGGGATCGCGCGGTCGTGCACAGGCTGCAATTGGTCATCTACAGGCTGGAAGAGCTGACACTGAGAGAACTCGTTCATTCCATCGATCCCGACGCCATTGTTGACGTTGTCCCGATGGATCGCGAGAACGGAGAAAACGACGGAAATACGCGGCATTCGCCAGGAAAGCCGCCGCGTGTTTCCAAGTATGGAAATGTGTTTTATAAATAAGCGGCAGGTGAGACCCGGCGCCACCTGACCGTTATGCCTGCGGCAGCCGCAGGGCAGCCGGATCGATCTTCGGCACCAGCCCTTCTTGTGCGGCGCGGCTGAGCAGCGCATTCACCGCGGCATATCCGCTGTCTCCCAAATTCGCGGTAAATTCGTTCACGTACAAGTCGATGTGCGCTTGGGCGACTTCGGGGGCCAGTTCCTGGGAGTGGGTTAGCACGTAATCGCGCGACGCTTCCGGGTGCGCCCAGGCGTATTCGACGGATGCGCGGATCCAGCCGGCGATCGCTTGCAGGTCCAGCGACCGCTTGGCGACGATCGCCCCGAGCGGAATCGGCAGGTTGGTGTCACTCTCCCACCAGCTGCCTAAGTCGGTCAGGAGAGTGAGCCCGTACGACGGATAGGTGAAACGCGCCTCGTGGATCACCAGACCGGCATCGATCACGCCATCGCGTACGGCCGGCATGATCTCGTGAAACGGCATAATCACAATCTCGCCGACGCCTCCCGGCACTTGCTGAGCAGCCCATAGCCGGAAGAGCAGGTAGGCGGTTGACCGCTCGCTCGGTACCGCTACGCGCCGGCCGCTCAGGGCCGCCGGGCCTTTGGCGCTGACTGCAGGATTGGCCGTCAGCACCAGGGGCCCGCAGCCTCTGCCAAGTGCGCCCCCGCACGGCAGCAGCGCGTAATCGGACAGTACCCAAGGCAGCGCCGCATACGAGATCTTGAGCACTTCCGGCCCGTCCGGGCCGGCGGCCAGCGTGTTCGTAATATCGATGTCTGCGTACATGACGTCAAGCTTCGGAGCTCCGGGCAGCAGCCCGTGCGCCCAGGCGTGGAAAACAAACGTGTCGTTGGGGCAAGGAGAAAAGGCAATGTTCATCATAACACCTCCAGTAATACTGTGCTTGCAGCTTCCAGTGCGTCCAGCGCTTCCTGGATACGCCAGGCAGTCCGGTCACGCGGACCGACCGCATTCGAGATGGCACGGATTTCGAGGATCGGCACGCCGCTGTCGAGGGCGGCGGCAGCTACACCAAACCCCTCCATCCCCTCGGCGGCAGCCCCCGGCACCCGGACGTCCAGCTCCAAGGCTCGCGCCGCCGTTCCGGTCACCGTCGATACGGTAAGTACGGGGCCTGCATAAACCGGCTGTCCGGCCGCCTGCAGCGCCTCCGTTACCCGGATCGTCAGGCTGGGGTCGACCTGGATGCGGGAAGAGCCGAAGCCCAACTCGTCCAGGCTGCAGAAGCCTTCCGGGGTTTGCGCGCCCAGGTCGGCGGCTACGATCTCATTCGCCACCACCAGGGACCCCACTTCAGCCCTGCCGATAAATCCGCCGCCGATCCCGGCGCTTACGACCAAGCCGTACTCGGCCGAGGCTAATGCCCTTGCCGTACGGGCGGCGGCCATAGCCGGGCCGACACCGGCCAGCAGGACATCGAATCTGCCGGATCCGCGGAGCCCGCGCAGCACCGCGTCTCGCTCGGCAGCGACTGCGGTCATCACGAGAACGCGCAAATGCTTGTCCGGTTCGCCGGAGCCTGAACCGGCAGGTGTTTCCGTGTTTGGATCGAGCTTCATGGCGATAATCTCCTTTATATCTACCCTGTCCGGATGGAAGGGGAATCGTCCTGGTCTATCGATCATGCGAACAAGCCCTTCATACCCAAAATACTACATCAAGGGCGATAAAAGCAACGTTCCCGACAGGCAGACTCCCGAAAAGCTATGGATTGATTTTTACGGGCGATCTGTAATATGATAGTTACGACAACCGAATAAACACGGGAGCTTGGTGAGCCAGGCTGAGAGGGTAGCCCTAATGCTATCGACCGTAATACCTGATCTGGGTAATGCCAGCGGAGGAAAAGACTTAGCCTTTGTACACACAAAGACCGCTTCTTCGTTGCGGTCTTTTTTGGCGTATACAAGGAATTCTCCGCTTGCTCCACATTCATCCGAGGAGGAAATGAAATGGCAAGCGAAAACAAGAAAGTGGAAGTCGTCCCGAATTTATCGTCTATACCGGGAAGCAGGAAAGTGTATGTGCAAGGCTCCCGCGAGGATATTCAAGTTCCGATGCGGGAAATTACGTTAACGCCGACGGCCGTCGGCGGTACCGAGCAGGAGAATCCCCCCGTTCGTGTGTATGATAGCAGCGGCCCCTACACGGACAGCTCGTACAGCGCGGACGTCCGCAAGGGCTTGCCCCGGAACCGGTTGAACTGGATCTTGCAGCGCGGCGATGCGGAAGCTTATGCAGGCCGCGCCGTCAAGCCCGAAGACAACGGCTACAAGCAGGGACAGCCGGACAGTCCGGAGCGGTTCCCAGGCCTGGAACGCCAACCGTTAAGAGCGAAGCCGGGCGCCAACGTAACCCAAATGCATTATGCCAGACAAGGGATCGTTACGCCGGAAATGGAATACATCGCGATTCGGGAGAACGTATCGCCGGAATTCGTCCGCAGCGAGGTCGCTTGCGGCCGGGCGATTATTCCGTCGAATATTAACCATCCGGAAAGCGAGCCGATGATTATCGGCCGCAACTTCTTGGTGAAAATCAATGCGAACATCGGGAACTCGGCGGTTGCTTCTTCGATCGAGGAGGAAGTGGAGAAGATGCGGTGGGCTACCCGTTGGGGGGCGGACACGATCATGGATTTGTCGACGGGCAAGCAAATACATACGACCCGCGAATGGATTATCCGCAACTCCCCCGTGCCTGTCGGAACGGTACCCTTGTATCAAGCGCTGGAGAAGGTCCATGGCAAAGCGGAAGATTTAAGCTGGGACATTTACCGGGATACGCTTATCGAGCAAGCGGAACAGGGCGTCGACTATTTCACGATTCATGCCGGCGTGCTGCTGCGTTATATACCGATGACCGCGAATCGTGTGACCGGGATCGTATCCCGCGGCGGTTCCATCATGGCGGCGTGGTGTCTGGCGCATCACCAGGAAAACTTCCTGTATACGCATTTTGAAGAGATTTGCGAAATTATGAAAGCTTATGATGTAGCCTTTTCTCTCGGGGACGGCCTGCGTCCCGGGTCCATTGCCGATGCGAACGATGAGGCCCAGTTTGCGGAGCTGGAGACGCTAGGCGAGTTAACGCAGCTGGCCTGGAAGCACGATGTACAGGTGATGGTGGAAGGGCCCGGTCATGTGCCGATGCATCAGATCAAGGAGAATGTGGATCGTCAGATGGAGGTGTGCAAGGAGGCCCCGTTCTACACCTTGGGCCCTTTAACGACGGACATCGCCCCCGGCTATGATCATATTACTTCGGCTATCGGCGCGGCCATGATCGGTTGGTTCGGTACGGCGATGCTGTGCTACGTGACCCCGAAGGAGCATCTGGGTCTTCCGAATAAGGACGATGTTCGCGAAGGGGTCATCGCCTATAAAATCGCTGCGCATGCGGCGGATTTGGCCAAGGGCCATCCCGGCGCGCAGGAGAGGGACAACGCCTTATCCAAAGCCCGGTTCGAGTTCCGGTGGAGAGATCAATTTCATCTGTCGCTGGATCCGGAAAGAGCGATGGAATATCACGATGAAACGTTACCGGCCGAAGGGGCCAAGACGGCCCATTTCTGCTCGATGTGCGGTCCGAAGTTTTGCAGCATGAGGATCACCCATGATATTCGCGAGTTGGCCAAGCAAGAAAAGCTCACGGATGAGCAGGCCGTTGCAGAAGGGATGAAGGAGAAGGCCAAAGCGTTTAAAGAAGGCGGCAGCGCCATCTACTCCTAGAACAAGGCAAGCCCCCCTGCCAAAGCAGGGGGGCTTGCCAAGGTTCCGGCCGGCAGTCCGGTCTTTATTAGGGAGTCGGCGGTACGCTGCGCAGCTGCGTTTCCAGCGCCAGCCGGGCTTCCGCCGTACGTTCTTCTGCCAACGCCTCGACCGCCTGCCTCTCGCACTGCTCCGCCAGCCGGTTATATTCGTCCAGACGCGCTTTATTTAATAAGTGGTGTTAAGCCCGAGCCAATCGGCAATCCCTCCGCAAAGACCCGTCATTTTGTTGTCCGTTCTGGAACGGTATAATCTATTCATGGTTCGTTCTCCTTTCGGGATCAGGTAAGATTCATTCGGCCGGCGGCCGGTTTCGCGGGTGTTGTTCATGTCTTTATTCTAGGGGAAGCAAGACGAGGAGAAAACGGACCGAAGGCGGTATTCGAAGCTAGCCTTCAGGCGGGGAATCCCTCTGCTTTGGACGGAGTATCATAGTATTTGCTTTCTGCTTCCAGCTGTGATAAGATGTATGTAATTGAAAAATTTGAAACCGGAATTCGCATATTGAAAAAGGTGTCATGTTTAGAAGGGTACTTTTTTCAATGTGTGAATTTTTTTCGTATAGGAAAAATGAACATGTTAAAAACAATTTTGGAGGCAACAAACAATGCAAACAGGTACAGTTAAATGGTTTAACGCAGAAAAAGGTTTTGGCTTTATCGAAGTTGAAGGCGGCAGCGACGTATTCGTTCACTTCAGCGCAATCCAAGGCGAAGGCTTCAAGTCTTTGGACGAAGGCCAACGCGTTCAATTCAATGTGGTTCAAGGCAACCGCGGACCGCAAGCTGAGAACGTCGTTAAAGTTTACTAAGAAACCTAGCTGCTCTTAACGGTTGTTAAGAGCAGTTTTTCTTTTCGGATAAGGATAAGAAGGGGGAGTATTCATGAATTTTCGTAAGAAGACGTTAGAGGAAATCCCTACGGAGCAAACCTCGATCTGGTCTTGTACAATGGATGGCTGCAAGGGGTGGATGCGGGACAACTTTGCGTTCGAACACGAGCCGAGCTGCCCGTTATGCGCATCTCCAATGGTCAGCGACACCAGGATGCTCCCGTCACTTATCAACTCGAACGCGGACCGCAAGTCGTTCCGATAAGACGCGAAGGAAAAGTTCATATTGGAATAATAACCGCAGTCTGAACTTTGGGATCGCGGTTTTTTTGTTGGCGATGAGGCCGGGGGATAGGCCGGATCCGTGGAGCCGCAAAGAACGGCAGCCGCAGACTTCTCCTTCCCGACGCGCGGCGATTCATACCGGGAAATGGGCGAAACGCCAGTCGAATTATCGAATGCCGGAATAAGATGGTAGGGGTGGAAATGCGCGGCGCTGCAGCCCATGTCGGCGAACGCCCAATCATGCTCTACCTCCTGGCCAGGAGCCGGCAATGAAAGAAACAGAAGAAGTTGTATACGTTTTCATTCAAAGATGAGGTTGCATCTTAGACGGAAATGAGGCGGTACAATGTTCGATGTATGGTGGGCGATTCTCGATATCGTGACGAAGGTCGTCGTTCTGGCGCTCCCGCTGACGGTAGCGGGGGTCTATGTATGGGACAAATATATTCAGAAGCAGCATTCGATTCTGAGGACGCATCCGGTGATCGGCCGATTCCGGTATGTGTTCGAAATGCTGGGCCCGGAGCTTCGCCAATATTTCATCTGGGGCGATAAAGAGGGCAGACCGATCGACCGGGACACGCAGGGGTATATTGCCAAAGCGGGCAAATACGGATCCACCGTCATCGGGTTCGGTTCGCGTAAAGATTTCTCGCAGGAAGGCTTTTATTTGAACAACGCGATGTTCCCTAAAAATGGGGATGAGCTCGCGGTCGATCAGTCGTCCCCGATCTCGATCACGTATAAGTATCAAATCGTGAAGGAAGGGCTTGTCTCCCGGAAGGAGACAAGGTATCTCACGTCGGCGAAGCCTTGGCTGCTTGACGCGCGCGATGCCGTTGTCATCGGCGGCTGCAACGACGTTCGGCAGCCTTACCGGACGCAAGGGTTTATCGGCATCTCGGCGATGAGCTTCGGCTCGTTGTCCGACCATGCGGTGATGGCGCTGGCGCAAGGCGCTGCCATTGCAACCGGCACCTGGATGAATACGGGAGAGGGCGGGCTGTCGCCGTATCACTTGTCCAAAGTGTACGAGATGCGGGACCGAAAGCTGCCCCGGCCGGAGCAACCGGAGGAGCTTCAGGTGTACGACTTGGTAGGCAGGAAGCTGCTCGTGTCGACCTTTGAGATTATGAAGGACTTGAGCGGTATCGAGCACGACGCCATGGATGTGTTCGACATGGAACGCAATCCGTACGTGCTCGCGGCTGAGCGGCTTGTGGATCGCGGCTATTTGCAGCGTAAGGAGACGGATCTGATCTATCAGATCGGTTCGGCCAAGAACGGCTCCCGGGTCGATGCGGATGGAACGTTCGACGAACAAGCTTTCCTGCAGACGGCCGGGCGGCCGGAAGTCAAGCTGATCGAAGTGAAGCTGGCGCAGGGGGCGAAGGTGCGCGGCGGCAAGCTGCCGAAGAGCAAGCTGACGCCGATGATCCGCCGAATCCGCGGGATCCCGATGGATTGGGATCAAGATGTGGAGTCGCCGAACCGTTTTACCGACTTCCATGATATCCCGACATTGTTCGATTTCATCGAGAAGCTGCGCGCGTTGTCCGGCAAGCCGGTCGGCGTGAAGCTGGTGGCGGGCAGCGAGCTGGCGGTGGAGGAGCTGGCCGACTATATGCGGAGCACGGGCCGCTCGCCCGACTTCTTGACCGTGGACGGCGGTGAGGGCGGAACGGGCGCTACGTATATGGAGATGGCCGATTCTTTGGGGCTCCCGCTGTATTCGGCACTGCTGATCGTCGACAGTACGCTGCGCAAATACGGCGTTCGCGGCCGGGTGAAAATTTTCGCCAGCGGCATGCTGGCCTCCGCCGACAAGATGGCTATCGCGCTCGCGTTCGGCGCGGATTTGATCAACGTCGCGCGGGCGGCGATGAATACGATCGGCTGTATTAATGCGCTCAAGTGCAATACGAACGAATGCCCGACCGGGGTGACGAGCCATAAGCCGGAGCTCAAGCAGGGACTTGTCGTGCAGGAGAAGCGGTTTCGGACGGCCAACTATTTGGCGACGGTGCGCGAAGGCGTCTTTATGCTTGCCGCTTCTTGCGGCCTGGAGTCGCCAACCGGGTTTAAGCGGAGCCATGTGACGTTCAAAGACCGGAACGCCGCGGCGATCCGGATGGATCGGCTGTTTCCCGATCCGGAAGGGGACACGGCCGGGCCGAACGAACCGGCGGTTCGGATCGTGAAGTCCTCGTAGCGGCCGGATGCTGGCGGGGAGCCGCCTGTGGAAAGCGCACCAAATATGCATGCCCAAGAGGGGCCGCCCTCAAACAAAGGCCGGCCCCTCTTTAAGCTGCGCGGGTTACAAAACCCAGCGCACCACTTGGTCCAAAGGGCGTCTGGTCTTGTCGCGCGGTTCACGGATACGATAGCCGAAGGCCGCCATGCAGGCGAGACCGAAATCGTCGCCCGTCACAACGCCTTCCGCCCGAAGCAGCGTCTCTACCGCCTCCTTGTCGAAGCCTTCGATCGGGCATGAATCGATGCCGATCTGGGCTGCAGCCGTCATCATGTTGCCTAATGCGATATACGACTGCCGGCACGCCCATTCAAACATCGCCCGATCGTTGCCGCTCAGCTTGAAATCGCTGTCCAGAAACTTCCGGTAGCGATCGCGGGCGCCGGTTACGAGCTCTGGCGGGATTTTACGCACGTCTTCCAGCATGGAAGTAATATAGGGAGCGTCTGGCCTCAGGCTAGAGGCGTTTCTCGCCAACAGAAGGACGAGGTGACTGGCTGTCGGAATTTGCTTCTGCCCGCCCCATGTGACGGGGAGAAGCTTTGCGCGGATTTGCGGATTTTGCAGCACGACCAACGACCAAGGCTCGAAGCCGAAGGAGCTTGGCGAAAGGCGTCCGGTCTCCAGAATGAAGTGAAAGTCCTCCTCACGGATCCGGCGGGAAGCGTCAAACTCCTTGCAGGCGTGTCTGAAACGGTAAGCTTCAATAATGCGCTCCTTGCTCATCCGGGATCACCTTCCTTTTTGTTTTTCGTTTGTCCGGCTGCGTACCGGACTACACGTTATAATCGAGTCTGGCGTCGGCGATGATGGTCAAGGTGCGTCCGGCCTTATCGTAATCGACCCGTCCGTCCGAGGAATAGTACCAGGTCTTCACGTCCGGCTTCTCGTCATCGACGACAAACAGGTTAAGCTCGTCCCGGAACTTAAGCACTTCTTCAGCGACCTTGTCGTCCGCAAGCCGGATGACGAATTGCCACTGTCCGTCAACGGGCTGGATGTCGAAATCGGCGTTATGCTTCACCGAATCCAACAGCAGCCGGCTACCTACCGTGTGTCGAATATACATCTGGTTCATATCAACAGCCCTCCATTCTCGGATACGCCTGAAGCGTGTGGTGAGAGAACTCATTCTTTTCTCGAGTATAACACGGCGGTTCGCTTACATAAAGTTAGCTGGAATAAGATGTGCCTTATGGCGGGAAGAGCAGGAATACGGCTATTCAGAAGAATGAGCGGAACGGGCAAGGGATGCGGACATGCCGCATACTGCTTGCTGATCGCGGTATCGGACGCCGGGGCCGTACGGCGGTTTGGAGCGGCATCGGATGCTGCCCGGCGTGCTTCCTGCCGCTTCCGATGCCCATCGCGGAATTGCGTTGACAGTAAATAATTAATATCTATATAATTAGGTTATCTAACTAAATATTTCGGTTATTAATTTTTCGAGGCGAAAAGAGGCTGTTGCGATTGACTACTGAATACACCACTTCCCTTGAGCTCATCCGCGCCTTCCGTCAGCTGCGGCATATGAACTGGAGCGGCCGGCGACCGGCCGAAGGCTGTACGCGAAGCGAAACGATGCTGCTGTTTGCCATTCGCCGGGGGATGTCGGCCGGCTCGCCCGGCTTGAAGATGTCGGAGATCAGCGGCATTCTGCGCGTTTCTTTGCCGACCGTCACACAGACGGTTAACTTGCTCGTAGCCAGAGGGCTGCTGGAGCGAGGTACCGATCCGGACGATCGAAGAGCTGTGCGCATTCGGCTGACTGAAGCCGGAAGACGGGAAACCGAGCAGGCGGAAGAAGCGATGCTGGAGGGAATGAAGGGACTGATCGACCACTTGGGCCACGAACGCAGCTTACAGCTCATCGAATTGCTCGACGATGTTGCCGCATACTACCGTGCGCAGGCCGCCGAACCGCCGCAGGAGCGGGAGACGGATTCCTGAAGAATCGGATTCGAAGGAAAGTGAAGGTGAACCTATGATTAAACTGCTTCGTTTTCTAAGGCCTTATCGCCGACAGGTTGGGCTCGTGCTGCTGCTCGTATTCCTGCAATCGATCGCGGAGCTGTATTTGCCTACCCTGATGGCCGACATCGTCGACCGCGGCGTCGTTCAAGGCGACACGCCTTATATTTGGCGCATCGGCGGGTTGATGCTGCTGGTCGCCGCCTGCGGCGCTTTGTGCTCGGTCGGGGCGAGTCTGTGGTCCGCGAAGTCGGCGAGCGGGTTTGCCCGCGATTTGCGCAGCCGGCTGTTCGGGCATGTGGAGCGATTCTCGTTAAGCGAATTCGATCGGCTCGGCACGGCGTCGCTCATTACCCGGACGACGAACGATATTACGCAATTGAACCAGGTGCTGACGATCATGATGCGCGTGATGGTCATGGCCCCGATGATGTGTATCGGCGGCATCGTGATGGCGCTGTCGAAGGACGCTGCGCTGGCGATGGTTATCATCTCCGTCGTGCCTGTGCTGGCCGGATTCATTTTCCTTGTCTTCCGCAAGGGCGGTCCGCTCTTCAAAGCGGTGCAGACGAAGCTGGATAAGCTGAGCCTTGTGCTGCGCGAGCATCTTACCGGCATCCGTGTGATCCGTTCGTTCAACCGGATCGGTCACGAACAGGAGCGGTTCGACCGGGCCAATCGCGATTTGACGAATACGGCGATTCAAGTGAACCGCATTATGGCGTTCATGATGCCGGTGATGATGCTGGTGCTTAATTTCGCCGGCATTGCGATTATCTGGTTCGGCGGTATTCGGATCGATGCCGGACATATGCAGATAGGCGATCTTATCGCCTTCATCCAATATGCGTGGCAAATCATGTTCTCGCTCGTCTTCGCTTCGATGATGTTCATCATGATTCCGAGAGCGTCCGCTTCGGCGGCCCGGATCAACGAGGTGCTGAGCATGATGCCTGACATCCGGGATGCTGATGGAGGGAAGCGGAGTGCGGGCTCGGTAAGACCGTCCGTCGAATTCCGGAATGTATCGTTCCGCTATCCGGGCGCGGAGATGCAGGCGCTCTCGAACATCTCCTTCGCGACGCACGCCGGCGAAGTGACAGCGATTATCGGCGGCACCGGTTCGGGCAAGTCGACGCTTGTGCACCTCATCCCGCGCTTCTATGACGTGGAGGAAGGGCAGGTGCTCGTCGGCGGCATCGACGTGCGCGAGCTGACGCAGGAAAGCTTGCGGGCGCAGATCGGCCTTGTGCCGCAGAAGGCGCTGCTGTTTACCGGTACGATTGCCGATAACATCCGCTTCGGCAAGGAGCAGGCGACGGACGAAGAGGTTCGCCGAGCCGCCGAAATTGCGCAGGCGTCCGAGTTCATCCGGGGCATGAAGGACGGCTATGATTCGCCCATCTCGCAAGGGGGGGCCAACGTATCCGGCGGGCAAAAGCAGCGGCTCTCCATCGCGCGGGCGCTTGTGCGTAAACCCGGCATCTATGTGTTCGACGACAGCTTCTCGGCGCTCGATTTCAAGACCGATGCGAAGCTGCGCGAAGCCCTGCGGGCGGAAACCGCGGATGCGTGCGTCATTCTTGTCGCACAGCGGGTGAGCACGGTCATTGACGCCGACCGGATTATCGTTCTCGACGAAGGCAGAATCGTCGGGATGGGTACGCACCGCGAGCTGCTGCAGACGTCGGACGTGTACCGGGAAATTGTAGCTTCGCAGCTATCGGAGGAGGAGATCGCATGAGTGAGCGTCCGCACGAACGTTCTCAAGGAGGCGCCGGCGGCATGGGCGGCAGACCCGGCGGTCCCGCTCAGGGCTTCGGCTTCGGTCCCGGACGCGGCGGCCCCGGCATGGGCATGCCCGTGCAAAAGGCCAGAAACTTCAAGGGCACGCTGCGCCGGCTGATCGGTTATCTCAAGCCGCATCGCACGGCGCTCATGGTCGTCTTCCTCACAGCGGTGCTGAGCACCGTATTTTCCATCGTCAGCCCGAAAATTTTGGGCGACGCGACAACCAAGCTGTTCGAAGGCATGACGGCGAAGATGAAGGGTGTGCCTGGCGCAGGCATCGACTTCGGGTTTATCGGCAGCCTGCTCCTGCTGCTGGCCGGTCTTTATGTGGTCAGTACGCTATTCAGCTACATTCAGCAATATGTGATGGCAGGCATCTCGCAGAAGGTCGTGTACGATCTGCGTGCCGAGGTCAATCGGAAGCTGGCCCGTCTGCCGCTTAAATATTTCGATTCGCACACCCACGGCGAAACGTTAAGCCGTGTCGTCAACGACGTCGATACGATCAGCTCGACACTGCAGCAAAGCTTGACCCAGCTGATCACCTCGGTCGTAACGCTCGTCGGCGTCGTGGTGATGATGCTGACGATCAGCCCGCTGATGACGCTGATCGTCGTCGTGACGCTGCCGCTCAGCTTTATGGTGATCCGGCTGGTGACACCGCGTTCGCAGAAGCATTTCCGCGGGATGCAGCAGTCGCTTGGCGAGCTGAACGGACATGTGGAGGAAATGTACACCGGACACCCGATCGTGAAAGCGTTCGGTCACGAGCGCAAGTCGATCGCACAGTTTGATGCGGTCAACGACCGCTTGTATGAAGCGGGCTGGCGCGCGCAGTTTATTTCGGGCACAATCATGCCGCTGATGAACTTTATCGGCAACATCGGCTATGTGCTCGTCTGCGTCGCGGGCGGGCTCCTCGTCATGCGGGGCTCGATTCGGATCGGGGACGTGCAGGCGTTTATCTCGTATTCGAAGCAGTTCTCGATGCCGATTACCCAGACGGCGCAAATCGCCAACATCATCCAGTCGACGATTGCTGCGGCGGAACGCGTGTTCGAGCTGCTCGACGAGCCGGAAGAGGTGGCGGAGGCGGCTGGCGGCAGCGTCGCCCAGGCGAAGGGCCGCGTCCGATTCGAGCACGTGAAGTTCGGCTACAAGGACGATGCGCCGCTGATCGCGGACATGAATATCGATGTGCGGTCCGGGCAAACGGTAGCCATCGTCGGGCCGACGGGCGCCGGCAAAACGACGCTCATCAACCTTCTGATGCGCTTCTACGAATTGAACGGCGGACGCATTACGATTGACGGCGTCGACATCACGCAGATGCAGCGCAGCGAGCTTCGCGGGCTGTTCGGTATGGTGCTGCAGGATACTTGGCTGTTCAACGGCACGATCCGCGACAATATCGCCTACGGCCGTTCCGGAGCGACGGATGAGGAGGTCGTGCAAGCGGCGAAAGCGGCCTATGCGGACCACTTCATCCGCACGCTGCCGGACGGTTACGACACCGTGCTGAATGAGGAAGCGTCGAACATCTCGCAAGGCCAGAAGCAGCTGCTGACCATCGCGCGGGCGATTCTCGCCGATCCGGCGATCCTCCTCCTCGATGAGGCGACGAGCAGCGTCGATTCGCGGACGGAGATTCACATTCAGCGAGCGATGAACGAGCTGATGCAGGGGCGCACGAGCTTCGTCATCGCCCACCGTTTGTCGACGATTCGGCATGCCGACCTGATCCTCGTCATGAACCAGGGCTCGGTCATCGAGCAGGGTACGCACGAGGAGCTGTTGGCGCAGCGCGGCTTCTATGCCGAGCTGTACGAGAGCCAGTTCAGCGGACGCATGCGGAAGGAAGTCGGGTAGAAGGCCGGGAAGGCCGCTAGGTCGGCCGGCCGGAGCAGTCGTCTATAACATTTAACCCCCGTCGGACTTGGGTCCAATGGGGGTTTTTTGGCTGCGCACGCTTCACTTCACATGCTTCAGCTTCTCCGGATTGACTACGATATAGATCGCTTCGATCCGTTCGTTCTCGGCGTGGAACGAGAAGACGTTCAACGGCCGCCCGTGGACGTAGGTGACGATACCGGTATACCCGTTGACGACGGCGAAGCGATAGGAGAAGCCGTCCTGCACCTTCTCAAGAAGGCCTGCCAGGAAGCGGGAGATGCGCTCCGCTCCCAAGATCGGGCGAACCGCGGCGGTGACTTTGCCGCCTCCGTCCGAGTAGAGCGCGGCGTCCTCGGACAGGAGACGCAGCAGCTTCGCCATATCGCCGCTGGCGAGCGCCGACACGAACTGCTCCACCAGGCCGCCGGCTGCAGACCCCGCGGCCGGAGTGTGCAGTTGAACGCCGGAGCCCGTAGAGGGCAGGTCCCCGGCGGCCGGCGCCGCATGCGTACCAAGGCTGCGTTTGGCCCGATGAAAAATTTGCCGGCAGTTTGTGCCGCTCTTGCCGACGATCTCGCCGATCTCGTCGTACTCGTACTGCAGCACCTCGCGCAGCAGGAAGACGGCCCGCTCGACCCAAGAGAGCTGCTGAAGCAGCAGCAAATAAGCGGTGGAGACGGACTCCTTCTGTACATAGTGGCGGGACGGGTCGCCTAAGCCGGAGCCGGAACCGTCCTCCTCCGCAACAAGCGGCTCCGGCAGCCAAGGCCCTACGTACACTTCGCGCTGCTTGCTTGCCGAACGGAGCAAATCGATGCAGCGGTTGGTGACGATTTTGCACAAATACGCCTTCGGATGGCGCACATGCTCGGGCAAGGCTCCGTTCAAGGAAAGAAAAGCTTCCTGGACGATATCCTCGGCATCCATGACGCGGCCAAGCATCCGATAGGCCAGGGAAAATAACAAAGGCTTGTAGGCGGCATACAATTGCTCGGTCGTGTGCTCAGGTTCCATAGCTAACACCCTTCCTCTTCCATAGCTTCGCCGCCTACCGCCTCCTGGAAGCAAGCGCCGCGCCAGTTCGTTATACGGTTATAGCGTGATTCGCCGTCGCGGCGAGGTCCTTCAGCAACCGCAAGGCCGCTCGTCTGGCACTGGCAGCCGCCGCATCGGCGAGCATTTCGCCATGGCTCGCCCAGTCTCCGGCTACATACAGTCCGCGCACCTCCGATACGGCTGGACCGGGCTGCGAATCCTGGCGGCCGATATGCATATAGTCGTGCACGACCGTGATGTTCGGCAAATATTGGCGGGCGACCACCTCCTGCTGCCAACCGGGGTGCAGCAGATCCATCGTCTGCTCCAGCGCCCGTTCATCGGCTTGCGGATGGCTGTCACCGCTGCCGTTGTATTTGATCAGATGCATGACCAGCGTGCCGTTATGGCTCAGCTTCGCCACCCGCGAATGATGCGAGAAAAAGATCGGCTGATCCAGCCCGATGGCAAAATGCCGGTCCGCCACGGGCAGCCGATTCAGCCCGAGATCGAGGCAGGCGGCTGAGGCTGGTCGCGCGTCATTCTTCCAGCGCCGCAGCGCCGTCCGTTCGGCGGCCTCGCCGAGCAGCCGATACGTATCAGCAGGGGAGCCGGTTGCGATCACGTTCGGCGTGCAGACGAGCTCGCCGTCCGTGCATTGAAGGCCCCGAACGACGCCGTTCTCTTGCAAAAGGCCGGTCACGTTCTTGTTATTCAGCACCGTGACCCCGGCCCGAGCGGCCAGATCGTGAAGCTGATCGACCACCCGCTGCCACCCTCCGTTGAGGTACAGGACGCCGCTTTTTAGAGACCGCTGCACTTGCCGAAGCACGGGACCGACGGATTGGCGGTCAGGGTCTTGCACGTAGGTGGACGTCCGGCAAAGCGCATAGAACAAATGCCGCACCATAGGGTCGCGAATCTCCCGCTCGGCCCAGTCCCGCAAGGCGATGTTCGGAAGGGCGTGAGTCTCGAGCTTGCCGAGCTTTAACATGAAGCGGCCCAATTCGATTTTGCCCGGCCACGAGAGAAGCTTGGAGGCGAGCAGCGAGGCAGGATCGCCCGGCAACGTCGTTAGGCGTCCACGCCACAGAGCCAATCCTTTGGCCGGCGGCGAACCGCCTTCAAGCTTGACCCCCAGCTCCTGCAGGATTTGATACGCTTCGCCGCCGGGGTAAAGCGCATGGCCGCCAAGGTTGAAAATGGCCCCGTCCTTGCGGGTCGACACGGCCCGGCCGCCGACGCGGCTGGACTTCTCCAACAAGATGACCGACTTTTTGGCCCTCGCCAGATCGATTGCTGCGATGAGACCCGCCAAACCGCCGCCGATAACAGCTGCATCATACATTTTCATAGGAATCCCCTCCGTTTATTCGGTTCAAGCATAGGACGGAGAGGAGGAGCAATCTGTGACAGCAAGCGAAAAAAGTTGGGCGAAGGCCGGTCGTTATGGGCAAGATCGTATAGGGCCTAACTTCCACATGTCGACGGAATATTCCTGCCGGGCTGGGCACGGGTAGAACGATTATCTTGCCTGAGATACCGGCGGAGGGCCTCCCGGCCTGGGCGGGCTCAATACGCAGCCTGATGAACGTGATGATTTCCGGCCTTATGGGCAACAATACCTCCCGTAAAGGAAGTATGCTCCCTGCCTATCCTGCGGTTTGCAGGTTAGGCAGGGAGCATACAGCTTTACGGAGCAGTTGACACAGTCCAAAAGGAGTGAAGGGCGAATGACGGATCGTAAACCGAAGGGTCACGTCGAGTTTAATCAGTCTCCGGCCAAGCTTGCAGCCGACCTGCCGGGAGACGGCGAGATGCGGGAGCACTTGGAAGAAACGATGCAGAACGACGGGTATCCGGGAAGCTGTGCCGTCATCAACACCGGACAGCAGCAAGAACAATAACATCGCCCTCGGTTAAGCAAGGCGATCCCCATGAAGCGGACATCCGGAATAACGGATGGTTTCGCTTTATGGGGATTTTTCATGAGCATACCAGCCGCATGGATCACTCGGAGGCGGCAAGCGGCGCTGCTGCCGGTTTACGGCGACCGGCGCGCACGTATTGAACGGACAGCAGCAAAGAGAGAACTGCACCAGCGAGCATGACCCAGAAGATGGCTGCATAGGCGGCCTCCAGCGGCCGCGCCGCTTGCCAAACCAGCGAGGCGCTCGTCAGGGCTACGCCGAGCGCGCCGCCGAAAAATTGCGCGAGCTGCGACAGCCCCATCCCCCCGCCAATCTCGCTTTTGTCCAAAATGCGCGACATCTCGTTGGATACGCTGGAGCCGATGGCCGAGACCGACACGCTCATGAAGAGATAGGCGGCACCGATGAAATAGGCCGACTGCGTGGACAGCAGGGCGAACCCGGCAGCGGATAGCAGCAGCAGGACATGCGCGCTTACCATGACGGGAGCGTTGCCCAGACGGTCAATCCAGCGTCCGATCTGCGGAGACAGGAGAGCGGTTAAGATGGCCCCGGGAAAGATGAGCAGCCCGGTGACGGAAGAGCTTTTGCCGAATAAGTGGGTAAGGATGACCGGCATCAGGAATAAGGTGGAGAAGTGCAGTACATAGGAGACAAAACTGATGGCGATCAAGCTCATGTATTTAGGTTTACGTAATAAGGCGGGCTGAACGAACGCGTGCTCGACGCGCTGAATGCGCACCCAGAACGCGAAGAGCGCAGCAAGGCCAAGCGCGAGAGGCAGCCATTGATGTCCGGTCAAGTACAGGAGCAGCCCCGTTACACCGACCCCGATGAAGAGCGCGCCCCACCCGTCAAATCGAACGGGGGCCGCAGCTTGCTTGGGCAGATGGCGCAGGAAGACGGGAAGCGCCAGAAGGACGAGCGCCGTCACTGCGAACAGCGAGGAATAGCCGATGTATTGCGTCAGTATCCCGCCGACGATCGGTCCGAAGCCAAAGCCGAACGAAGCGGCGGAGACGATGCCCGACATCGAGCGTCCGCGCCGTTCGACCGGAATGTAACGCGTCACGAGCACGATGCCGAGACCGGGCGCCGATGCGGCGCCGACGGCCTGCAGCAGGCGGGCGGCCATCAGCATGTAGTAATTCGTCGCCAGCATGCCGACGATCGACGCTCCACCGAGCAGGAGCAAGCCGAGCGTCAGCAGCGTCCGAATCGGGATGAAGTCCGAGAGGCGGCTGTAGGTGATGGAGGATATGGCAAACAAAATGGAGTATCCCGTGACGATCCACGAAGCGCTGGTAGCCGTTAAATGCAGGGCTTGAGCGACCGTCGGCAGTGCGACATTAAACATCGTTGTATTCATGACGACCAACATGACCGTGATGCTCCAAAGCGGGATGATCAGAGATTCTCGAAATGAAGGATTGAATCGTTCCATACAGGCACAGCCTCCTTGAGCCAACTGAAATTGTTTTATAAAAATACTATTCTTGTGAAAGTATTTTGGTAAAATATAACTTGCTTGCGTCTCGTTGTCAATGCCGCGCGCTGAAACTTTTTCCTTTCCTGACGGTTTCATGTAAGATGGAATATATTCGAACCGTTCTGAGGTGAAGCATCCATGCCTTCTCAATCTATAAACCGCTTGTGGCGAAGCCTTCTTGATTTGGATCGCGGGCTGAAGCAGACGCTGTGCTTGTTAAGTCAGGAAGCGGAAGTTCCCGCGTCCGCCGTGGCGCTCGTTTTTAAGCTGGAACACGAAGACTCGCTGAAGGTTAACGACGTTGCCACCGTACTTGGCATTACGATCGGCGCGGCTTCCAATCTTATCGATAAACTGGAGGAGAAGCAGTGGGTCGAACGCGTACGTTCCGAGGAGGATCGGCGTATCATGTACGTGCGGTTAACCGGGCTGGGGATGGAGCAGCTGCTGCGGTGGAGGGAGCATTTTGCCGAGCATGCGGATCTGATTTTTGCGAAGGTGCCGGAATCGGAAATTGCGCAATTCGACGATAAAATTCAGCGGCTCAGCCAATATTTAAGCGCCTACAACGTGGAGCTGGAGAAGAAGCGTTAGCGGTTGCGGTTACGGAAACTTCGCACCCCGGTTTCTTATACGCCAATTTTCCGCCGGAAAATTCGCCAACCGCTCAGATGGCGCACGGCTGTTCCGTTATTAGGTTTACTGTCCGGAATCAAGGAGGCATTCATTCATGAAATCATCTGCGGCTATTCAAGCGCCCGCCCGGTCCAGGCGCATCTGGATCGCTTTTGTGCTGGGCATTTTGTCGGCTTTCGGTCCGTTATCGCTCGATATGTACCTGCCGGCGCTGCCCATGCTTGAAGGCGACCTGCACACGAGCACCTCGATGGCGCAGCTAAGCCTTACCTCTTGTCTGCTCGGGCTGTCGCTCGGACAGCTGCTTGCCGGGCCGCTCAGCGACGTGCGCGGCAGACGGGGGCCGCTTCTGGCGGGGCTGCTCTTGTACACCGTAGCTTCGTTGCTGTGCATGTTCAGCACGTCGGCCTGGGCGTTCGTCGCGCTGCGTTTCATTCAAGGCGCGGCCGGCTCGGCGGGTATCGTCATCTCGCGGGCGGTGGCCCGGGACCTCTATGCGGGGATGGAGCTGACGAAGTTTTTCGCGCTGCTGATGCTGGTGAACGGTGCGGCTCCGATCCTGGCTCCGATTATGGGAGGTCAGCTCCTGCAGTTCACGTCGTGGCGCGGCGTGTTCCTCGTGCTGTCGCTCATCGGGGTGCTCGTATTCATCGCCGTCCTCTTCGCGCTGCCGGAAACCTTGAAGCCCGAGCACCGGTCGCAAGGCGGTATTGCGCAATCGCTGTCGACGATGCGCGCGATAGCGAAGGACCGGCTGTTTATGGGCTATGCGCTTTCGCAAGGGCTTGTGACCGCGGCCATGTTCGCTTATATCGCCGGATCGCCCTTCGTCCTTCAGAATGCGTTCGGCGTCTCGGAGCAAACGTTCAGCTTCATATTCGCCATAAACGGACTTGGCATCATTATTGCCAGCCAAGTCACAGGGAAACTAGCCGGTAAAATCAAGGAAACGACGCTGCTCGTCAGCGGACTCGTGCTCGCCGCACTCGGCGGGATTATCCTGCTCGTCGGCCTTATCGCCGGAGCGGGGCTGGCCGCCGTGCTGCCGCCGCTGTTCATCGTCGTCTCGTGCGTCGGCATCGTCGGAACGGCGTCGTTCCCGCTGGCGATGCGCAATCAGGCGAAGTCGGCGGGGACGGCCTCAGCCCTGCTCGGCGTGCTGTCGTTCATCTTCGGCGGATTGGTGGCGCCGCTGGTCGGTCTGGGCGGTAGCGAAGCGACTGTCCCGATGGGGATTGTCATTGCCGCCGCGAACGTCAGCGCGATTGTGCTGTACGCGGTCATGATCGGCCGCAAGCGTTCGGTAAACGCGTAAGGTTTGAAGTGCGGTCGCGGCTGAGTCCAGGGGGTGAAGCGGCGGCCGCGCTTTTTTTTTTTCAAAAAGGAATCGGCTGCTTGAAATTAGTGTTAACAGAATGTTCACAATTGTAGGAAATTGGCTTTTCAAAGATGAAGGGAATGGTCGTATAATAGAGTCCATATAGCGTTCCCTTTCAGGCACTGCCTTATTCTCAAGCATGTGAAAAATGTTACAATTGGATGGTCATGGATCTTCATGGACGATAAGCTTGTCAGAGAGACGGCTTGAAGAAGACGAACCTCCCATCGCTCGAAAAGAACAGGCAGCCGGCACAAGGGACATCTATGCAAAGTATAGGAGGACGTTTACTTATGTCACAAACAACGCAAACGATCTCGCGCGAATCACTCGATGTACTCGATCAATTGATGAAGCCCGAGGTCCAACAGTCGCTTACGGTGTTGGTCGACAACCTGCCGAAGCTGGCCGAAATGGTAACCCTTTTAACGAAAACGTACGATTTGGTGCAAAATGTGGCCACCGACCGCGTCCTGATCGACGATCTGAAGGGCGGCATGGAAGAATTCGTGAAGCCGATCCAAGAGAAAGTTAAGAGCGTAGCCGCGACCGCGATTGAAGCAAGCGACCGTGCGCAAGCGGAAACGGCGACTATCGGCTTGTTCGGTCTGCTTAAAATGCTGAAGGATCCGCAAGTGCAGAAGATGTTCCGTTTTGCCCAAGCGTTCCTGGAAGTATCGGCAGAGCGTCAGCAAAATCAGCGTCAATCTTAAGAAGCATCAATACCGGACGGAGGATAACTATGTCGAAGCAAATTTTGATTCTAGGCGGCGGATACGGCGGGTTGTTAACCGCGCTGACGGCGCGTAAATATATGACGGCGGAAGAAGCGACTATCACGGTCGTGAACCGATTCCCTTCTCACCAAATTATTACCGAGCTGCACCGTTTGGCTGCAGGCAACTTGAGCGAGCAAGCTGTAGCGCTTCCGCTCGAGAAGCTGCTTCGCGGTAAAAACATCGATCTGCGCATCGATACGGTCGAAACGATCGGACTCGACGAGAAGCGCGTGCTTCTGAAAAGCGGTAAAACCTACGAGTATGACACGCTTGTCATCGCGCTCGGCAGTGAAACGGCGTTCTTCGGCATTCCTGGCCTGCAGGAGCACAGCTTCACGCTGAAATCCGTTAACGACGCGAACCGTCTGCGTGCGCACGTTGAAGCGCGGGTTGAAGCTTACAAGCAATCGAAGAATAAAGCGGACGTTACGTTCGTCGTAGGCGGCGGCGGCTTGACCGGCATCGAGCTGGTCGGCGAATTTGCCGATATGCTGCCGGGTCTGTGTAAGAAGAAAGGCGTCGATTTCAACGACGTTTCGTTGTACTGCGTAGAAGCGGCCCCTTCGATTCTGATGGGCTTTGCGCCTGAATTGATCGAGCGCGCCCAAACAAGCTTGCAAAAGCGCGGTGTGCAGTTCCTGACCGGCGTGGCGATTACGGAAATGACGGAGACGTCCGTTTCGTTGAAAGACGGCAGCGTCATCGAGACAAGCACGCTCGTATGGACGGGCGGCGTTCAAGGTAATTCGGTTGTCGCAAACTGCGGCATCGAAGTGAACCGCGGCCGCGCAACCGTGACCGAATCGCTCCAATCGACGTCGCATCCGGACGTATTCGTGGCCGGCGACAGCGCGGTTGTCATGGGCAAAGAAGGCCGTCCATACCCGCCGACAGCGCAATTGGCTTGGCAAATGGGCGAAACGATCGGTTACAACATCTTCGCGTCGTATAATGGCGCGCCGATGCAGTCGTTCGAGCCGGTATTCTCCGGAACGCTCGCGAGCCTTGGCCGCAAAGACGGAATCGGCACAATCGGCGGCAACCAAACGAAATTGAAAGGCTTGCCGGCGACGTTGATGAAAGAAGCGAGCAACGTGCGTTACTTGTCGCACATCAACGGACTGTTCACCTTGGCGTACTAGAATCATCGATCGGGCAGGCCCTGCTTCTCTGCATATAGAGAAGCGGGGCCTTTCTCTGTTTAAAGGAACGTTAAGAGAACAGGGGATGAGCGTCACCGGCAGAAAGGATGTTCGGGATGTTTGGGTAACTTATCAATTTCAGACAAAACGATGTCAATTCAATGCATTGCTATGAGCTGTAAAATTATGTACTCTGAGGATGTGATTATCAATTCAAATATGGGGCTTGCAGCCGCGGGCAATTCGGACTCAAGCCTGGCAGCCAAATCAAGAGGAGGAGAGTCAAGTTGTCTTCTACAAAGACCAGAAGAGACTACAGTGTCGTCGGTCCCGAGAAACAGCGGGCGTACGAAAGAGGGCTCGTAGCAGCCGAGTGGTATACAAGTCCGGTACCCCGTCAACGCCTGAAGGAGCTGATGAAGCGAAAGGACGGGCCGGCCATACGCGATACGCTAATTTGGTTCGGCTTGGTTATCGCTTTAGGGGTTCTGGCCTATTACAGCTGGGGCACGTGGTGGGCGATTCCCGCATTCGCGCTTTATGGCATCGTATACGCCACGCCTTCCGATTCACGCTGGCATGAGTGCGGTCATGGAACCGCTTTCAAAACGCCGTGGATGAATGAAGTCGTTTACCAGATCGCCTCCTTCATGGCCCTGAGGTCGGCAACGCCTAAGCGTTGGAGTCACACGCGCCACCATACCGATACGATCATCGTGGGCCGGGATCCTGAGATTGTGATGGAGCGGCCGCCGATTTGGAAAATCATTTTCATGCAAATCTTTCACTTATACGGAGGACCGCGCGAGTTCTACAAGTTTTTCCTCCATTGCTTCGGCAAGCTGGATAAAGAGGAACTGGAATATATTCCGACTTCAGAGTACCGGAAAGTCTTCCTGGAAGCCCGTATTTACCTGATCATCTATTTATCGGTTATCGCCTTGTGCATACAAATGGGCAGCATTTTGCCCGCCATGTTTATCGGCCTGCCTTCCTTTTACGGCATGGTTATCGTGCTTCTCTTCGGGATGACCCAGCACTTGGGCCTTCATGAAGATGTTCTTGACCATCGCTTGAACTCGCGCACGATCTATATGAACCCGGTTCTTCGGTTTCTTTATTGGAATATGAACTATCACATCGAGCATCACATGTTTCCGATGGTTCCTTACCACGCGCTGGCTAAGCTGCATGAAGAGATCAAGGCCGATTGCCCGCCGGCTTCCCGCAGCTTCCCGGCGGCGCTCAAGGACGTGGTCGTCGCGCTGATCAAGCAAGGAAAAGACCCTGCCTACACGATTGATCGACCTCTCCCGAGCACCGCTCGTCCCTACAAGTACGGCCATGATACGGGAACGATGGCTCCGGAACGGGTCGGCTAGCTCGCAAAGGGACGGCGGCAAGCAAGTTAAGCGGTATATCCATCAATAAATACTGAATTTCTGGAGGAATAGCTCTTGGCACTTAACGGTTGGATCGAAACCTGTGGAGTTAACGATATCGATAATGAGGACGTCATCCGGTTTGATCATGAAGATCGGACCTTCGCCATCTATCGCACGGACAAAGACGAGTATTATGCGACGGACGGATATTGCACGCATGAAAAATTTCATTTGGCTGACGGCCTTGTGATGGGCAGTACGATCGAATGTCCGAAGCATAACGGCAGATTCGATGTGACGACAGGCGAGCCGAAACGCGCCCCGGTTTGCGTCGCTCTGAAAACGTATCCCGTAAAAATTGAAGCCGATAAAGTGTTCGTCAAGATCGACTGAGGAGAGTGTGCTATGACTGATCTGGGGATGGTCATCGTTGGGGCCGGCGAGGCCGGCGCGCGGGCGGCCGCCGAGCTGCGCACGCAAGGATGGGCCGGGTCCATTACGTTAATCGGGGAAGAAAAGTGGGCGCCATATGAGCGCCCGCCGCTTTCCAAGGAGCAGCTGGTTGCGGAGGAGGAGCCGTCGCCGGTGTTTATTCTGAGCAACGAGATACTGGCCCGGCATGATATCCGCTTCTTGTCCGGGACGGCTGTAGAGCGGATCGACAGGGATCGTCATTCCGCGGTACTTGCCGATGGAAGGCAAATCCGGTACGAGCGCTTGCTGCTGGCTACGGGAGCGCGCCCGCGGCCATTTGCCGTCGAAGGCTCTGATCCATCGCATGTAAGCTATCTTCGCACCTACTCCGATGCGCTCGCGCTTCGTGCAAGGCTGCAAAGCGGTAAACGTATCGCTATCATCGGCGGCGGTTTTATCGGACTTGAGGTTGCGGCAAGCGCTGTGAAGAGGGGCTGCTCCGTGACCCTCATCGAGGTCGGCCCGCGCATTCTGATGCGGGGTGTTCCCGAGGACATTGCCCGCATCGTCGACGCGCGGCATCGTGAGGCCGGCGTCCGGTTTAAGCTCGGTACCGCTATTGACCGTATACAGCGCACAGGCAATGAGCGCAGCATCGTCCTTGCCGACGGTTCTATCGTCGCTTGCGATGAAATTATTGCCGGAATCGGGGCAATTCCCGAGACGACGCTTGCTGCCGCATGCGGCCTTGAGATCGAGAACGGCATACGAGCCGACGAGATGCTGGCCACGAGCGATCCGGATATTTACGCGGCGGGCGATTGCTGCTCCTTCCCGCACCGTCTCTATGGAGGCAAGCGCATCCGGCTTGAAGCGTGGCGCAATGCGCAGGATCAAGGGCTGCATGTCGCTAGGAATATGCTGGGCGCTGCCGAGCCTTATGCCGCCGTCCCTTGGTTCTGGTCCGATCAATACGAGCTCACCCTGCAGGTAACGGGGCTGGCGGATAGCGGCGAGAAAACCGTTATACGCGATATGGGCGCCGCAGGCAAGCTCTACTTCCATCTGTCCGGTGAAGGGCGGCTGGTCGCGGTCAGCGGCATTGGATCCCCGGGTATCGCGAAGGATATCCGTTTCGGGGAAATGCTGATCGAGCGGCAGGCTAGCCCCGAGCTTGACGCTTTGGCTAATGCTAACGTGAAGCTGAAGAGTCTGCTTCAAGCATGAACCTTACTACAGGAGCAGAAGGGGGAACGCTGCGATGACCGTGAATTTCTGGGAAGATAACCGGGAGCTCCTGTCCATGGTCTACAACGCCACGGCCGGCGCCAGTATATATCCCCCTGGCGGGCGCTGGGGGCCGCGTATTCAACCGAACCTGCAGTTCGTACTTGTCCATACCGGACACGCACATATCCATGTCGATGATGAGGCCTGTTTTGTGCCCGCCGGGTACGTGGCTTTGCTGCATCCGGGTCATCGTGAAATGTTTTATTTTGCCGACAATATGGAGACCCGGCACCGCTGGATTCATATTCAGCTTAACGAGTCTAACCCGGAGATTGGACAGAAGCTGGAGGGCCTGCCGAGATATATTCCGCTGTCCGATACGATGAACCACTTGACCGACGCCTTACAATCGTTAACCCATAGCTCGACGCAGGACAATCAGGATCAGCTGAGATGTACGCTGGCGGTGGCGGCGATTATGCTGTACCAGACGGAAAGTCAGAACGGATGGCTGGAGAAAGGGAAGCACCCCTCTGTCGTAAGAGCCAAAGCGGAAATTCACAAAAACTATGAGGATCCGTTAACCCTGCACCGGCTGGCGGCTATTTCGAATGTATCCGCCGAATACTTGATCCGGCTTTTTAATCAGTACGAAGGGGTTACGCCGATGCGTTATTTATGGAAAGTTAGAGCGGACCGCGCCCTGGAGCTGCTGCAAAGCACGGGCCTGACGTTAGATGAAATTGCGGAACAAACCGGCTTTAAGAGCACGTACCACCTTTCCAGAATGATTAAAAATTTCTCGGGAAAAACACCGACTGACATCCGTCGCAGCAGCTGGAGAGGTACACTCGCTGAGTGAACGGGTGCGTGTTGATACCGGATTGGGAGTGAACAGACGATGGAATTGAAGATGTACAAAGCCGTGTGGGGGATGCCGGGAAGCTGGGACTCGATGCTGAAGCAAATTGCGGAAGCCGGTTACAACGGGGTGGAATGCCCGGTGCCCGCCCCCGAGGACGAGTCGCACTTCAGGGAACTGCTGGATCAGTATCAGCTGGAGCTCATTGTGCAAGTGTATACGGAGGGGAATCACATCGCTTCGTTCGAAGAGCAAGTGCAGCGGGCAACTGCGTTCAAGCCTCAATTAATCAACTCTCATAGCGCGAAGGACTCCATGCCGTACGACGATCAGCTCGTTTTCTTCGAGCATGCGATCCGGCTTGAACGGCAGCTGGGCGTTCCGATCGGTCACGAAACCCATCGGGGCCGGGCGATGTTTACGCCATGGAGCACGGCCCGCTTGCTTCGGGATTTGCCGGACCTCCATCTTGTAGCCGATTTCAGCCATTGGTGCTGTGTCTGCGAGTCCATGCTGCCGGACCAAGCGGATAACTTGTCCCTCGCGATGCGTCATGCCATCCACATTCATGGCAGAGTCGGTTATGAGCAGGGGCCCCAGGTGCCCGATTTCCGTGCGCCTGAATACAAATATGCTTTGTTGAAGCACGAGCAATGGTGGGACGAAATTTGCGCCCGTCATCAATCCGCCGGACGTCCGATATTGACGTTTACACCGGAGTTCGGACCGCCGGGATATATGCACACGCTGCCGTTCACCCGTCAGCCTGTCGTTGATTTATGGGAAATATGCTACGCGATGGGCCAACGGTTCCGTGATCGGTTCATGCGGCAATTCGGCTGACAGTTAAGCTGAACCTGACCCTGACCCAATAAACAAGGCCGGCCGGTGACACGCGCGACAAGCCATCCATCGCACAATCAGGCTCCGCTATGGATCGCGCAGGGCTTGGCCAATACGCACGTCAAAGAACCGTCCGGGCCGGACGGTTCTTTTAAGCTTGCGCATTTTATTTATTAAAGAACCGGTCGAATAGGCCCGCCGTATACAGAAGGACGAGCAGCGTCAGCAGCGGCGACACGTAGCGGAGCATGAACATCAGCAGCTTGTGTCCGAAGCCGTCGAGCCCCGCTTCCTTGGCGGACTTTGTCCACACATATCCGGCGAAGAGCGTGACGACCAAGCCGCCGAACGGGAGCAGCACGTTGGACGCCACGTATTCGATCAGGTCCATAATCGGCTTGCCCGCAATCGTAAAGCCGCCGAGAATGGCGCCGGCCGACAGTGCGGAAGGAACGCCGAGCACAAAGCAAGCGGCCGAGACCAGCGTCGTGGCTTTGATGCGCGACCAGTTCCATTTGCCCATCGCATAAGCAACCGGCACTTCCAGGATGGAGACGGCCGACGTCAGCGCAGCGATGGCTAACAGCACGAAGAACAGCCCGCCGAACAACTGGCCGAACGGCATCGCGGCGAAAGCGGCCGGCAGCGCCATAAATACGAGTCCAGGCCCCTGCGAGGGTTCAATGCCAAAGGCGAACGACGTCGGGAAAATAATGAGCCCGGCGATGAATGCGTAAATCAAATCCCCCGCTCCGATGGCCAGTGTAGCGCCCTTCAACGACTGACTCCTATGCGTGTATGCGCCGTAGGTGATCATGATCCCCATCCCGAGCGATAACGAAAAGAAGGCATGACCTAACGCCACCAGGGCGGATTCAGCGGTCAATTTACTAAAATCCGGCTTGAGGAAAAATTCGACGCCGGCCATCGCGTTCGGAAGCGTAAGCGAACGAATCATCAGTCCAAGCAGGAGGATGACGAGTCCGGGAATCAGCACTTTGTTGAATTTCTCGATTCCGCCGGAAATCCCTTTGCCCACAACCCAGCCGGTAATGATCATGACGACGGCTTGCCAGAACAGCGGAACGTACCCCGAGGTGAAGGATACGAAGCGCTCCTTATACATGTTGTCCGCATATAAGCTGTCGGTGAACGACAGCGCTGCATAGTGCATCGTCCATCCGGCTACGACGGCGTAGAACGTCATGATCATGAACGAAGCGAATACCGAAACAAAGCCGAAAGCGCCCCATGTTCTGGATTTCGACAAGAGGAAGAACGACGACGAGGCGTTCCCGCGTCCGCTGCGCCCGATCGTCATTTCCGCGATCAGAACCGGAAGGCCGACAAGCAGCAAGCACACGATAAACAGCAGGAAAAAGGCCGCCCCTCCGTATTGTCCGGTAATATAGGGAAACTTCCACATGTTGCCGAGTCCGACAGCGCTGCCGATGGCGGTTAAAATAAAGCCGGACGAGCTAAAGCGGTCAGAAGATGCGGGCTGGTTGTCTAAAGAGGGGGAAACCTTGCTTTTTTTCACGTCATTAACCCTGCTTTCTTTCTATAAAATTAGAATCCTGTTAATAGCAACAACAAATATATTAACCAATGGCGCATTAATTGAAAAGTAAAAAATTATGATTACCATTTATTCGTCCCAGGAACCATTGATATGGGGTTTCATTCCAATAAAATCTTACATAATTATCCAAGCTGACTCATCAGCGGAAAAGGGGAGACCTCAAGATGAAGATGATGGGATTCCCGAACCGCGCGCTGCTGCAGTTGGGCGGCATTACCGTTATCGTGTACGTGGTTTCGTAGGGTTGGGGCCACGACCTGTTCGGCGGCTCGTTCGTCGTGGAGCGGCCTGATACGGTCTTGGTTGATGGGGCATGATCTGCGGATGACGATGCTGCTCGTGCCGATGACCGTGTTCGTCTCGTGGAAGCTGACGCTCGCTTCGCTCGTGCCGCTGCCGTTCACGGCGTTTCCGGTCCGTCTATACGGCGGTTGGATTTCTAACCGGTTCATGGCTGCGCAGAATGCTTTCGATGATGGGAATGAAGGGGGGGTGGAAGCCGTTTCGGGCATTCGGTCATACGGCGCGGGCAGCCGGGAAGGTGGACAGTTGTCCTCTTGTGCCCGGCCGAGGGGAGACGAAGGATCGTTCGTCCTGACCGGACCGCCTTGCTCCTGTCCTCCCCGGACTAACGCTCCTGCTCCTGCACCGATAAGGTAAACGTGGCGCCGCAGCCGGGACAGTAAGCCATATGGACGCATTGATGCCGTTCGAGATCGGCGAAGCCGTTCGTCAGCTTCATATCGTCGATCGATCGGTAAGGTGAATACGGATCGTCATAATCGCTCAGCCTCCCGCGGTCCTCCGCCGCTTGACGGCAGGACGGGCAGCTTCCTCCCAGCGCCTCCAGACCGTTGCACACGCTGCAAACATAAGAAGACAACGCCAACACCTCCACCCCTATAATGCCCGGATTTGATGCAAAAGTTGTAAATGCAATGAAATTGTACAAGCCATTTCAGCAAGCCGGGGCATGTTCGAATATAACGCTTTATGTTAGAATAAGGGCATGAATCTTGGGGACTTTTGGCAGGGGGAAGGAGACCGTTCCATGCGTTATCGCAGCCTCTTAGGGCCTATGGCGGGCATCGTCTTGCCGTATGCGGCGTATTTGCTGTTACGCAGTCATGCTTCCATCGACGGGCATTTCGCCATGCCGAGGGGGCACTTCTATATCGTCAGCGCTGTAGCCTGCTTGGCTCTGGTGATCGCTATCGCTGTAGGCGTCGCCGGCAGCCGGCTGCGGAATATTAAAGTGAGCTTCTTGGCGTTATCGTTCGTCTCCATAGCCGAGTTGTTTATGGTTCATGGCTTGTCGACGCCCAATTTCATCCTTCACGCCACTAAACTGCCGGGCATAGCCGCGCAAATGAGTGTCTTGCTTGCCTCCTTCTGGCTGTGGCTGTCGGCATTCTCCACCGATCATCGTCTCGTGAGGGTTTTGTCCAAGCACCAGTCACGGCTTATTCCGGCTTGGACGGCGGCGCTTGCCGTCATGGGCGTGACAGGCATGCTGTTTCCGCACACGGCCGCGTTCATTCCGCTGAACGTCCATCCGCTGAACGGGGCGATGGTCGCCCTCACGATCGCCTTGAACGGGATCGTCATGTACCGCTATTATCAATCTTACTTGTATTCGCGGTTTCCGCTGCAAATCGCCATCGTATACAGCTCCGGCTGGTTAATCGTGGCCCAGCTCATTATGGTGACCGGCGAGATATGGCGCGCGAGCTGGTGGCTGTACCACTTCCTGCTGCTTGCTTCCATGATCGTCATGGTGGCCGGATTAATCCGCCAGTATGCATCCAACCGGTCGTTGGCCGATGCGATTCGCGCTTTGTACACGAGCGACCCGATCGAACGGATTACCGGCAGCATCTCGCCCAGCGTGAAAGCGCTTATGGCCGCTACCGAACAGAAGGATCCGTATACGGCCGGACACAATTTCCGGGTCACGATGTATGCCCTGAAACTGGCGGAGGAGCTTCAGCTTCGGCCGGACGAGCTGCGCGCTCTGGCGCAGGGTACGATCGTCCACGACGTCGGGAAGATCAATATTCCCGATGCGATTCTCAACAAGCCGGGACGGCTGACGCCCGAGGAACGAAGCGTGATCGAGCTGCATCCGGTGAGCGGCTACGAGATGTGCCGTACGCTCGGTTTTATGCAAGAAGAGCTCGGCATCATCCGCTGGCATCATGAGAAATGGGACGGCAGCGGCTACCCCGACCGTCTGCGGGGAGAACAGATTCCGCTGATGGCGCGCATTGTGGCCGTGGCCGACGTGTATGACGCGCTAACGTCGAACCGCGCGTACCGGCAAGCCATGTCCCATCGCGAAGCGATGCGGTTCTTGAAGGATTGGCGGGGGACGCATTTCGACCCCGGCTGTGTGGACGCGTGGGTCCGCTTATGCGAACGCGACGCCAGCGTGTATCAGTATCCGTCTCAAGTCGTAACGGAAGAAAAGACGGTTCCCGTGCTTTGACTCCCGGCCCGGGCTCCATACTCCCGCGCTGCGCCTCGCTCCCATTCGGGTGCGGGGCTCTTCAGGTTCAGGGAGTCCCGGATCAGAGGTTGTTCGCTTCGAGCAGCTTGCGGATAGCCGCATTGAGCGTGCCGGGGTCGGGCGTCGAGACGGCTTTGTCCGAGAGGCCGTATTTCTTTTTTAGTGCGAGAATGCGGGAGACGCTCGTATTCAGGCGTTCCTCCGTCAGCGTGCCGTCCGCCGCCGCCTGCTTCAGCGCATCGAGGACGTGCAGCACGCGGTCGGCGCCGTGGGCGACCATGACCAGATCGCCGCCGGCCAGGATGGTGCGTACGGCCGCTTCGCCGATGTCGAAGTGTTTCGTGATCGCGCCCATCGTCAAATCGTCGGTCATGACCACGCCTTGAAACCCGAGCTCCTGGCGAAGCAGTCCGTCGATAACGGGCTCCGAGAAGGAGGCGGGGGCGGCGTTATCCAGTGCCGGTATCAGCAGATGGGCGACCATGACCGCGTCCGCGCCTTCTTGCACCGCACGCCGGAACGGAAGCAGCTCCAGCTTGCGCAGCTCCTCGAGCGGCTTGCTTACGACCGGCAGCTCCAGATGCGAGTCGACCCCCGTATCGCCGTGACCGGGAAAATGTTTCACGACCGGCACGACGCCGGCCCCCTGCATGCCTTTCATCGCCTGCGTGCCGAGGTCGGCTACGAGAGCGGCGCTGGCGCCATAGGATCGCGGACCGATGACCGGGTTGTCCGGGTTGCTGTCCACGTCGAGCACCGGGGCGTAATTCATGTTCATCCCCAGCAAACGCAGTTCTTCCCCGAGCAGCTCCCCGATACGCTTCGCCAGCTGAGGATTGTTCGCCTGCCCGATGTGACGGTTGTCCGGCAGCGCCGCGAAGGCCGCAGGCAGCCGGCTGACGGCGCCGCCCTCTTGATCGACGCTTAAGAAGAGCGGAGCGGCATTCGACCTGTTCGCCGCCTTCAAGGCGTTGAGAAGGCCGATGGTTTGCTCCAGCGATCCGACATTGCGTTTAAACAGAATGATTCCGCCGATATGCCGGTTCGCAATCAGCTCGCGAACCGGCGCGTCCAGCGTCCTCCCCTCCAGACCAATCAGCAGCAGCTGTCCGATCTTCTCGTCGGTGTTCATCCTTTGGATTTGTGCATGAATCGGGTCGGGCGTCGCGGCGGGAGGCGGCGGGACGTCGTTCTGCGGGCCCGTGCACCCGCCTGCCAGACCGAGGCACCCCAAGAGAAGACCAAGTCGATAAAAGTGACGCCATTGCCGCAAAAGAAGCCCTCCTTTTTAGGCCGCAGCCTATTTCAACCTACCAACCAGTATGCCGTAATTTTCCTGCAACCATGCTTCAGCTTCGTCCCTGCCGGATGCCGGCGAAACCATTTGACGGCATGACGCGGCATCGCCTACCTGGCTTTTCTGCGGAATCCATCCGTTTACCCCTAGACGGAGAAGGAATGTACGAGGTTGCGGTGTTCGATCTTGAAGCCCAAGCGATTTTCTTTTTTGTGCCGTTCCCGTTATTTGTTAAAATGGAACGTATAAGGATGATGTGTTGGTTACGGTTTCTAACTAGATCTCGGAAAAAAGAGGTGGCCGTCATGCCCGATTGGTCGTATCAAACGATATTTCGCCCGCTGCTGTTCCGTCTCCCGTCCCGGCTGGCACGCGAGCTGACTCTTCGCGCGATGGGGCGGCTGAGCCGGTTGCCCGGAGGCGCCTTCGTTATCCGCACGTTAGGGCATATGGAGCCTTCGCCGCTGCTGGAGAGCCGCGTAACCGCGCTAACGTTCCCAACGCCTGTCGGATTATCCGGCAGCTTGGATCCGGAAGGGACGGCTCACAAGGCGATGTCGCAGTTCGGCTTCGGCTTCATGGAAGTGGGCCCGGTGACCGTTTCATCCGTGCGCAGCGGCCAGCCGATTGTGCGCGAGGCTGCCGCGGAATCGATCGTCTATCCGGCGTACGCGGAGAACCCCGGCCTGAAGGCGGCCGCCCGCCGAATCGCGAAACCGGGGCACACGCTGCCGCAGTTGGTGCGCATCGCGCCGATGCCCGGTACCCGCGGCGAGCGGGCGCTCGAAGAGCTGCGGCTGCTGCGGGCGCGATTGGCCGAGGCTGGAGCGGCGGGCTTTTACATCGATGTGCTGCGGGACTGCGAAGGGACGGAGGAGGCGCTGGCGCTGCTGGAGCGCATCCCGGGCGCTGCGGAGGCCGGCCGGCCTCTGTTTCTATATGTTCCGCTCGACTACCCGAACGAGCAGTTGGAGCGGCTGCTGGAGCGGCTGGATCGATCGGCATGGGCGGGCATCGTTGTCGGGGAAGCGCTTCCCGCGGCTGGCGGCGGCGTCCGTATCGGCAAGGCGTGCAAAGCGGCGGCGCTGGAGAAGCTTCGGGCGATCCGCCGTGTGCTCGGCCCCGGCTCAAGCTTCGACCGGTTGGGCAGCCGGGACGTGAACGGATTTGCCGTGAAAGCAGCGGGCGGGGTGCACGAGCCGCAGGATGCGGTCGACCTGATGCGGGCTGGGGCGGATTACGTGCTGCTGCACAGCGGTCTGGTGTACGCCGGACCGGGCTTGCCCAAGCGGGTGAACGAGGCGGTTCTCTACGAGAAAATCCGCGGGGAACCCGAGCCGTTGCCGCCGTCGTTCTGGAAGCATTGGGGCTGGATGTGCCTGCTGGGGCTGGGGATGATCTTCGGCGGTATTCTGGCGTGGCTTGTGGCGACGACGACCGTGCTGCTGCCTTACGACGAAGCGTATTTAGGCATGGATCTCGAAGAATTGTCGCGGATCAACGCCAACCTTCTGCACTTCATGTCGCACGACCGGATTACGCTGGCGGGGACGATGATCTCGATCGGCATCCTGTATTACCAAATCGCCGCGAACGGACTCCAGCACGGGCTGCATTGGAGCAAAACCGCTTTGGCGGTTTCCGGCGTCGTCGGATTCTCGAGCTTTTTCTTATATTTGGGCTACGGGTACTTCGATCCGCTTCATGCCATCGCGGCTGCGGCGCTGCTTCCGATGTTCGTCTTGTCCATGCGGAACAATCCGGACCGGCCTTACCGCAAGCCGGTGAACAGGCGCAATGACCGCGTGTGGCGGCTGGCGATGTGGGGGCAACTTTGCTTCGTCGTACTGGGCTTCGCCCTCGCAGCCGGCGCCATCACGATCGCCGTTGTCGGCATGACGCAGGTGTTCGTGCCGGAGGATTTGGCGTTCATGCAGGTTACGCCGGCCGAGCTTGAGGCGGCCAATCCGCATCTCATTCCGCTCATCGCGCATGATCGCGCCGGCTTCGGCGGAGCGCTGCTGTCCGATGCGCTGGCGCTTCTTATTATGGCGCTCTGGGGCCTGCAGCAGGGCGAGCGTTGGCAGTGGAAGACGCTGCTTGTGGGCGGGGCTCCCGGGTTTATTGCGGGCTTCGGCGTTCATCTCGGTATCGGATACACCGATTTCTGGCACCTGCTGCCCGCGTTGTTTGCTTTGGCACTATATGTCGCCGGACTGATTCTGCTTTATCCATATCTGATGAGAAGCCCGCAGACGCAAGACGCTTAACCGAACGAAAGCCAAGGAGAGGGTGCTTATGGAACAGACGCAAGTCAAAACGCTGGTGACGCGTCCGGCTTTTCAAGCGGTCGGTCTGCGCTGGGAGGGCACGTTCGCGCAAGCGGGCGCCGGGGAGATACGCGGGCTTCAACGGGCGCTGCAGAGCAGACTGAACGAAATTCGCTATGTCGCGGACCCGGCCGTGCTGTTAGGTCTGTCTTATCACGTCACGCCGGCAAGGGACAGCTTCACCCATTATGCGGCCGTGGAGGTCGAGCGGGCGGAGGACGTTCCGTCCGGGATGACCCGGCTCTCCGTCCCTTCACATACCTATGTCCAGACGGAGCACCGCAAAGGGCAGCAGATCGAACGGTCGTACACCGGCTTATTCGCCTGGATCGAACGCGAGGGGTACCGGACCGTGCCCGGAACGCTTACTCACTTCGAGCTGTACCCGATGCGTCAGGATCCGTACGACCCCGATCCGGCGTTTACGATTTTGATCCCCGTGGAGCGCGTTTATTAATGGATGAGCTTGCTTTCGCGGGCTTTATTCACGAGCTTCGCCGAGGAGGCGTTGATCCATTCCTTCAACGCAAGTCCGATCAGCAGGGCGATGGCGGCGTAGAGCGCCAGCATCCGCAAGTCTTCGAACACGAGCTCCCACAATATACCTCCGACCGCTTCCCGCATCAGCCCGATCGCATACGTAAACGGTAGGAACGGGTGAATCGCTTGGAAAAAGGGCGGCGTCAGCTGCACCGGAAAGGTGCCGCCCGACCCGGCAAGCTGCAGCACGAGCAGCACGATGGACATCGCCTTGCCGACGTTGCCGAACACCGACACAAGCGTGTACACGATCAGCATGAACAACGCGCTTAACACAAGTCCGAACGCAATGAACCAGAACGGATTGGCCGCGTACGTGTGCAGCAGGTACAGATCGCCGAGCGTGACGAACAAGGATTGCGGCAGCGCGAACGTCAGAAACGTCAAGTAGCGGCCTAAATAAACCTCGCGGCTCGTATAAGGGGCGGCCTCACCGGCGTGAAGGTCCACCGACAGCAGCGAGACGAGCAGCAGCGCGCCGACCCACAGCGACAGCGTCGTGAAGAAGGGCGACATGGCGGAGCCGTAATTCGGAATCGGGAACAATTTGTTTTCTTTCAAAATGACCGGTTCGGCGAAAAATTCGCTCTCCTTCTGCGCGTCCAGCTTCAGCAATCGCAAAATCTCGCCCAAATTCCCCTCCCGCTCGAATGCGCGGACCCGATCGGCCAGCTCCTTGATTTTCGCTCCGATGCGCGGCAGCGCTTGTTGAACGGCAAGCAGCTCCTCGCGCCCGGTTGCCAAGCCGCGGCTGGCGTCGCCTACGATGCGCGTCACGTCGGGCATGCTGCTCTGCGCCTCGATGAGCGCGTCGTGCGCCTTACGCGCCGCCGTTTTGGCGCGTTCTACGCCGTCCGCGATGCCCGGGGCGATTTCGCCGTCGTAGCGCTCCAGCACGTCGCCCAGCACCGCGGAGACATCCCGGGACACGCGCGCCAAGTCGTTCACAAGCGCATCCGCAGGCTTGGCGCCTTTGGCGATCGCGTCCGCGATGCGGCCTACGATCGCGGTCTGCATCTGCAGGCTGCTTTGCAGCTGCTGCAGCTTTCCCGCGGCCCACGCGGAGCCCTTGCCGCCGGTCAGGCCGTTCAGCCGCTCGAACAGCGTCAGCATGCGGGAGGTCACGTCCCCGGCGACCGTCAAGCGATGCCTGACGCGTTCCAGCTCGGCCTGTAAGGCCGCCGGATCGAGTTTGGCGTCCTGCAGCAGCCCGGTCAGCTGCTCGGTGGCGATCGCCGCCTGCTGCAGCAGGAACAGATCGTGCTTGATGCCGGGCGCCAGCGAATTGAGCGCCTCGTCGCTTCGTTCGAGCCATTGGCCGAGCTGGGCGGTGACGGCTTGACCCGTATCGGCCAGCTTGGCGACTTCGGGCAAGTACGATTCCGTTCGGCGCACGATGTCCTGCGCCTTCTCGATATCGGCAAGTCCGGTGCCGACGGCCTGTTCGACTTCGGGAAGCAGCGCCTCTACCCTGAACAAGACGGTTTTCGCCGCTTCGATCGTCGGCAGTCCGCGTTCCAGCTCGAGCCCGACCTTATTCATGATTTCGAAGATGGCGCCGTTCGCCGTTTTGATGAAGCTGCGGCTGACCTCTTCCAGAATGCCGCTGGCGCCCTTTGACGTAATCTTCGGAGCAATGGCGTTGATTTTCTCGTTGACGTCGTAGACGATCTCCGCTTTGCGCGGCGATTCGGTCAGCACGGACGCGATACGCTCGGAGAAGTCCGGCGGAATCGTCAGACTGGCGTAATAATCGCCGCGTCGCACGCCCTTCATCGCCTGCTCCGCTTCGACGAACGTCCAGCCGATGCGGTGATCGGCTCGCAGCGAGGCGACGATTTCATCCCCGATGTGCAGCTCGCGGCCGTTGACGGTCGTGCCCAGATCCTGATTGACTACGGCGATCGCTAGCGAGCCGGTGTTCGAATAGGGATCCCACGAGGCCAGAATATTGAACCAAGCGTAGAGCGAAGGCAGGAATATCAGTCCGAGGACGATGACCGAAGCGGCCCAGTTGCGGCCGACATTTCGCATATCTGTGGCGTAGATGGACCAAATTCGCTTCATGGCTACCTCCTGGACGTTATTGCTTCGTATTCGTGATACAAAATATCGTCTTTTCAAGCGGCTGCTTTGCTTAAGACTTTCTAAACGGGGGAACCCTCATGGATAATTTAAGAACCATTTTGCAAGAAAGTGGAGTTCAATTTGAAATGATTCATCACGAAAAACCGATTCGTACTGCACAGGAAGGTGCGGATTATTTTGGAATTGAAATAGGTCAGACAGCACCTACATTAGTTCTCAAGTCAGAAAAAGGCTACTTTGCGATGATAGTTTCTGGAAGTCGCGGGCGTGTAAATTTAGAAGAAGTGTCGGGAATTTTAGGATGCAATCAATTGAAAATGGCAACTCCAAAAGAAGTCCAACAGATAACCGGCTGCACGGTTGGCAGTGTCTCTATAGTGCTTTCTTTGCCTTGTATCGTAGATCGAGGACTTTTCCGCTATCCATTTATTTACGGTGGTACGGGAGAACCGACATCGACGCTGAAAATTGTCCCAAATGCTTTAGAAAAAATAAATCAAGTTGTTGCTTTTTTGGATTAAGGTGAGAAAATTTATGTCCATAAATGCCAGTGTTCCCGTGTTGAAGGCCGAGTATCCAAGGCCGGAGCCGACGGCAACTTTTTACATGGACATCCGGTATAGCGGGGAGTAAACTCGGTTTTATTCGAAATCAACCTATTCGGATAGACAATATATAAATGAGCTGGATCCCATGGAGAACAACCTGATCACGGCTTTTCAGACGAACGGGGTTTCTTTAGCGGTTTCCTTGGCGGTCATCGGCTTGCTTATGCTTTAGGCCGCAGACGCCTCGGTTTCGGCTATCGGGTATGGATCGCGCTCGGACTCGGTTTGGCCGCCGGGATTTTCTTTAACTCATACAAGTTCGACTTCAAGAGTGTCAGCACGATCGGCAGCAAGTTACTTAGGGGAGTCTTTGCCGTTGGATTGGCGGCAGCGGCAAGGACTTCTGTACAAAATAACTGATTTTGTGAACATGTCCGAGGGGTTTTCGGACAAGGTTAGGTATTAATCGGGAGAAAATAGGAGAAAACCGGACTTCGGCTCTATTGAGAATGGTACAGAAAACTGAATTGTTCCACGGAAGCAAAATCGACGAATACAGCCCAAAACGGGTGAATATGGAGGTTGAATATGTCGGGTGAAATGGAATGGCTACAGATTGAAATTAACCGGCTGAAGGCGTGTTTGGAGCTGGCACACGCCGGAATAGATACGGCCATGAATATGATGAGGAGCGAGGATCCGGACTTGGTGAGGATCGGCGCAGTAATGATACTGGCACGGGTATCGTCTACAGAAGCGAATTTCATCAAGACGGAACAAATCCTTCGAGAAGGCGCGGCCCGACGTAGCCGCACCCATTAGTCATTGTGCCCCGTCCTAGCGGCGGGGTATAATTGTCTCATAATCTTGCCCGAAGGTAGGTTGAGACATGGGTAAAAGTGATAACCGGGGTTCGGAAAACATCAGTAATAACCAAAGTGAAAGTTTACCAACTGTCAAGCAAGTCGCAGCGAATGCCGAAGGCGAATTCAACCGCGAAGCGTTTAACCGCGACGAAGAAGACGAGCTTGAGCTGAGTAACGTCTCCTAAGCTCGAGGAATAAGACCGAAGGTCCAAAGCGGCCGTCAAATAAGCCCACAAAGAAGACCCTCGCTGCAAGCGGATGGCGATCATCATCTGCTTTGCAGCGAGGGTCTTGTCTTGTTTGTTGTGGTTAGTACCGGATGCTGACGCTGTGCGTCTCCGGCACGTACTCGACTTTAGCTCCGAGCACCTCCGACAGCAGCCGGACCGGAATCATCGTATGATCGTTCATCAGCTTGGCGGCCGTCCCGGTTACGTACTCCCGGCCGTTGACGGCATACGCGCCGCGAGTCGTGTAGAAGGTGATCGTTCGGTCCTTCTTCGTATAGATGGCCGCCTTCTGCGCGTCATCCCACGTGACCGCGGCGCCAAGGGCGGAAGCCAGATCGCGTACCCACAAGTAGGCAGAGCCGTCGACCACGGCCGGGGCCACATGCATATCAAACGTCACGCCGTCGAGCACGTACTTGTCTCCGTTCAGCGCGAAGGAAACCGTGTGCGCCGCGTCGCCTTGAAGCTCTGCCAGCTTCTTGTAAGCCGCGGCATCCTGGTGAAGCTTCTCCTTGCCTACAGTTGGAACGGGCTCCGTCCGGAAATCCCACTTCCGCTCGAAGGTGCTGACCGTCCCATTGCGGCTGGCGGATAGTTTCACATAAGCCGTATAGGCGGAATCCGGCTGCAGAGGCTTAACCGGCGTCAGAATCACTTCCTGCTTCAGATGGTTGTCGTTCTTCGGCGAATTGCGCAGCAGCTCGACCGGTTGACCGGCGGCGTCCGTCAGTTTGGCATCCAACAGCGTTACTTCCTCCAGGTCGGCGCCGGTCAACCGGGCCAGAATCGGATATCCGACCGGATACGAAGCGGTAGCGGTATGCATGCGGATCGGATCCGGGACTTCATTGCCTTCGAACGCAACCGGGACGTATTTGTCCCCGGGAGCAGGCGTGACCTGCAGCTCCATCTGGTTCTCGTCTTGAAAGCCGAATTCCAGTACGACGATCGGACCGGCGACCGCAACTCCGACCTCCTTGACGGTTGCGTACAAGAACGGAATGCGGTGATACGGGGCGTCGAACAGTCCGTCGACGGATTCGACAGGCGTCCCGTAGTTATAGGATACGTCCTCGGCTACTCCCTCGTAATAACCGGCATAGACGGCGCGTTCGCCCGGCGTGCTGCCGGTATACCCGGGCACCGACTTGCTTTGGTCATGCAGGGACACTTTGTTCGGGTCGATCTGGTTGACGTGCAGGTATTCGGCGTGCATCTTGGCGGCCATCGTTAAATGGCGGTTGATTTGCAAGGGCGGCAAGCCGTACAAGGTCCGATAATCGTTGACGGCTTTCACCAATTCCAGCTGCTTGTCCGAGTAGTCGGACGGAGGCTCATCGATGGCGAGCGGGGAAACTGTAAATGTCCATTGCTGCTCGATCGGCTCGTATCCCGTGAAATTGACGGAAACTTTGACGGTATGCTCGCCGACGGATAAGTTGCCGGCCGGCGTATAGCGGTAGGACATGGATTTCGGGTCGAACGTTCCTTGTACCTCTTGACCGTCCAGCTTCAGCGAAATGTCATGCAGCATCGTGACTTCGGTGTCCGTTATGGCAAACCCGACGGTCGGCTTCTTCAGACCAACGGTTCCTTTCGGATAGGCGATGTAATAGAACGTTTCCGCCTTGACCTGGGCCGGGGCGGGAACGACTGCGAATAAAGCGAGGGCGATACCAAAGACGAGCAGCAGCTTCAATGAACGTAACATCGGTTTCATGTGAACCTCCTGTGTGACTGGCTTCATATGTTGTTATCTATTCGCTTTTCTACGCAAAAACCCCTTTTATCTCCTCATAAATTAGGAATAAAGTCGGGGGTTGCCGGGGGATTCGGAGTTGGGAAGAAGAGTAGGCATTTATTGCATTGACAAGGCTGGACGTCAAAAGGTATATTAAAAACAGCTAGATAGTTAGATATTTATCTAAATATTTAACTTTAAATTGCAAGAGAAGGTGTGCCGATGTCGATCAATCAAGCCTTTAAAGCGTTATCCGACCCGACTCGAAGGAAAATCCTCGACCTGCTGAAGGAAAAGGATTTGACGGCCGGCGAGATCGCCAATCAATTTCAGATGACGAAACCGAGCATCTCCCACCATCTGAGTTTATTGAAGCAAGCGGATCTGGTCCGGGACGAACGTGAAGGCCAGCATATTTACTACTCGCTGAACACGACGGTATTTCAAGATTTGTTGAAATGGGTGCTGCAATTCCAACAACTACCGGAAGGGAAGGATCATCATGAATAAACCATGGTTTATTTGGCTGCTTCTTGCGGCGTCTATTGTTGCCGGCATTGTTCTGTATCCGTCGAGGCCGGATCTCATGCCGATTCATTGGGGCGTTGACGGACAGCCGGACAACTATGCGCACAAGGCGGTTGCTTTGTTTCTCGTCCCTGGCATTTTGATCGTTGTCCACAGCTTGCTTACGTATTTGCCGAAATTGGATCCGAAGAAAGAAAACTACGGCAAATTCCAGTCTTCGGTGAATGTGATCCGGAATGTGATTATGATCGGGCTGCTGGTGCTGCATGCCTTTACAATTGCTTACGGATACGGATTCACCTTCAATATGAACTATGTTGCGCTGCCGTTTGCAGGAATTGTGTTCATCGTCCTGGGCAACTATATGCCGCGGTTCAAAACGAATTATTTCATGGGCGTCCGCACCCCCTGGACGCTTGCGAGCGAAGAGGTTTGGCGTAAAACCCACTATTTGAGCGGCAGAGTATTTGTGGCAGGCGGCGTACTTCTGCTGCTAAGCGTTTTCCTGCCAGACGCTGTGAAATTCGTTTTCTTCATCGGACTCATCGCTTTGACGACGATCGTCCCTTATCTCGGGTCCTATATGTATTACAGAAAGTCAAGAGGCTAGCAGATCTGCCGGCCTCGACCCGGGTTCATTGGCGGAAGGTGAAGCAGAGAAGCCCGCAAACCATCAGCGCCCGTCCGGCGGGTGCCCGCCAGTAAATGCGCGGCAGAAAGGCCATGCTCTCAAGTCGATCGGACTTGATGGGGCATGGCCTTTCTGCCGCTGCGATCAGCGTTCGGCGCCAGTGGCGGGGCACGCGCGGCCGGGTGTGTATTGACCTTATTCCACTATGGATTTATACTAAATCTAAATATAATCAGAGGGAATGAACGCTAATGACCAAGCTCAATTTAACGACGCAGCGTAAAGCGATCTATGACATATTGCAGCATAGCGACGATCACCCGACGGCGGCGGAGGTGATCGAACGGCTGCGTGACAAAGGCCATAACTTTGCTTACGGCACCGTATATAACTCCCTGCGCTATTTGTCCGATATGGGGTTGATTCGCGAGCTGAAGCTCGGGGAAGCGGCCAGCCGATATGACGCCCGGACCGACGATCATCATCATATCTTATGCAAGCGATGCGGCCGCGTCGATGAAGTGTTAGCCCAGACGCCTGCCGCCTGGGTTCAGGCGGTCGAGCAGGAAACGGCGTACTTGGTCGATCATTCGCACGTGGTGTTCGAAGGGGTGTGTCCGACATGCAGAAAATCGACAATTCATTCATGAAGCGGGCGTCGCTGGACATCGGGCATCCGGGGTTCAAATCACCGGGCCAAACGGCAGAAAAGATGGGGCGACCCGTCGAAACAGCCATTGGCGCTTATTGCAGCGAAACGCAGCGGGTTGCGGTCATCAGTCTGTTCCCCGAGAGGCTGCGCGGACTGGTTGGCGAACTGACGGCGCGGTGCCTGGATGTGCTCGTCTTTCACCGCTTCGATCCGGCCGTCATGGACGGACTGCCGCTCGAGCTGGTCGTCATTGACGCAGCCGCGGCTGCGGAAGCGGGCGAGCTGGCCGAGCTGCAGGCGGCCGTCGCCGATACGCGCAGCCGCGCGCGCTTCCTGTGGCTCGTGCAGGAGAATGCGCCGGCTGCGGATTTGGCCAATGCCGAAACGATCGTTTGGCCGATGCCGCTTTCCGATGCCGTACAGTGGGTGGAGGAGCTGCTGTCGGCGGCGCAAGCCGAAGCCGTGACGACGCCGGTTGCAACCGCTAATGGTAACAGCGCCGTCTACACGTTTAAGGATTTGACCCTCGATCCGAAGAAGATGACGCTTTCCCGCGGCGGCAAGCGCGTCGAAGTCACGAAAACAGAGTTCGAGCTGCTGCTTCTGCTGATGCAGGAGGGTGGAGCCGTTCTCACCCGCGAGGAAATTATGGATCGCGTCTGGGGCAGTCAATATTTCGGCGGCAGCAACGTCGTCGACGTGCATGTCAAAAGCTTGCGTAAAAAGCTCGGCGATCCCGCCGCGGCTCCGATCTATATTGTCACCGTACGCGGTGTCGGCTACCGGTTGGCGGACGAGTAATCGTCCGCTAACGCTTGTTAGCAGGATCTTCATCCTATCTTCATGAAAACATCATCTTTCCTTCATGAACGGACGGGTATTCGATGGTATTATCAATTTATAGATTTAGACTGAGTCTAAATATAAAAGGAGGTTGGAACCATGAACACGCAACAACCTGGACTAACTTCGAATCAAGGCTCGCCTGCTGCAGATCACTGTAATTTCTACCGGGCCGATTCGGGATAAAGTGTGCCATTGGCCGACGAACGGGGTATCGATATCGGAAAGCCGTATGACACCGGGAGGGTAACAGCAATTGCGAATGGAAAGGCGGGATACCATGAACGTGACGATCGAAGAAGCGGTCGAGCGCTTGAAAGCATCCGGTATCCGGATGACGGCGCAGCGTGAACTCATCTTGGATTACCTGTATGCCAGGTTGTCCCATCCTTCGGCCGAGGAATTATATGAAGCCATTTATGCCGATTATCCTAGGGTCGTCAGCATTACGACGATTTACAAAAATATGCGGGTGCTGCGCGATTTGGGCTTATTGAAGGAGTTTTATGTACGTCAAACCGGAATCGCCCGTTACGACACGAACGTGCTTCCGCATCATCATCTGTATTGTGTCCGATGCGGAAGGGTGACGGATTATACGGGGGCGCTGCCCCTGCCGTCCATCGAGGTGAGTCCGGGGTTTCAGGCGCACAGTATTTTCCTGGAAGTAACGGGTACCTGTAAGGCATGTGCCGTCCTGCAGCGGCCGGAGCGAGGCATTGCGATCTAAGAAGCCGATTTGAAAAATAAGAGGAGGAATTTTAAATGAGAAACCAACTGACGGATATGATCAACAAACAAATTGCCAACTGGACGGTGCTGTATGTAAAGCTGCACAACTATCATTGGTATGTGAAGGGTCCGCAATTTTTTACGCTGCATACGAAGTTCGAGGAACTGTACACAGAAGCTGGGCTGCACGTCGACGCACTGGCCGAGCGGTTACTCGCCTTAGGGGGCAAGCCGGTTGCAACGATGACGGGGAGTCTGGAAATCGCATCGGTCCGGGAAGCCGCCGGAGAGGAATCGGCCGAACAGATGGTGGAGGTGATCGTTAACGATTTCAGCCTGATTATCGGCGAATTGAAGCTGGGCATGGAATACGCCGAATCGATTCAGGACGAGACGACGGGCGATTTGCTGCTCGGTATTCACTCGGCGCTTGAGAAGCACGTTTGGATGTTAAATTCGTTCTTGGGCAAATAAGCTTTACTGTTTGACGGGGGCGAGCCCCGCAGCCAGCCGTAAGCGAAGCCGATTTCATCGTGCTCCGCTTACGGCTTCTTCATTTCGTACCAGGTCCGATAGGCTTCGATGTTGTCCGGGGAATCGTCGGAGGCGTCGGACGTTCGGAAATAGCGGGCGAAGTAGGCGGCTTCCGCCGTCTCCGCGTTGCCGTCGCTGTTCACCGTGAAGTGAACGTAGGACACTTCCAGCTCCCACTTCACGGAATGGGCGGCTTCGTTGACGTGCTCGACAGTGGCGAAAGCTTTCACCCGCTCAAGCATCGCTTCGAGCACAGCCGGGTCCGGCAACCCTGCCGTGTCGGCCCGGATGGTCAGGTTGGGGCGCGTGAATGTAACGTGAACGCGCTGCACCGATGGACTCAGCTGCCGCAGATCTTGGCGCAGCTCCTTCACGGCAGGGGTAGACACGGAGTGTGTCACGCTGCACCCTCCGAGCATCGCTGACCCTAGGATAAGGAACAAGGCGTATAGGGCCTTCCATCGCATCGGCATCGTCTCCTTGTTCGAGCGTAGGTATGATCAATCATAACACATAGGGAGCCGTAAGCGGGGCAGAAGCGTTCCTTGCCTGCCCGAGGCCGAGGGGCCAGGGATCGCTCCGAACTGTCGTGCCGATCGTGATCCATGTCTTCTGCCCCTCCAGGTAACATTTAGCAGCTTGTTGACAATGATTTTTATTATCACTACTATTTTCTATGTACGCGGAAGGATGTGAATGCAGAATGTTGTACGACAGCACCCAACTGCACCAGCTTTTGTTCGAATATATGAGCACGGAAGAGTTGAAAATCCCATGCCGTTCGCAAGCGGATGTCTCGACAGGGGACGAATACGCCTTCGGCTTCGTACAGCAGGATAAGATTCGCGTCACGCTGCGCGCTCGCGGTCAGCGGCTTTCGGGCAACGTGCTCGGCGGCGATTTGTTCCTCATTCCTCCGGGCAGCGCATGCACGTTCGATAACTTGTCGGCCAATCATACGGCCGCTCTGGTCGTCATCCGCTTCCAATGCGTGCCGAAGAAGCTCCACGTCTTACCGGCTTCACCGCTGCCGATATTCACGGAACGTCTGGAGCTGATCCGCCTCCGCATTCCTCAAGTTCGGAGCTGGATTCAAGATTTCATCGGAGACTCCGGCGACGACGCGGCTCATTATTATCAGCTGCAATCGCATCTGTACGGATTAGCCGCGGCCTACATGACGACAATTCAAAAGCCGAAACAGCCGGAGGCGGAGCTGCTGGATTACGTCGAGCAGACACGTCAGTATATGGTGGAGCGGTATAACAATCCTTTCGATATGGAGGAGATCGCGCGTTTGTCGGGGGTCGGATCGAGCCGGTTTTATCAGGCGTTCCGCCGCCATACAGGGCTGAGTCCGCACAAATACATGACGAAAATCAGGCTCGACATGTCCTTGTCGCTGCTCGCGGATTCCTCGCTGCCGATCCTTGATGTGGCGCATTCGGTCGGGTATCCGGACGAGTACTATTTCAGCCGGTTGTTCAAGAAGCATATGGGGATGTCTCCGACCGAATATGCGTTGTCGGCGAGAAGGAAGATCGCCTGTCTGGCGCCGATCTTCCTCGGAGATCTATCCGTGCTCGGCATTACTCCCCATCTCGTTCTGGAACGCGGGTGGTGGGAAGCTCCGGAGGAGGGACTGCGCAAGGTAGCGGTGGAGGCACCGGAGCTCATCTTCATCCCGCCGGTAACGGATGATGTGTATCGCGCCTTGTCCCGCATCGCTCCGGTCGTCATGCTCGACTGGAAGCGTTATTCCTGGAAAGAACGCCTGCTCGATATTAGCCGGGCGCTCGACATATCGACGGTAGCCGAGCGTTGGCTGTCCTATTTCGAAGTGAAGACGGAGAATGCGCGTTATCTGGTGCGCAAACGGCTCGGGGACGAGTCGGTGCTGCTTGTCAACGCTTCGGGTCTGGGGTTTCGCGTATTCGGCATGCAGATGCGGAAGATGAAAGATTTGTTCTACGACGATCTGCAGGTGACGCCACCGGCACTTGTCCGGAACATGAGCTTTCTCGATGTCGCTTCGGTGCAGGAGCTGTCCGAGCTTGACAGCGACCATGTGGTGTTCCTGGTCGATATTGCCGATTCGGAGGATCGCTGCGCGGAGCTGGAGCATCACTGGCGGAGCCTGAACCGGGACCGCCCGAAGAAAAACTGCTTCTTCATCCGCACCCGCCAACCGCTGATGAACAACGCCGCTGTGCACGAGAGCCTCGTCGACCAAATGGTAAGCCACTTGGTGCAGTATACCTGACCCGGCGATTGCCAGAAACGCAACATAATTCGTGGCTCCAGGCAGAAAAACCAAAAGTGCGAACGCATAAGTTTTATACGGCAGGACCGTCCGACGCTTCGGGCGGTTTTTTTGTTCGACAAAAAGTGATCATTATTTACAATATTAGTTCGTATGTGCTATGCTGAGCTAAGAGTTTATATGGAAATTAGTTCTAACAACCTATGTAAAGGCAAACTTATTGAAAGATAAGGACGCAAAGCCACAGGTCTAATGCGGAAGCTATGACGGCTGGGCTGCCATCGAGGCTAGATCGCGACAAACTACCTGATATTTGGCTGAGGTAGTTTCTTTTTTGAAGGTCGAGTAACGAGGAGCAGCGGTAAGGAACTTCAACGGCGGCGCATCGGACAAACCAATCGACTTTGATGAAAAGGGAAGTGAGCTTGATGAGATTTATCCCGATTACCGAATACAACGAACAAGCCATGATGCTGGCTCAGCCCGTATACGACAACAAGCGGCGCATGCTGCTTGCGGCCAACAACACCATTCATCCGAGGTATCTGGAGAAGCTGATCCAGGTCGGCATCAAGCAATTGATCATTGAGGACGCCGAGTCCAAGGGGATCACCTTGGAAGAAATGATGGACATGCCCACCTGGATGGATGTCATCGACAACGTGCAGGAGGCTTATGCCGCCGTCAAGGCGAAAAAAGCTTTTCCCATCCGAAATGTGCTGACAGGCGTCAGCCGTCTGATCAGAGAAGTTCAAAGCCGGCCGGTCGTCATCCCGGTGCCTTCGAGAACGCTTGCGGAAGAGCTGAAGCCTTACGCTCATGCCGTCAACGTGGCTTTGCTGGCGCTCCAGGTCGGCAAGGCGCTCGGTTACAACGACCTGATGCTTCGCGATTTGGCGGTAGGCTGTTTGCTTCACGATATCGGCAAAGTGACGGCGCAACAAGAGACGGGGCATCCCGAGGCCGGCTTCAACCTGATCCGCGGCATTCGCGAATTCAGTCTGCTGTCGGCGCATATTGCGTATCAACATCATGAAACCCTCGACGGCCATGGATACCCGCGCGGCATCTCCGGGGCAACCTTTCACGAGTATGCGCAAATTTGCGGCGTGTGCAATCTGTACGAGAACCTGATCTCGGTGCAGGATGCGGCTCCTCACGATGCGATGGAACGCATCATGGCTACGAGCAGCATCAACTATAACGCGGATGTGGTCAAGGCTTTCGTAAGAGCCGTTCCCTCGTACCCGCCAGGAACGAAAATTCGGATGCAAACCGGCGATAACGCGATCGTGACGAAAATCACCGATCATATGCAGCGGCCGGTCGTTCGCTACCTGACGACGGGACAAGAAGTTTCATTAGCCGACAACCCTACGCTCATGATTGCCGGCTGCTGTTGATCGGCAGTTCATTTTAATTTCGAAGGAGCAGACAACGGATGGCTAACATTATGATCGTGGATGACGCAGCTTTCATGCGCATGATGCTGAAGCAGATGATAACCGAGTTCGGGCACCAGGTGGTGGCCGAAGCGCAGAACGGCATAGAAGCCATTGCGGCTTATGAGAAGTTTCGCCCGGATCTGGTGACGATGGATATTACAATGCCCGATATGGACGGGATCGAAGCCGTTAAGAACATTAAGAGCATAGACGCTGGCGCCAAAATCATCATGTGCTCGGCAATGGGGCAGCAAGGGATGGTTCTGCAGGCCATTCAAGCAGGGGCGAGGGATTTTATCGTGAAGCCGTTTCAGAAAGATCGGGTAGGCGAAGCGATCTCCAAAATTTTGGGCTAGCGCATCGCCGGCCAGAACAAGGGATTTGATTTTCATAACGGAAAAAAGCAGCCTCCCTTCGGGAACGACGGCTGCTTTTTTGTTTTACGGCTGCGCCTGGCTAACGGCTTAGCCTTGTGCTTCGGAGACGATTTGCTCCATCACCTTGATCATTTGCTCAGCGGGATAAGCGCCGGAGAGCGCGTACTTGTTATCGAACACGAAGAAGGGAACGCCGGTAACGCCGATGCGAGCCGCTTCTTCCTGATCGGCGTTCACCCGCTCGGCGCCTTCGCCTTGCTCCAGGCGGCTGCGCAGCGTTTCGGCGGCATGTCCCTGGGCTGCGGCGATAGCCAGCAGCACCTCCAGCTGCGCGATATCCTGGCCATCCTCGAAGTAGGCCTTCATGATCCCGTCTACGAGCGCAGCTTGCCGATCCTCCGGCAGCAGCGCGACGAGCCGATGCGCCAGCAGCGTGCTGGGCATCCGGGTCACCCGATCGAAGCGGAAGGTGACGCCCACCGCCGCGCCCGCTTGCGTGACGCGCTCCGTCACCTGCGCTACCCCGGCGGGACCGCCCATCTTTTTGCCCATCGCGTCGTGGAAGGGAAGTCCTTCGGGCGGCAGCGACGGATCAAGCTGGAACGAGCGGACGCGAATCGTCGCTTCCTTGCCGCCGGACCATGCGGCCAAAGCGTCCTTTAAGTTTTGCTTGCCGATCCGGCACCAAGGGCACACCATATCGGAGTAGACGTCTATTTGCATAAAGCAGCACCTCCACTTTAATTTCATAAGTAACTCTAGTATGGGACATTTAGGGGCGGATGGCAATATAAGATTAGAATCAGGGACAAGCAGAAGCACGTTCGTGAGTTTTGTGTTTCGACCGCGAGTATGGCATGCTGGGGAGTAGCATTTACCCACCCGCGCCCGCGCACAGTCTGCTGCCGATTGCCGGACAGACGGCACGCCTTGTTCATATATCGTTCACGCCGCACTGGTACACTGGAAGCATCGGGCGAACTAAGAGCGCCGCACCATTCAGCACCCGATCTGAAGGAGGAATTTCCTTTATATGACACAAGAAACCTCTCCATCGACAGCCGGCTGGAAACCGTTCGTCCGGCTTATTCTACAGACGAAGCCGTCCAAGACGCTGCTCGCGCTGGCGCTTTCGCTCAATCTCGTCACGACGCTCTCGGGACTCGTGATTCCCCTGCTGACGAAGCATGTAGTCGATAACTTCTCGCTCGCGAACCTGAATGCCGTGCAAATGGCCGGCATCGGTCTCGCTTTCATCGCGCAGGCGGTTACAGCCGGCATTTCCACGTATTTGCTCAGCCGGATCGGCCAGCAAATCGTCTCCAATCTGCGGCACCGGTTGTGGCAGAAGCTGCTCAAGCTGCCTGTTTCCTACTACGACGAACACCAGACGGGCGAAACGATCAGCCGCATGACCAACGACACCGGGGTATTGAAGGGGCTGATCACCGAGCACTCGGCCAACTTTTTCACGGGCATCATCTCCATTGTCGGCTCGCTCGTGATGCTGTTCTATCTGGATTGGAAAATGACGCTGCTCCTGCTCATCGCGCTTCCGCTCGCTTCCGCCGTCCTGGTGCCGCTGGGCCGGCAAATGTACAAAATTTCCAAAGGGCTGCAGGATGAGACGGCCGATTTCACGTCCGTACTGACCCGTGTGCTGTCGGAAATTCGCTTGGTGAAAGCCTCTAACGCGGAAACGCGGGAGTTTGAGAACGGGAGCAGCGGCATATTGAAGCTGCTCCGTTACGGCATCCGCGAAGGTAAGGTGCAGGCCGGGATCGCGCCGGTCATGTCCTTTGTCATGATGCTGATGTTCGTGCTGATCATCGGTTACGGCGGCCTTCGGGTATCGTCCGGCGCGCTGACGGCGGGAGCGCTGGTGGCCTTCCTGCTGTATTTGTTCCAAATCGTGCTGCCTACGACGCAGATTACGCAGTTTTTCACACAGTTCCAGAAGGCGAAAGGGGCGACCGAACGCATCATCGAGACGCTTGAGGCGGAAGAGGAGTCCGTCTTGGGGCTTCCGCTTGAAAGAGCCGACCTGCCGATCGTGCTGGAAGGCGTGTCATTCGCTTACAAGGGCGGCGAAGCTGTGCTTAAACAGGTGACGTTCACGGCGGAGCCAGGCAAGGTTACAGCCATCGTAGGTCCGAGCGGGAGCGGCAAGACGACGCTGTTCTCGCTGCTGGAGCGATTCTACAGCCCGACTGGGGGGACGATTAAGCTGGGCGAGGTTCCGATCGATCGGTACGCGCTGCCTTCGTGGCGCAGCCGGATCGGGTACGTCTCGCAAGAGAGTCCGCTTGTGGAGGGAACGATTCGCGAGAATATAAGCTACGGGCTGGATCGGGAAGTGACGCCGGAGGAGCTCGACCGGGCAGCGCAGATGGCGTATGCCGACGAGTTTATCGGCCAGCTGCCCGGCGGCTACGAGACGGAGGTCGGGGAGCGCGGCCTCAAGCTGTCGGGGGGCCAGCGCCAGCGTATCGCGATCGCTCGCGCGCTGCTGCGCGACCCGCAAATTTTGATGCTCGACGAAGCGACGTCGAGCCTCGACAGCAAGTCGGAGATCGTGGTGCAGCAGGCGTTGCACAATTTGATGCGGGGCCGAACGACGCTCGTGATCGCGCATCGGCTGTCTACGGTCATTGACGCCGATCGAATCGTTTTTGTCGAGAAGGGGACGGTCACCGGCGTCGGGACGCACGACGAGCTGTTCGCCTCGCACCCGCTGTACCGCGAATTCGCTTCGCAGCAGCTGCGTTTGCAGGACCGGCCGAGCTGAGCGGGTGCCCGGGAAGGGAGTCTGGCGCATGCTGAAGGCGTGTCCGGACCGCCCATGGCAGGCGCTACCGCATGCGGCTTCGCCTTCAGCGCGGAGAAGCTCTGATTCACGCGGCAGAGCAGTCGCTCCGTGCGCGGCATTCGTGCCAAGCCTGTATTCGGGGCGGCGAACGGCGGTTTACGGCAGGCGTACTCTCATAAGCCGGAAGACCGCCTGGACCGAGTTGATCCGGCGGCTGACCCTGACGTGACGCCCTCTCCGGGCAACATCCCGCCTCTTTGATTCGGCGCGAATTTCGGCTATATTGTAAAGTAGTACAAGCAGAAGGTGGTCGTGTAACGGGCATGGAGTGGACGCAAGCGATATCCGCGCTGACATGGGAAGATATTCAGGGGTGGTTGAAGCAGTACGAGGCGCTCGGTCCGATTCCGGGCATCCTGGCGCCGCTTGTCGAGTCGTTTTTCCCGGTGCTGCCGCTCGTCGCGATCTTGATTGCCAATGTCAACGCTTACGGATTGGGCGAAGGGGTGCTGCTTTCGTGGATTGGGGTTGTAGGCGGAGCGTCCTGTGTATTTGCTGTCGTGCGGACGTTCGGAGGCCGGCTGCGCGGGCTGTTGGAACGGAAGCTGCCGAGAACGGGCCAGTTGATTCATTGGCTGGAGAAGCACGGCTTTTGCTCGGTGTTCTTGCTTGCCTGTTTCCCGTTTACGCCGTCGGCTGTCGTCACCGTCGTGTCGGCGTTATCGCGGATGCCATTCCATACGTTCTTCACGGCGACCGCTTTAGGTAAAGGGGTCATGATTTTTCTGGTTTCGCTGGCGGGCAACGACTTGGCCGACGTTCTTAAGCAGCCTTGGAAAATCGCGCTTATTTTGGGCGTGTTCGGTCTCATGTGGCTGCTTGGCAAAAAAGTCGAGTCTAAATATATGAAATGAGCAAGCGCCCTCTTCCGTCGGCCGATCGGTCAGGAGGAGGGCGTTTCGTTATCGCGAGCCGGCGCGGGGGAGACGAGGGCCGGGTGTGCGTCTGGATCGCCGCCTTCAGGCTTCCGCCTTACGCCGGGTAAGAAAGGAAAAGAGGTGGCAAGGGGAATGCCGGTCATTCGGATGGAATTGTTTATCGAAGCCCCACCGGAGCTTTGCTTCGATTTGGCCCGCAGCATCGACGTTCATATGCTGTCTATGTCGGGGTCGCAAGAACGGGCAATCGGCGGGAGGACGAGCGGTTTGATCGAGCTCGGCGAAACCGTGACGTGGGAGGCCGTCCACTTCGGCGTGCGTCAGCAATTGACGGCTAAGATTACAGAGATGGACAAGCCGCACCGGTTCGTCGACGAGATGGTGAAGGGGGCGTTTGCGCGATTTTACCACGAGCATACGTTTATGCCCGAGGCGGAGGGGACGCGGATGACGGATACGTTCGACTATACGTCGCCTTGCGGCCCGCTCGGTTGGTTGGCGGACGCATGGTTTCTGGAGCGGTACATGCGCCGCTTATTAGCAGAGCGCAATGCCGTCGTGAAGCGGCTGGCGGAGGAGCAGGTCGTGGCGACAGAGAAAATTCATAGCGACATGAAGCGTTCTTCAAAGCGTCCCTTTTGACAAGGAAGTCCCTACCTGGCGTAAACGGCGGGTCGGGGCTTTTTTGCGGAGCGGAGTTTATGGTACCCTAGGACGTACAGACTTGCGGTCGGGCAGTCATGGAAGGGCGGATGAACATATCATGTGGAGAAACCGGAACGTATGGATCGTGCTCACAGGGGAATTTATCGCAGGACTCGGCTTATGGATGTCGATTATTGCCAATCTCGAGTTTATGCAGCAGCGGGTGCCTTCGGATTTTGTGAAATCGTTGATCTTGATTGCAGGGCTGCTGGCGGGCGTCGCGTTCGGCCCTCTGGCCGGTCGGGTGATCGATACCGTCTCGAAGAAACGGGTGCTGCTGTACGCAAGTGCAGGCCGCATGCTCAGCGTCTGCTTCATGTTCATCGCCCTGCAGCAGGATTCGATCGGCTGGATGGTCGTGTTCTTCGTGTCGCTGCAGGCCTCGGCGGCGTTTTATTTCCCCGCGCTGCAGTCCGTTATTCCGCTGATCGTGACGGATCGGGATCTGCTGGCGCTGAACGGCGTGCATATGAATGCCGGCACACTGGCGCGTATTCTGGGCACGACACTGGCAGGACTTCTGCTGTCGGTCATGTCGTTGTATGGACTGTACATGCTGGCGATGGCCGCATATGCGCTGCTGCTCGTCTCTACCTTCTTCCTGCAGGTGCGCGAGCGGGACACGCCGGCAGCGGCGGAGTACGGGATTCCGGCGGGTCCAGGGAAGCGGGAGGCTGAAGCCATGGACGAACGGGCGGAAGGTCCGGCCGAGCGCGGTTTTAAAGCGATCGTACCGCTGCTGCGCACGCAGCCGACGGTCTTGACGGTGCTGCTGCTGACGATCATCCCGACGGTGTTTATCGGCGGCTTCAACCTGATGGTCATCAATATCAGCGAGCTGCAGCACGATCCCGGGGTCAAAAGCTGGCTGTACGCCGTTGAAGGCACCAGCATCATTCTCACCGGCTTTCTGGTGAAACGCTTCGCCCGGAAAGGTTCGCTTCTTAGCCGGTTGTTCCTGTTCGCGCTGTTCGTCGCCGGAGCCGAGCTGCTGCTTGTATTCGCGCATGTGAAGCTGTGGTCGCTGCTCGCTTTCGGTGTATTCGGCTTCGCGGTGGGCGGCTTCTTTCCTGCGGCTGCGACGTTGTTTCAACGGGACGTCCCCCAAGCGTACCACGGCCGCTTCTTCTCGTTCCGCAGTATGCTCGACCGCGTCATGTTTCAAGCCGTGCTGCTCAGCACCGGCCTGCTGCTCGACACGATCGGGCTGCGGCAGATGGTGCTGTGGTACGGCGTGCTGTCGCTGGCTTTAGCCGGATGGCTGGCGGTTCGCGAAGCGAACCGCATGCGCCGGCGGCGGCCCGGAGATGCGGGCGTCTCCTGAGAAGGACGGCGCAGCGGGCCGTGTCTCGGCTGCGTCGGGACGGCACCGCTTGCAAGGGCGAAAGCCCATGCCCGCCGCTTTCTTGCGACGCGTGCGGTGTACTGCCGTTGACTCACCAAAAAAACCAGCGCCGATTCCCGAGGAACGGCGCTGGTTTTTTTGGTGATTTGCAAGTTTTCCTTACCCGGAAGCACGGCTTACTGCGCAGCCGGCTGCCATTCTTCCTTCGCAGGCCCGTAAACGCCTGGCACCTTCAAGCCGGCTTGACGCATCAGGACGGTCATCTGCGCGCGGTGATGCACCTCGTGGTTGACGAGAATGTGCAGCGTCACCCCGTTCGGCCACGGTTCGCCGTACAGATTGACCTGCTCCTGCAGCGAGGCGTCTGTCCATTGCCCGAGCACCGCTTCAAGCAGCGCTTGGCTCGCCCGCTCGTAAGCGTCGGCGATCGCCTGGGCGGACGAAGGCTGGGGCGTGTGTTCGTCCGGTGATTCGAACTTCAGGCCGGTTCTCGACATCATCTCCTGGAGCGTCGTCACGATGTGCCAGGCGAGTTCACCGAGCTTGCGGTGTCCCGGAGCTACTTCCTGTGCAAGCGAGGCGTCCGTCAGCGCACGGAATATTTTCAAGGTTGAGGCGCTCTCGTGCTTCCATTCTTGTTCAAAGGCGGAAATGCTCTGAATAAACATGCAATCCACTCTCCCGTTTCATGGAATGATTGGTGAAGATCCCTGCTTGTTTACCTTCCATAAGAACGCCCGGAACCCTTTCGCAGAAAGGGGAACAACGCATTAAGTTTTGTTAAAAATTATTTGCCCTTCACATCGAAGGAACTTTTCAGCGAGACGATCCGGTTGAACACGAGCTTGTTTGCGTCCGAGTGCTTCGAATCGACATTGAAGTAACCGTGGCGGAAAAATTGAAACTTGTCATGGGCCTTCGCATCCTTCATGTTGTCTTCCACGAATCCGTGCACCGTCTCCAGCGAGTTCGGGTTCAGGTTGCTTAGGAAGTCGTCGCTTTCCCCGGCCGTTGCATCGGAAATAAGCGGCTCGTACAGGCGGAATTCGGCCGGGCGCGCTTGCGTGGCCTCGACCCAATGAATCGTGCCCTTCACTTTGCGGCCGGTAAAGCCGCTGCCGCTTTTCGTTGCCGGATCGTACGTACAGCGCAGCTCGATCACATGGCCCGCCGCATCCTTCACGACTTCCTCGCATTTGATGAAATAAGCGTGCTTCAGGCGCACTTCATTTCCCGGGAACAGGCGATGGTAGCCTTTCACCGGTTCCTCCATAAAATCGTCCTGCTCGATATAAATTTCACGCGAGAACGGAATATGGCGAACGCCCATCGCTTCGTTCTCCGAGTTAATTTCCGCCTCCAGCATTTCCGTCTGCCCTTCCGGGTAGTTGGTGATGACCACCTTCAGCGGGTTCAGCACAGCCATGGTACGGGGAGCCTTCAGCTTCAAGTCCTCGCGGATGAAATGCTCGAGCATCTTCTCGTCAACGGTGCTGTTGCTCTTCACGACGCCGATCTCGCGGCAAAATTCGCGAATCGCTTCCGGCGTGTATCCTTTGCGGCGCAAGCCGGAGATCGTCGGCATCCGGGGATCGTCCCAGCCGTCCACAACCTTCTCGTCGACGAGGAGCTTCAGCTTTCTTTTGCTCATGACCGTATTCGTAATGTTCAGGCGGCCGAACTCGTATTGCTGCGGGACGCACTCCATTTCGCATTCACGGATGACCCAATCGTATAAAGGCCGGTGGTCGGCAAACTCAAGCGTACAGATGGAATGTGTGACGCCTTCGATCGCATCCTCCAGCGGGTGAGCATAATCGTACATCGGATAAATGCACCACTTGTCGCCGGTATTATGATGCTGCGCATGGGAGATGCGGTACAGCACCGGGTCGCGCATATTGATGTTCGGGGAGGACATATCGATCTTGGCGCGCAGCACCTTCTGGCCGTTCGGGAACTCCCCGCTGCGCATCCGCTGGAACAGGTCGAGGTTTTCTTCCACGCTGCGGTTGCGGAACGGGCTTTCTTGGCCGGGCTCGGTCAGCGTTCCGCGCGTTTCCCGGATTTGATCCGCCGTCAGATCGCAGACATAGGCTTTGCCCTTCTTGATGAGCAGTACCGCCCGGTCGTACATTTCCTCGAAAAAGTCGGAAGCAAAAAACAGCTTCTCCCAATCAAAGCCGAGCCATTTCACATCTTCCTTGATCGATTCGACATACTCGGTGTCTTCCTTCAACGGGTTCGTATCGTCAAAACGCAAATGCGTCCGACCGCCGAATTCGTCGGCCAGCTCGAAGTTCAAACAGATCGACTTGGCGTGACCGATATGCAGGTAGCCGTTAGGCTCCGGCGGGAAGCGGGTGACGACTTCGCTGACTTTCCCCGTTTTCAGGTCGTCGGCCACAATTTGTTTAATGAAATTAGTGGATGAAGCAGATGCCGGTTTCGTAGTCTCCACGGTGGTATCAACCTTTCTCTGAAAAAATGCCAAAACTATTACTACTTATAATACACAAAATCGGCGGCAATTATAATGTTTTTCCGTATGAATCCGGATGAAACCGGTTTCTATGAAAATCAACGCGGTAAATGAAGAGTACCGGCTAATCGTGGTTTGTGAAACGGAAAAAGAAAATCCTGAATTTTCCATCACATCCCCTGAAAAACGGAGGAGGCCTGCGAACGGTTTAACACTCCCGTACCGTTGCGAACGCTATTACCGAGGAGGGATTCGCTTGACTATGAATAAAACACCGAACGGGCAGCCCGGCAAGGAAGACCTGCCATTCGAATATGAGAGGCATCCGGATTCAACCTATTTTCACGAGACGAGACGACCGTCGCACCCGTACGCCCCGCTTCCGATCCGCAGCCAAACCTACCGGAAGCCGTGGTACCGGCATGGCTGGCTGTGGCTGCTTGTCGCTTTGCTGGGGATCGCAGGGGTCGTCGCCGCCCTGTGGGCGGTGGCCGGGAGCATGGACGGCGTCGGCCGTGCCGTGCAGGAGCAAACAGGGGCACTGCGCGAGCAAACCGGCGTACTGGCTTCGGCAGGCGACGAGCTGAAGCGGCTGACCAACAGCGTCAACCGCCTGACGGATACGATTGAAGAAGCAATTCGGAATCTGTGGTCTGCTATGTAAGGCCAGAAACCGCCGGGAGCACCGGCGGTTTCGTAGGTGTGGGCGGGAAGCCGCCGGTCAGGGGCTGGATGCGTGGATCCGGGGGTTGCGAGCATGAGACGGCATTGCCGCATTGCATTGACACCAGGATGAAGCATCGGCTACGATAGCCTGAAACGGAGGGGAGCCTATTCATGACGATTGAACGATTGATCGCTCGCGTTCAAGAGACGCACGGGCGGCTGCGCAAAGATATGCTGCAGCGGGTATTCGACGAATTTGACGGACAGTTGATGCAAATAGGAGAAGCGGGGCGCCGGCAAAAGTACGCCAAAATGGCGGGCAGCGCCTTTTCTTTTTTTCGCGGCAGCGCTTACCTGTTTTATTTCGATACGACCCGGGAGTGGTTCCCTTATCATACGCCCGCCGATCGTCCGACATGGATACAAGGCGACCTGCATTTTGAAAATTTCGGCGTATTCCGCAGCGAGCACGGCCGGTTTGTTTACGATGTGAACGATTTTGACGAAGGGTACCTGGGCTCGTACCTGTACGATATATTGCGGATGTCCGTGAGCATCTCGCTCGTATGCCGGATGAAGGGGTTGACGCCCGCAGAGGAGCACGAAGCGATTGTCCGTTATGCAGGCGCATACGACAAGCAGATTCGGCAGTTTGCCAAACGGAAGGAAGATCCGCGTACGCTCGTTTTCGATAAGGAGCATACGCATGGCCCGATTCGCAAGCTGTTGAAAAAGTCGGAAAAGCGGGCGGCCTCGCAATTTCTGGAGGGCATTACGACATTGACGCGTTCCGCCCGCCGCTTCACGAAATCCGCGGAGCTTGTGGCTCCGACCGCGGAGGAGCGCCGGATGCTGGAGTCGGCTTGGCCCGGCTACCTGCAGACGCTCAGCGAGCAAGCCAAGCGGCCGGATGGCTACTACGCGATCAAGGATGTGGCGCTTAAGCATGGCTCCGGGACAGCTTCCATCGGGCTCGACCGGTACTACGTGTTGATCGAAGGGGAAGGCGGCGAGCATGCTCCAGACGATCACGTCATCGAGGTGAAGGAAGTGCGCACACCGGTCCCGGCTTATTTTCTGCCGTATCATGAGGCGTTCTGGGCTTATTTCGGCCATCAGGGCAAGCGGGTGACGATGACGCAGCAGGCGATGCACCATGAAGCCGATCCGTTCCTCGGGTATATGACGATGAACGACAGGCACTTCTACGCGCGCGAGCGATCGCCGTATAAGAAGAAGCTGAAGGCTGAGAAGCTGGTTAACGCCGACGAGCTGTTCGATGTGCTGGACTGCATGGGGCGGATCACCGCGAAGCTGCACGCCCGGGCGGACGCGGATGTGGACCATGGGCTGATGCGTTATCACAGCGAGGACGAGATCGCGGCTGCGATCGGGAACGATGTGGAGGCGTTCTGCGATTATGCGGCCGACTGGTCGATGGCTTACGCGCATCAAGTGGAAGCCGATTATCGCTTGTTCGCGGAATGGGCGCAGGAGCGGACGGCGGTGTATGCCGCGCAGGAGTAAGGCGGTGCGGGGCGAGGGCGGGGGGATGATGTAAGCCGCACAAGTGGAGGGACGATGACGCGTGGTCATAGCGGAACGGCTGTACGCGATTTGAAAGTATCCATGAGCCTTCTGCCGCCCTTCAGCGGGGCCGCTGCGCAACCGGAGAAGGACCGTCCGCGGGCAGGTGTCCGGACGGTCCTAGATCATCGTTATTGTTGCTGCCGCAGCCTTTCCAGTATGCGCCGCTTGCGGTACAGCATCGTGGCCGCCTCTGCGACGTCCTGCAGGGTGCTGCGGTTGAGCACCGCGCCGAACAGCATGCCCGCGATCGGAACGAGCTGGAACAGCTTCTTCCAGCCGAAGTTGTCACGGTAGGCGGCGACCACCTCGCGCCAGCCCTGCAGCTGCGAGAGCGATTCGGGCTTGCGGCTTTCGTTGCCGTAGTCGGCAAGCTCCTCGAGCACCGCTTTTTTGCCGACGATGTCGGCGGAAGCGAACTGCAAGCATTTGATGACGAAAACGCGCTCCGGTTTCTCCTTCGGATCATAGCCGTATACCATGGCTACTTCCTGGATGGTCTTGAGCGACAGCCCGAGGATGGCGGGAATATCGATGGCAAGCGTGAACAGGCCGCCGAAGCCGGTAGTCGCGCCCTGCGCGGTCGCCAGCTTTATGCGGTTGTGCGTGAGGCTCGCCGCGGCGCGGTTCATGACCGCAAGCGGCAGGCCGGGAACGTCCGCGAGCGTGAGCGGCGCTTCCTTCGCCTCTCCGCGAGCCTCATCGGATGCTGCAAGCTCTTCCTGAAGCCGGCTCAGAACCCCGCTCTCCGACACGAGATACCGGCCTCCGCTCTGCACGTAGCTGCCGACTTCGTCCATCGCCTGGGCCAGTTTCTTCTGGATGGCTTGGGGCGTTAAGCGGTCGAGCAGCTGAAAGGGCAAGCGCCCGATTTTTTCCCAAAACCACAGGTCTTTCTGGCTCTTCTCCCAAGTCTCGATATCGTTCAGCATGGCGAGCAGCGCTTCTCGGGATTCCGGGGTATGCGGGTAGGGCTGGATCGGATCGGTCGTCATGATACATACACACTCCTTTGCTTACTAGAGTACTACGAAATAGCGCGGAGCCGGATGCGCTGAACATGGAATCGGTCCCAAGCGTCGATATGAGCAGGAAGAAGTTATGACGCGACGGATGAATTCGGCTAATTACGGCGGTCCCGTTACCGGAGGGCGGGCCCTTGGAAAGGAGCGAAACGATGATACGAATCGGACTTGCAGGCTGGGGCGACCATGACGTGCTGTACGAACAGGGCGCCGCAGCGCGGGATAAGCTAAAAGTATACAGCCGCTATTTCCGGACCGTCGAAGTGGACAGCTCGTTCTATGCGGTTCAATCGCCGGACCAGTTTGCGCGCTGGGTCGGTGATACGCCTCCCGACTTCACGTTCGTTATCAAGGCGTATCAAGGAATGACGGGACACGCGAGGGGCAGCATCCCTTACCCGGACGCGGCATCGATGTTCCGCGCCTTCTGCGAATCGATAAGACCGGTGGTCGAAGCGGGTAAGCTGACCTGCGTGATGTTCCAGTATCCCCCGTGGTTTGATTGTACGCGAACGAACGTAGAGCTGCTCCGGCAAGCGAAAAGACTGATGGGCGATCTCCCGCTGGCGCTGGAGTTCCGCCATCAAAGCTGGTTTACGGCGGACATGCGCGAGAAGACGCTTGCCTTCATGAAGAAGGAAGGCTGGGTCCATAGTATTTGCGACGAGCCTCAAGCCGGCGTGGGGTCCATCCCGACGGTGCTGCAGCCGACCGACGACGCGCTGACGATCGTTCGGATGCACGGCCGGAACGCGGCCAACTGGAATCAGGGCGGCGGTCCAAACTGGCGGGAAGTGCGGTATTTGTACCGTTACAGCGAGTCCGAGCTGCTTGAGTGGAAGGCGCATCTGACCGGTCTGCAGCAGCAGACGAAGGAAATTTGCGTCATCTTCAACAACAATTCCGGCGGAGACGCCGCGCATAATGCGTTGGAGTTGATGCGGCTGCTCGGCATGCCGACCGAGCCGCTTGCGCCGCGCCAGCTCGATTTGTTTTAGGTGTGCCCGTGCATGTCAATGAGCGAGCGACTTCCATAGACGCCCAATAACCTGGCCCATGGCCAGGCTATTGGGCATGCCGCCGTCTTAAGGATGCGATTCTTTGGTGGAGATCCGAATGAGCTTGTCGCTTTTCGGGTTGTAGCGAACGGTGACGTAGAGGGAGAACGGCTCTTCGTTTTGTTGCACCCACAGTTTGAATTGCTGCTCCGCGGCGTAAGGCGACAGTTCTTTGAGGCCGATGTACCGGTAATCGAGTACGCGATATTGCCGCTTCTGAGCCTCCTGAACGGCCAAGCGGCTCCACTTCGCATAGGACGGCTCCTGGCTTACGGATACGGACGACGGCAAGAAAGGTTCAAGTATGCGGGTCGCCTCGGCCCGCTCCGGAACAAGGATAGCGGCCATGAGCAAAGCCAGCAGGGACAGACGGGTAGATTTCATAGGATGCACCTCCACTTCTATTTTTTAATACTTGATCCGAATCCATGCGCGAGGAGCTGGATACTTCTTTGCAAGCGTGGATGTGAAGGTATATCTTGACAGGGAAGCCATATCCTCTTATCATAATATATGAATACATGCTCATATGTAGTGGTAATGATTCTGCATATGCTGTGACCAGAAGCTACGGAGCAAGGGAGGCTGATCTTATGGGCAATGAGCATTCTCCTCGGTCCGGAGGGACGAGCGGCAAAACGAACGACGCGTGCCGGCAGGAGGAAGACGCTAACGGGAAACACCGTCACGATCCGGAAGGCCATCATACAAACGATCAAGCGTGTAAACACGATCAGGATCACGAACACAACCATGAACACAAGCATGAACACAACAACGATCACGCACACAATCACGACCATCGGCACGAGAAAAGTCACGCTCACGGGCATGCCCACGGCGGCGGCCATCACCACGGTCACCACCACGGTATCGGCGGCCACCATGACCACGGGCGCGAAGGCAATAAGCAAGGGTTGACCATCGCGCTGATAATTACGGCGGGCATTATGCTGCTGGAGTTTTTCGGCGGCTTGTGGACGGGCAGCTTGGCGCTATTGTCCGATTCGGGGCATATGTTGAGCGACGCGAGCTCGCTTGTCTTAAGCTTGATCGCTATCGGCTTCGCGGCCAAGCCGGCTTCCCCGGCGAAGACATTCGGCTTTTATCGCTTTGAAATTTTGGCGGCGCTGTTCAACGGGGTAACCTTGTTCGTCATTGCCGGCATTATTATGTGGGAAGCGTACGAACGCCTCCTCGATCCGCCCCAGGTCGCCAGCGGCACGATGATGGGCATCGCCGCGATCGGCCTCCTCGCCAATTTACTAAGCGCCCTGGCGCTGATGCGCAAGGGAAACGTGCACGAGAATGTGAACTTGCGCAGCGCCTATCTGCACATTCTCGGCGATGCGCTCGGGTCGGTCGGAGCGATCGTCGCCGGGCTCGTGATGTGGGCGTTCGGCTGGTACGCGGCCGATCCGATCATCAGCGTTGTCGTCGCGCTGCTCATTTTGAAAGGCGCCTGGGGCGTCATCAACCAAACGGTGCACATCTTGATGGAGGGTACGCCCTCGCGGATCCGTTTGCCGGACGTTCAGCAGACGCTGCAAGGCATTGCCGGCGTTATCGACGTCCATGACCTGCACGTCTGGACGATTACTTCTGGGCTCGATTCGTTGAGCTGCCATATGGTCGTCGAGGATCAGGCGGACGGCCAGCATATTCTGCAGCAGGCCATACAACTCATTGAGCAGCGGTTCGGCATCGGGCATGCGACGATTCAGATTGAAAACTCGACCATTCGACACGAAGAGTTGAAGGTATAACGCAGCGTAGAAGAAGGAGCGGTCATGCATGAATAAGTCGGTGGATGTGGCTGTCATTGGAGCAGGTCAAGCTGGACTTGCAGTTGCCTATTATTTGAAAAAAAGGGGTATATCGTTCCTTTGCATCGATCGTAACGAAGCGGTCGGCGATGCGTGGCGGCATCGGTATGATTCGCTCGTGCTGTTTACGCCGCGATGGTACAGCGCCCTGCCGGGACGAAGCTTGGAGGGGGACCCGAACGGTTACCCTTCGAAGGACGAGATCGCCGATTATTTGCAGGCGTATGTGACGGACTTCGACCTTCCGGTTCAGCTTGGCACCTCCGTACAAGCGCTTGAGACCGCCGGCGCCCGCTATCAGATCCGTACCGATCAAGGCATAATTACCGCCAATCAGGTGGTTGTGGCGACGGGGCCCTTTCAACGACCTGCCGTGCCGCCGCTGGCGGGCGGACTGTCCGCCTCGGTTGTGCAGCTGCATTCCAGCGTCTACCGGCGTCCGGAGCAGCTGCAGCCCGGGCCGGCGCTGGTTGTCGGCGGAGGCAACTCCGGGGCCCAAATTGCCGTGGAGCTCGCAGCATCCGGACGAGAAGTCGCATTCTCTGCGGCGCACGCGCTCAAGTTTATACCGCTTGATGTGCTCGGCCGAAGCGTATTCGGCTGGATGGACGCCCTCGGCATTCTGGGAGCACCGCGGGACTCGAGGATCGGGAACTGGCTTCGGAAGCGGAAGGATCCCATATTCGGCCGAGAGCTTGCCCGCTGTCTCAAGCGAGGGAACGTGCGCTTAATGCCTCGAACCGTCAGCGCCGAAGGCGACATCATCCGGTTCGAGGACGGATCGGAGCAGCGCGCGGCGAACGTGGTCTGGGCGACGGGCTTTCGGCCGGACTTCGCCTGGATCCTCATCCCGGGTGCCGTGGATGCGCAGGGGCTTCCGGTACATAAGCGAGGGATCGGCGCCCATCCGGGACTGTACTATGTCGGGCTGCCCTGGCAGCATTCCCGCGGCTCCGCACTGGTGGGCGGGGTGGGAGAAGATGCGGAATTTGTCGTGGAACGCATATGCATCTAGCGCAGATTGTTCCATAGCTCGCATAAAACACCGCCAATTGTCCCACATTAACAGCGATTAATGTGGAAAGGAGGCGTGTGAGATGTCCAGATACGATTCCAGCTTACAATCGCAAAATCCGATTTCCCAAGCGCAAAATTCAGTGGAGAAAGCTCACCATGCCGTCACGCAAGCCCAGTCCCATCCGACCGCGCAGATGATCGAGCAGGCCGAGACGGCTGTCGACAAAGCGCAGCGCTCCATTGCGCAAGCCGTCGGCCATGAGCACGCAGAGCAGCCGATGCAGCTGGCGCAAGAGTCGCTCGCAGAGGACCAAGCGGCGCTCCAAAGCGTGAAGCCTTCGCAATCCTGAGGCTTCGGCGTACCGTCGCCGACATCGACCAAGAGACCGCCGCCGCGGCTTTGCGCCGCGGCGGCTTTTTGTCAGGACAAGGCGAACCAACGGTCTTTGGTCTTATCGCGAGGCCCCCTCCGAAATGTTGGTTGCGCTTACAACCTTGTTCGACAAAGGGGCTTGGGCGTTAACCGATGGGCCATACACCGATTTCATACTGCCGCCGATTTCGCACGTATGATACAATGAGCAGGAACGATATTCGTGTAACGGCGCCAGGCGGATTGGCGGGAAAGGAAGACGCGTACGCTTATGAAGGAGGGCAAACGCATACGTGCGGGAGAACAGGACAACCGGATGCAGCATGCGGCCTTGATCGAGTGCATTGAGCAGGAGCTGCTCCCCGGGCTGCGCATTGCGAGCGAGCGGGAGCATGAACCGGTCACCGTGTATGAGGTGCCCGGACCTTGGCGGACGCTTGGCGTCGGTAATTACGCGGCTGTGCTGCTGCATCCGGCTTGGCCCGATTGGGTAGTGAAAGTATATGCGCCGGGGCGTCCGGGGCTGGAAGAGGAAGCGGAAGTGTACCGGCGGCTGGGCCGGCATCCGGCGTACTCGGAATGCCTGCATGCGGGGGCCGGGTATCTGGTGCTGCGCCGGTTGACGGGCATCACCTTGTATAACTGCATGCGCCGGGGGATCCCGATTCCAAGACAAGTGATCGAGGATATCGACGAAGCGTTGAAATATGCGCGCAAGCAAGGGCTGAATCCCCACGATGTACATGGGAAAAATGTGATGCAGCAGGACGGCCGGGGGAAAGTGGTCGACGTTTCGGATTTTTTGAAAGAAGAGCCGTGCGAGATGTGGGACGATCTGAAGCGCGCCTACTATCGCTTTTATTTTCCTTGGGTGCGGCGTGTGGAGTTTCCCGATTTTTTGTTGAATTCGGTTCGCAAAGGATACCGCGTCTGGAAAAAGTGTAAGCGCACAGTCTGCCGCAAAGGGTGAAACCAACTTTTGGGTGGCTCGTATGAACGTTTAAGGTTGGCCATCGGCAGTCCATGCGGCAGCCGTTCGATATATACGATGAGGAGGCTTTGCTCGATGTCTTTTTTTAAGAAAATGCTGGCAAGCGTAGGAATTGGATCCGCCAAGGTGGATACGGAACTGGATTCGTCGCAGGTGAGTGTGGGCGGTGCAATCAGCGGGGTCGTTCGCGTACAGGGCGGGAGCACGGAGCAGCAGGTCGACCGTATTTATTTGTATATCAAAACAAGCTACGTCAAAGAGGAAAACGACCATAAAGTTACACGGGAAGCCGAAATCGGCAAGTTTCTGCTGACGGACGCGTTCCTGCTGCGGCCGGATGAGCGCAAAGAAATTCCGTTCAGCTTCCGCTTGCCGGAGCAAACCCCGGTTACGCTGCGCAACGCGCCGGTATGGGTCGAAACCGGATTGGATATCGAGATGGCTGTCAACCCGACCGACCGCGATTATATTCAAGTGACGCCGAGCCAGGAGATGCAAACGGTACTGGACGCGCTGGATGTACTCGGCTTCCGCTTGCGCGAGGTGGAGAACGAATATGCGCCGCGCCTCGGCGGAAGACTGCCGTTCGTGCAGGAGTTCGAATTCGTGCCGACGACGCATTTCCGCGGGAAGCTTGATGAGCTGGAGGTGCTCTTCTTCCCGAAAGGCGGCGACTTGGAGCTGTTCCTCCAAATCGACCGCCGGGCAAGAGGCTTACGCGGCATGTTTGCCGAAGAGCTGGGGCTGGATGAGAGCTTCGTCCGCTTGACGATTCCGGGCAGCGAGCTGCGTTACGGTGCGCAAACGGTCGCGTCTAAATTGAAAGAATTGATCTCTCGATACAGCTAGGGGACACCGAAACTTAACCGACCCGCCTGCATGAAGGCAGGCAGGCCGCGAAACAAGTCCGTCTGCGGAAGCAGGCGGACTTTTTGCAAGAGGGACGGGATGCCTCCGACCGGAATTTGAATGTCAGGGTTTGCATACGGCAGACTCACCAGCAGGCAACGAAATAAGCTGACGAGGGGACTGTTGTACCGTGAAGTTTTCGAAGGAAGGGCATCCGGGGTATAATGAGTAACGACGAACATCCGGAAATGGAGATAACGACAGCCTATGCAGGAGCTTTATGAGATTGTTGACCGTCTGGTCAGAGAAAACACGCTAATTCAAGCGACATTGAGCCAGCCCCGCCGCAACGAGCCGGACGGCTGCTCGAAGGTGACGGTGAAGCCCGTCATGCTGAAGGGGGAGCTGCATTACCAGTTCAGCGCCTTCTTCGGGCCGAAGGTGAAGCACGAGAACGTATCCCCGGCGGAAACGACCGGCAAGCTCGTCCAGTGGCTGACGGACGACTTCAGGCAAGGGCTGCTGCAAGCGGTCGAGGCGGATTATCAGGCGCTGCTCAGCAAGAAGGGCAAGCTGGCCGTGCTGCGCAAGCCGCCGACCAAGAAGGCCGATACGGCAAGGCCGCCGGAGCATAATCGCAAGAAAAACTACGTGCTCGAAGAGGGAACGCAGATCCCGTTTCTCGTGGAGCTCGGCATTATGAACGCCGAAGGCAAGGTGCTGGCCAAGAAATACGACAAGTTCCGGCAGATCAACCGGTTTCTCGAGATGATCGCCGACGTGCTGCCTCATCTGCCGCAAGGACGAACCTTGAACATCATCGATTTCGGCTGCGGCAAATCGTATTTGACGTTCGCGCTGTACCACTTCCTGCACGAGATGCGGGGAATGGATTTGCGCATCGTCGGCCTGGATCTGAAAGAGGATGTAATCGCGTTCTGCGGCGCATTGGCGGACAAGCTCGGCTTCGACCGGCTCCGCTTCCTGGTGGGCGATATCGCCCAATATGACGAGCTGCGTCAAGTCGATATGGTCGTTACGCTGCATGCGTGCGATACGGCGACCGATGCCGCGCTCGACAAGGCGGTCCGCTGGGGAGCGTCCGTTATTTTGTCGGTACCCTGCTGCCAGCACGAGCTGTTCCGTCAAGTCAAGAGCGAGGCTCTCGCGCCGCTGCTGCAGCACGGCATACTGAAGGAGCGTTTCGCTGCGCTGGCGACCGATGCGATGCGCGCCAAGCTGCTGGAGCTGGCCGGTTATAAGACGCAGCTGCTGGAGTTCATCGATCTGGAGCACACGCCCAAAAATTTGCTCATCCGCGCCGTCAAGAACGCCGCCGCGCTCTCGCCGGACGAAGGGGCAAAGCTGGCGGCGGAGTATGCCGGTTTTCGGGATTTTCTGCATGCCGATCCGTATTTGGAGCGCGCTTTGGCGTCGGAGCTGCCTGCGTTGACTATAAATTCCGGACAAGACGGAGCTTTGTAGGCAAGCAGGCGAGGGGATCTTATTCGTCGACTTTGCGGTTACACATCCAAAGTTTGCAGCGAATAGCGAGCGCTCCGCATGCAGGGGAATTTCATACGGTTGGCCGGAGCCTTGGCGGCTCCTTTTTATTGCGGCGGGCGAAGAAAAGCAGCGGGGTGACCGACGTAAATATGCTACAATGAGGCTGTTGCTTAAAGTGGGAAGAGGTGCTATGGCGTGGGATACGTGCTGCTGCTGCTTGCGACGCTGTCGTGGAGCTTCGTCGGTATACTGGTAAAGACGGCCTCGATGATGCTGGATAGCATGACGATTACGTTCATGCGGTTCGCGTTGGGCGTTGTGTTCCTGGGCGGATTTCTGTGGATCAAAAGGCATCCAATCAAAATTCGTTTCGATATGAAGTGGATTTGGCTGGGGGCGGCGGGGAAGTGCTGCAATTATTTTTTTGAAAATATCGCGTTATCTATCGGGTATTCTTACGGAAATATTTTGGTGACGCCGATACAAACCATCATTCTGCTGGTCGTTTCCGCCGTTTGGCTAAAAGAGAAACTGACGGTCCGGGCTTGGGCGGCAGCGCTTCTGTGTATTGCCGGAGTGCTCCTGATCAGCTGGAACGGGCTGCCGCTCGCGCTTCTGCTGCAGGGAGGGGCGTGGACGACGGTGCTTTACGCGATTTCGGGCTTGGGAACGGCGTTTCACGTATTAAGCCAGCGGATGCTGATCAAGGAGATGGATGCGGGCAACATGAACTTCTCGGTGTTTCTCTGGTGCTCGCTGCTGATGGCGCTTCCGCTTCCGTTCCAGGCATCCTTAACGGGCCCGGTCGGCTTGTACCCCATCTTGGCTCTGGCCTTGCTCGGGGTTATTACGGGCCTCAGCTTTTACTGGTTCTCGCAGGCGCTCCGCGTAGTCTCTTTCCCGGTAGCCGTCATCATTAGCAATTGCGGCGTATTGTTTTCGATCTTATGGTCGTATTTATTTTTTCGGGAGCCGATTACGGAGTACATATTGGGCGGCGCTGCGATTTTTGTAGTCGGGCTGCTGGTGCTGAACTTACCGATGCGGCCGGCTAAAGTGCGTCAAGCGGGTGGGCTGGAAGCATCGGATGGACGATAGGCTTGATGCCGGTTGAAACTCCGTTGAAGCTCGGATGAAAGTCCGATGGAAGGAGGGGATTCGGGTGAAGGATTGCGGAGACGGCGAAGCGGAGAGCGGGATCGGGAAACTGTCACCGGCACGCGGCGAAGCCGGGAGCGGGCAGCCGCGGCAAGGCCCCGCCGGGGACGAGCCCGGAGCCATGGACCGGACGCATGCCCAGTTGGGGAGCCCCCGCCTTACCGGGCTGGCGCCCTTCGCCGACGACGCGTCGAGTCTCCTGATCCTTGGCTCGATGCCTGGCGAAGCTTCGCTGCTGGCAGGCCAGTATTACGGGCATCCGCGCAATCATTTTTGGCGGCTCTTGTATGCGCTGCTGGACGGCGGTGAGCCGGATGCGGACTATAAAGCGCGCGTACAGTTCGCGCTATCGCGCGGCGTGGCGCTGTGGGACGTGCTGCGCACCTGCGAGCGCGAGGGCAGTCTGGACGCGGCGATCCGCCGGCCGGAAGCGAACGATTTCGCCGCGATGTTCGGGATGCATCCGCGCATCCGGCATGTGTTTTTTAACGGCAGCGCGGCGGCCGAGCTGTTCCGGCGGCATGTCCGCCCAAAGCTGCCGGCCGGCGACGGCAGGACGTACCGGACGCTGCCGTCGTCCAGCCCGGCCCGGGCGATGAGCTTCG
>NZ_VIDW01000109.1:0-1664 GCF_006519665.1 Paenibacillus sp. tmac-D7 | reverse complement strand
TGATATGCTCCCCATACGGTAGACAGGTGAAATATTAAAACCTGTTACTGTAAGGGGAGCATTTTCATGTCTATAAAAGAACGGACAGCCTCAGAGAAATTCGCCATCATTCAGGAAATCGAAACGGGTCGTATTAGCATTAAAACTGCAGTCAAAGATTTCGGCATTACCAAAACAACCATCGCCAAATGGCGTCGTCGGTATCGCTTGTATGGCTATGAAGGATTGGAGGTTCGCACCCGTAATCGCAGTTATTCTGCCGAGCTTAAACTCCAAGCCGTCAAAGACTATCTTGAAGGTGGATTATCGCAGTATCAGGTGATCGATAAGTACAAGATGGCCAGCCGAAATCAACTCTCGCGCTGGATAAAGAAGTATAATGGTCATAGTAGCTTAAGGGCTTATACAGGGGGAACAGCTATGACCAAGGGACGCTCGACAACATGGCAGGAGAGGATTGACATTGTCCTGTACTGCCTTGCAAATGGACAAGAGTATAAGAAAGCAGCGAATCATTTCCAGGTTTCCTATCAGCAAGTGTACGGATGGGTCAAGAAATATGAAGCAGGCGGCCAAGAGGCTCTACGGGACGGAAGAGGGCGTACGAAGGCACCAGAGGAGCTAACCGATGCGGATCATCATAAGCTCGCCATGAAGAAGCTGGAGTACGAGAATGAACGACTCCGGGCGGAGAATGCTTTTCTAAAAAAGTTGCAGGAGTTCGAAAGGAGGCGTCCCTAAGCGCACTGCGACAAGAGAACGTCTACCTAGCTATCCAAGCCATTCAGCAAGCGGAGTCGCTCAGCATACAGCTTCTGTGCGAGGTTGCGGGGATTCCAAGGTCGAGCTATTACAAATGGCTTCATCGCGTTCCGAGTGTTCGCGAAGCAGAGAACCAGGAACTGACGGAAGTGATGATGTTCTTGTACGAGAAGGTTGAGGGCACCTTCGGCTACCGTCAGTTAACGCTGCATATGCGTCGCCAAACCAAGAGACCCATTAATCATAAGCGCGTGCAACGCCTGATGAAGATAAAGGGGATTCAGTCAGTGATCCGCAGAAAGAAAAAGAAGTATGAACGCTCTACACCGCAACAGGTGGCTGAAAATCTGCTTAATCGCAACTTCCAAGCGGACGTACCAAATCAGAAATGGGTAACCGACGTAACGGAATTCAAATACGGAAACGGTCAGAAGGCATATTTAAGCGCCATTCTCGACCTCCATGATAAATCCATTGTTTCCTATGTATTGGGGCACTCCAACAACAATCCTCTCGTCTTTAAGACGTTGAAATTGGCCCTGCGTGCCGCGCCTAAAAGCCGGCCAATGCTCCACAGCGACCGTGGTTTCCAGTACACGTCATTGCGCTTTAAGGAGATGTTGGATGAAGCTAAAATGAAACAGAGCATGTCCCGGGTAGGTTGCTGTATCGACAACGGCCCCATGGAATCATTCTGGGGAACGTTGAAATGCGAGAAATATTATTTGCATACCTACCGCAGCTTTGAGGCACTGAAAAAGGACATAGATGACTATATCCATTTTTACAATAACGAACGATTACAAGCAAAACTAAACGGCCTCAGTCCCATGGAATTCAGGACAAAGGCCGCTTAACTGATTTTTATTTTTTGTACTGTCTACTTGACGGGGTGCAGTTCA
>NZ_VIDW01000108.1:0-1821 GCF_006519665.1 Paenibacillus sp. tmac-D7 | reverse complement strand
AAGGAGCCATTCCTGTAATGAAGTAATTTGCTCTTTGAAAACAAAAAGCGCCTCCTGTATGCTGGGTCTTGGAATGGTGGCCATTCACTGCCCTAATTTGAAGGAGGACGCTCAATATGAAGTATAAACTGAAACAAAAGCAGAATCAACGGATTACACGAATTACCGAATCGACACTGGTGGTCGGTGCAGATATCGCGAAGAAGGTTCACGTCGCACGTGCCGTAGATTTCCGAGGCATTGAACTTGGGAAGGACTGTGTATTTCACAACGATCAGGAAGGACTATCGAAGCTGGCAACGTGGATGAAGGAGCTTGGTCAAGCACACGGGAAGACGAACATTGTGTTTGGCATCGAGCCTACCGGACACTACTGGTTTCCGTTAGCTGCCTATCTGCAGGAACAACAACAAATCCAGGTCGTCGTCGTTAATCCGCATCACGTAAACAAGACGAAAGAGCTTGAGGATAACTCGCAGACGAAGAGCGACTACAAAGATGCAAAGGTCATTGCGGATCTCATTCGGAATGGAAAATACTCAGAACCGAAACTGCCGACGAAGGAATACGCGGAACTGCGAATCCTGATGAATCTGCGGGAGAAGGTATCAGCCAGCCTGACGCAAGTGAAAGGCCGAATCAGCAACTGGTTCGACCGGTTCTTCCCCGAGTATGCTTGCGTATTCAAGAAATGGGAGGGCAAGGCATCGCTCATGACCATGCGGGCGTTCCCGATGCCAGCGGACATCGTCGGCAAGGGGGCTAGAGACGTCCTAGTACACTGGAAGACGGAAGTGAAACGCGGTGTGGGCATCAAGCGCGCGGAGAAGTTAGTAGCGGCCGCCACAGCCTCTATCGGACTAACGGAAGGCAGTATGGCAGCTCGGGTAGAGCTAAGCACACTGTTGGGTCAATACGACCTTTTCAGCAGCCAATTGGAAGAGATTATGGATAAAGTGCTGGAGATCCTTGAACACATCCCAGGAACGAAGGAAATGCTTACCGTACCCGGGGTTGGGGCAATTACTGTAGCTGGATTTCTGGCCGAGATCGGTGACTTGAACAACTACGATCATGGCCAGCAGATTATCCGGCTTGCCGGGCTAAATCTCAAAGAGAATAGTTCGGGAAAGCGGAAGGGTAAGACCGGGATTAGCAAGCGCGGACGGTCACGTTTACGAGCGCTGCTGTTCCGAGCGGTGATGCCCATGGTAGCGAAGAACGAAGAGTTCAAGACGCTTCATAAGCATTACACGACGAGGAGCCAGAATCCACTGAAGAAGAAACAATCGATCATCGCGTTATGTGGAAAACTGATTCGAGTCCTGCATACGCTGGGGACAAAGCAAAGAGAGTACAGTGCAATCGATGTTATGGGTCCAGTAAGGCAGTTCCAGATCCAGCAAGAAGCTGCTTAAAGCAAGGAAACAAACGGCCTGCAGATCAACTTATTCACATGTGTACAACTTAGACAACGAAAGCACGGAGAAGCCGAAGTACTACATTCAGTAAGGGCAACGACCCCGTAAAGGAGCAAGAATCGGCCTCCACCCCTTGAGAGGTAGAACGAAGGAATGTAAGGGCATAGACCCAGTGTGACATGGGAGGGTAAACCCCGAGGGTGAATATGGAGATCCACTGTGCGATCATACCAATTATCCACAGTTTTGGAAGAAGGTCATTCCTAAGCTCTGTTCCCGCCTACGCTCTTACGGAAATCGAGGTGCAGAGTACATTCTCCACTACTATCTCTTAGGCTGTCAAAGTTGAAATACTGAGAATGAGTGAGGAAACAGGAGAAAACGATACTTTATAGTGGGA
>NZ_VIDW01000107.1:0-1825 GCF_006519665.1 Paenibacillus sp. tmac-D7 | reverse complement strand
ATAAGCCCTGTCAATTTTATGCCCAAAATGTCGAAAAAATCGCATCCTAATTTAATAGATTACGAGATTGGAGGACATAACTTATTCCTCAAAAAATCGTGTCTTGACAATGGGGAGCATTACATTCCTTTTGCTTTTCGTTAAAGTCCCTCGGAAAGAAGCGGTCGATCCGCTCGCGCTGAATGGTCATCTTTTCTTTTTGGTTCGGCTTCTCCTCCGTGAGAATCGAGAAGATGACATCCACGTTAAGCCGCCCGTCCTGGCTCAGTTTTTTCATGCGCTGTGCCTGCGCCAACGATGGAGTGCAATCTTCGGACTGCATCGTCTCGTACAGAGCTTGCTGTTCTTCTTCGGCCAAGTATGAAAGCTCCACGGCCGGATTAAAGGCGATTCGTTTATCGTCCACCATTTCGAGAATGGAGGGGGTCAGTTCGGTAAGACGGATATATCTAAATATTTGGTTTTTGCTCTCTCCAACTTGCTCCGCCAATACTTCACTGGACTTTTTCCCATCTAACTTGTTCCCAACTTGGGAACGAGTTAAATCAGTTCTTTGTCCTTGCCGATTCATCGCCTCCAGCTTCATCTTATAAGCAAAAGCCTTCTCACTCGGCAAGATATACTCCCGTTGCAGGTTGCTATCCACCATAATGATAGTTGCTTGATCGTCGTCCAGTTCACGAACGATACAAGGCATCGTTTCCATACCTGCTAGTTCGCTCGCTTTCTTGCGCCGGTGTCCGGCTACCATTTCATAGCCGCCGTCCGCCTTTGGACGCACCAGGCCGGGAACAAGAACGCCGTATTGCTTCACGCTGTCCGCCATTTCCAGCATCGCTTCATCTGCTTTCACCTTGAATGGATGACCGGGAAAATCGCTAATTTCCGACAAAGGGATTTCCATCACCTTTTCCCGCTGCTCATCGGCGCGGCTCTCTTCGGTGGAGAACAAATCAGCGACTGTGGTCAGTTTGATGCTGGCGAGCCTGTCGTCTCTCGTTGCCAATGCCTTGCACCTCCTTCGTAAATGCGGCATACGCCTCCGCAGCTTTCCCATCCGGGTCATGGGCATAAATGCTTTTTCCCTTGGCGCTCGTTTCCGCCGCGCGAATGGATAAAGGGATTTCAGTGTTGAACACGCGCAGCTTGTCCCCGTAATCGCGCCGAAGAACGAGCGCAATATCTTTAGCGAAATTCGTGCGACTGTCCACCATCGTGAGCAGCACACCGTCCAAAACCAACTTCGGATTGATCTGCCTGCGTACGCGGGCAATCGTCTGCAACAGTTGCGTCATTCCCTTGGCCGGCAAATAATGCGCCTGAACGGGGATAATGACGCTGTCCGCTGCCGCCAGCGCATTGATGGTCAACATACCCAAACTTGGCATACAATCGATCAGAACGTAATCGTAGTCAGCTTTAACCGAATCGATGTACGAACGCAAGATCGTTTCTCTGCTCATCGTATTGACAAGCGATACCTCGACAGCGGACAGTTCGATATTGCCCGGCATCAGGTCAACACCTTCACTGTGATGCAAAATTCCTTCCTGTGTTTCATAGGATTCCTCCAGCATCGTTTTGACCAGCAACGTGGCTAACGATACCGACAGACTATCCGGTTCATGGAACCCTAACGAGTCCGTCAGGTTACCTTGCGCGTCCGCATCGACCAGCAAAACCTTTTTCCCATCGGCAGCCAAACCGATTCCCAGATTAACTGCCGTTGTCGTTTTGCCCACGCCGCCTTTCTGATTGGCGAGGGCGATTACCTTCGTCATCCAGCATTTCTCCTTTCACGCAAAAAGCCGATTGCGCTGAATAA
>NZ_VIDW01000106.1:0-1826 GCF_006519665.1 Paenibacillus sp. tmac-D7 | reverse complement strand
CTCCTCGTATAGTATTTCTTGAAGGCAGTTACTTGGCCGATTTCCAGTCCCCTAGGGGACTGGAGGACGCCTTCAAAATTTCCAGCTTGCTCTTTGAAAATTGAATTGGGACTGGACTTTTCGAGATGCTTCCAGATAATAATTCTTAGGGTTATTCGGGGAAATCCTTCTCTCTCCTGTAGCATCGACTACTCTTAAAGTCTGCTTCCTCGGCTCTCGCTTGAACTTCTAACCCGCTGGCTGTCCCCTTCGGCAACCCATGCTCGAAGATAGCAGCTTCGAGGCAGCTCATGGACCGAAGTGAGTTCTCATATGCGAGGGTGATTGAACGGCGAGTGCGCTGGGGGCATCCCGAAAGGTCCAGTCCCTGAATCCCATAAAGAAAGGAGGAATCCCACGTGAAGTTGTTTGTCGGGATTGACGTGAGTTCGCAAGATTTAAAGGTGTGCATCATGGATAGTGGCGGCGATACCCTCCAAGCGTTCACGGTGCTCAACAACTACCACGGTGCCTGCCACCTGCGGGATCAGATCCTTGCCCACGCTGACCGCATCAAGCCATCGGAGATTCACATCGGTCTGGAATCAACATCGGTTTACAGTTGGCACCCCGCCATGTTCCTGCATGAGGACAAGCTTCTCAGCGAGCGGCATACGAAGGTATTTACCATTAATCCGAAGCTCATTAGCAAGTTCAAGGAAGCCTATGTGGACCTCGATAAGAACGACCGCATCGATGCCTGGATTATTGCAGACAGGCTGCGTTTTGGAAGGCTGCCGATGACCGTTGTCGCCCAAGAGCAGTACATCGCTCTTCAAAGACTGACCCGCATGCGGTTTCACCTCGTCCACAACCTGACACGAGAGAAGCAGTACTTTCTCCAGCACCTGTTCTACAAGTGCAGTGCGTTCTCCGCGGAGGTGGAGAGCTCCGCCTTCGGCCATGCCATCACTGAATTGCTCCTTGAGAAATACAGCCTGGATGAGATCAGCTCGATGGATGTGGCGGATTTAGCCGACTACCTCAAGGATAAGGGCCGTAATCGATTCCCTGATCCGGAGGGTGTAGCGAGGTGCATCCAGAAAGCCGCGCGTGCTTCCTATCGTCTCTCAAAAGTCGTCGAGGACTCCATCGATATCATCCTGGGCACTTCTATCGAAGCCATTCGAAGTACGCAGAAGCAAATCAAGGAGCTCGACAAGGCGATTGAACGCATTATCGCCGGCTTACCCGGTGAAAACGTCCTGAAGACGATTCCCGGTATCGGCCCGATCTACAGCGCTGGTATTATCGCCGAAATCGGTGACATCCATCGCTTTGATGATCAAGCCGCTCTGGCGAAGTACGCTGGGCTTACTTGGCGAAAGAATCAGTCTGGCAAGTTTGAAGCCGAAGAAACGTCCCGTATTAAATCCGGCAACCGGTTTCTGCGTTATTACCTGGTTGAAGCTGCCAACTTGGTAAAGAACCGCGACGCAGAATTCGGAGAGTACTACCGGAAAAAATACAACGAAGTCACGAAGCACCAACACAAACGCGCCCTCGTCTTAACCGCAAGAAAACTTGTGCGTCTGGTCGATGTGCTGCTACGCAACGACCAAGTCTACACGCCGCGGAGGAAGGTGACTAACGCCTAAAGCTTCTCACCTACTTTCTGCGAAGCCCATTGGGAATTCCCAGTAAAATCGAGGTATATCCTGGAAAAATCACTCGATTTTACTCAGGGTTTATTTCGTGATGCCATTTTTCCTGACTCAAAGCGATTTTCCATCAAAAGAATTTCCAATTACCGCGAATCAGGGACTTGACATCTTACCGCTGGACTT
>NZ_VIDW01000105.1:0-1893 GCF_006519665.1 Paenibacillus sp. tmac-D7 | reverse complement strand
TGGTGCGCCCGGCATGGGCGATAACTAGGCGGTGAAAGTCCGCTACAGGCTTGGCAGTAGGAACTGTTAGCCAAAGGCAAGGGTGTCCGTCGCGAGGCGGAATCTGAAGGAAGCCGGAGGCAAACCCTCGGTCTGACGAACAGAAATCACATATAAGGCATGGTGAGGCGGACGAGCGTGCCATACAACGCAAAGTCCAATACTGCCCGAATCTCATCATGTAGATGTGGCAGATAGATGAGGGGAAAGTTATCGCTCTTACCCGGGGAGGTCTCACAGACGTTGAGTAGGCCATCCGAAAGACGGAGTAAAGCTTGCTGTGAGAAGTCAGCAGAGGCCATAGTACCGAATTTTTTTTTCGGGAAGGGCCGAACAATCGTAAGTCTTGAGTACATACAGAAAGGAGAACCGGTGCGTTGAAAGCAGAATACCGAAAGGGCTGCCCTCAGAGGGATAGTGTGGAACACGAAGAGTATGCGGGAGCGCGGAGTACCGGATCTCGGGAAAGTAGAGAAAGAGACGGTGCAAAGGACTTGTTGGAGCGAATATTGAACAGGGATAACCTGAACAAAGCTTACAAGCAGGTCAAAAGCAATCACGGCGCGCCGGGAATCGACGGAATGACCGTCGAGGCAGCGTTGCCATGGTTGCGGGAAAACAGAGATGAGCTCCTGCAAAGCATTCGGGATGGAAGGTTTCAGCCAGCCCCGGTGCGACGCAAGGAAATTCCCAAACCGGATGGAAGCGGCATGCGGAAGCTAGGCATTCCTACAGTTATAGACCGCGTGATCCAACAAGCCATCGCCCAGCAACTGCATCCGTTGTTTGAACCGTTATTTTCGGACGGCAGCTATGGCTATCGGCCAAGACGGAGCGCCCAGCAGGCGATTCGGAAAGTGAAAGCCTACGCGGAGCAGGGATACGGCTATGCGGTGGAAATCGACCTCTCCAAGTATTTCGACACACTGAACCACGAGCTGCTCATGAACTTGCTGCGTAAGCAAATTCCAGATCGACGCGTAACCGACCTAATCAAGAAATACTTGAAAAGCGGAGTCATGGAAAACGGGATACAGCACAAAACGGAAGAAGGGTCTCCGCAGGGCGGCCCGCTGTCGCCGCTTCTGGCGAATATCTACCTGAACGAATTCGATCAGGAGATGGAAAGTCGAGGCGTGGTTGTCATCCGCTATGCGGACGACATTGTCGTGCTTGCCAAAAGCAAACGAGCGGCAATGAGACTGCTGGAGTCCTGCCGGATCTATCTGGAAAACAAACTGAAATTGCGACTGAACACGCAGAAAAGCAAAGTCGTGAGTGTCGTGGCTCAGAAGCACTTCAAATTCCTTGGCTATGCGTTGGGAAAGAACGGGAAAGGCGTATATATTCGCGCCCATCCGCAATCACTGGCTAAAGCAAAGAGGAAACTAAAAGAGCTCACGAGTCGAAGACAAGGCAGGAATGCAAGAGAGGTAATGGAGAACGTAAAGATCTACATTCGCGGCTGGCTAGGTCACTTCTATGTAGCCGACATGAAGCGAATCCTGCAAGGCTGGAACGAATGGCTGCGCAGACGAATGCGCATGTACATCTGGAAGCAATGGAAGAAGCCGAAAACGAAGGTACAGAACCTGCGAAAGTTAGGGATACCGGATTGGCAGGCATACCAATGGGGAAATACAAGGCTGGGTTACTGGCGTATAGCCGGAAGCGCAGTGCTGAATCGCTCTGTAACAAACGAAAAGCTCGCACAAGCAGGGTACTATGACTTCCCTGCTCGGTACGAGCATCTTCGCAAATTGCACTTAAGCGGTTGAACCGCCGTATACCGAACGGTACGTACGGTGGTGTGAGAGGTCGGCTACTCAACTAATGGGTAGCCTCCTACTCGAT
>NZ_VIDW01000104.1:0-1947 GCF_006519665.1 Paenibacillus sp. tmac-D7 | reverse complement strand
GGTGATCAAGAAGTATTGTCAGATATCGTAATACGTTTTGGCGCTGTAACACTGGAGATTCGCAACAATGCATCAGCAACCTTGATCGAAAACACCTTGAGGGCATTGCAACATGTTCGGTGATATCTCAAAAGCGGAGAAAATCTATGTCGCCTGTGGGTATACCGACATGCGGAAGTCAATTGATGGACTTGCCGCAATCGTCCAGCAGAATTTTCAGTTAAACCCTTTCCAAAACAGTCTGTTTCTCTTTTGTGGCCGGCAACGTAATCGAATGAAAGCACTCTGTTGGGAAGGAGATGGATTTGTCCTCCTTTACAAGCGACTGGAAAACGGAAGTTTTCAATGGCCAATGAATGCCGAAGCCGTTCGCTCCATCACCTACCAGGAATTTCGTTGGCTTCTGGAAGGCCTGTCCATAGATCAACCTAAGGCCGTAAAAAAACTCCATATTACGGCCTGTCTTTAACGGTGAAAAACTCCGAAAATGCGCATAATTACTGGGTTTTTCGGCATTTTTATGCTATAATGGATACAGTAGAAAACGGTAAAGGAACTGTATTCATGAGCGCTGCGGAGCAGGTAAAAGTACTCGAAAAACGCATAGGCGAACTGGAACTGGAGAACAAACGGCTTCACGATACGGTTGAATATCTAACGCGCAAACTCTTCGGCAGAAGTACCGAGAAGACATCGTCCCTTTCTTTGGGGCAGATGTCTCTTTTTGATGAAGCAGAAATCGAAGCGGATCCGACGGCGCCAGAGCCTGACCTTAAGGAGATACAAGGGTACCGGCGAAAGAAATTTCAAGGTCAGCGGATGGAACTCTTGAAGGATATTCCTCACGACAAACGCCTTTGCACCCTTGATAAACAAGACTGCTTTTGCGAAGCATGCAGCACCGCACTTGTATCGGTTGGCGAAGAGTTCGTCCGAACTGAAATCGAGTTCATTCCTGCCAAAGTCAGAGCCATCGATTATTACCGTGAAACCTTTGAGTGCCGTACCTGTCGTAAGAACGGGAAACCCTACATGGAAAAGTCACCCATGCCTTATCCGGTGATCCAGCACTCCATGGCTTCTCCTTCCACAGTGGCATGGGTCATGCATCAGAAATTCGTCAACGCCCTTCCCCTGTACCGTCAGGAAAAGGAGTGGCGGACACTGGGCGTAAACCTTAGCCGTGCGACCATGGCCAACTGGATTCAAGCTGCGTCCCGCGACTGGCTAGCTCCATTGGTGGGGCTAATGCATCAAAAACTCCTGCAGGAAAAGTATTTACATGCGGATGAAACTGTCGTCCAAGTCATGAATGAAGAGGGGCGAAAGAATACCACCGATTCCTATATGTGGGTATACAGCAGCGGCCAGCATGGCAAACACCCCATTCGAATTTTCGAATACCAACCTGGCCGAAGTGGCAAATACCCTCAGAAATTCCTAAAGGGGTTCAATGGGTACCTTCACTCGGATGCATACTCCGGGTACACAAAGATTCCGGGTGTCACAAGATGCCTCTGTTGGACACATCTTCGAAGGAAATTCGTAGATTCCCTTCCGAAAGATATACAGAGCCCGGAAGCCACCCTTCCAAGCCAAGGCATTACATTCTGTAACAAACTTTTCGAGATTGAAAAAAAGCTTGAAGACCTTTCGAGCGAACAACGTAAATCTGAGCGTCTGGAACGAGAAAGACCCGTTTTGGAGGCTTTTTGGGTATGGATCGATTCCACCAAAGGTAAGGTGCTGCCCAAATCCAAACTAGGTGAAGCCTTGACCTATGCCCTAAATCATAAGGGAGAGTTTATGAATTATCTTCAGGATGGCAACTGCTCCATATCCAACAACCTTGCCGAAAACAGTATTCGACCCTTTACAATTGGAAGGAAAAACTGGCTCTTTAGCGGAAGTCCGAAAGGAGCTTCGGCGAGTGCCGCCGTTTACAGC
>NZ_VIDW01000103.1:0-1952 GCF_006519665.1 Paenibacillus sp. tmac-D7 | reverse complement strand
AAATTATAAATTAAATTTTTTGCATGTACAGCTTAACGCGTCCCTGCCCACCATCTAAGATATGCACGGAATAAAATCTTTCTGTCTCACCCCCTTTAAATCAATTTTTAAAAAAATTTCCATTGTTACATACTCGTGAAAAAATCTTGTTCTCTATGAATTTTTCACTTTGCCTTTGAAGTAACCGGCTAAAATGGGTACAGCTACTGCAAGAAGAATAATTAAACCTATAACTATAGTCTCCCAATACGGATTCACATTTTTAAGATTCATAGCATTTTTAATCATAAATAAAATAATGGCTCCGAGTGCAGTTCCGATTAAGGTTCCTTTACCACCAGCTAAAGCTGTTCCTCCGATGATAGCTGCAGCAATAGCCTCTAACTCGTAGCCCTTTCCCATTTCAGGATTTACTGTGGTAAGGCGCGAAGCAAGAAGAACACCTGCTACAGCAGCGGTAAGTCCAGATAGTGCATATACCTTAATACGCAGCATATCGACTTTGATACCCGATATACGAACCGCCTCTTCACTACTTCCCAGCGCAAGAATATGGCGACCAAATTTCATTTTTCGATATATGATTAGGAGCACAATAAGTAGAACAACCGCTACAATAACAGGAAACTGCACTCCAAAAATACGTCCTGAACCAAGAAATTGAAAACCATTTGTCATGTATGAACGGAAAGGAATGGCTCCAGTCCAAACGTATAAGATACCTCGTAGAATAATCATCATTGCTAAAGTAGCCATAAAAGGAGATAAAAATAATTTAGTAATGGTAAGCCCATTTACTGCACCTATGAATAAACCAAGGAGTAAAGCAGCTGCAACAGCTATGACAACATGAACATCCTGTTTAAGTAACCATGCAACCATTCCACCACATATACCACATATGGATCCAACCGATAAATCAATACCGCCTGTTGAAAGGACAAAAGTCATACCGAATGCCAATATCATGACGAAAGAAGCTTGTTGTAACACGTTTAAAAGATTTGTATGAGTTAAAAAATTTCCCGAGACAAATGACATTACTACTATGATTACTCCTAGGACAATGGAGAGGCCCAGGAGGTGTCGATCGATTTTTAATGGAAACCCAAATCCGTTTTGCCTATCAATCGTTTCTAAACCTTTATATTCCAATTTCACACCCTCCTCTGAAGTCTCTTTATTATTGATGTTAGGGCTCAAATCAGTTTTTTGCAGCTAAATAACGTTCAATAGCTACTGCAATAATAATGATTAGCCCAGTAATGATTAAACGATAAAACTGGTTCACGGAAAGGAGATCCAAGCCGTTTGACACAAGTCCAAGTATGAGAGCACCAATAGCCACCCCAACCACACTTGCCTTGCCGCCAAACAAACTTGTACCGCCAATGACTGCTGCAGCGATAGCATTTAGCTCATATTCAGATCCCATTAATGGCTGCACTGACGTTAGACGTGAAGTCAGCAGGATACCAGCTACTGCAGCAAGTAATCCCGAAAGTGCATACACACTTATTTTGATTCTATCAGTAGACACACCAGATAAGCGTGCTGCTTCTGTATTGGAACCTGTAGCTATAACAAAACGTCCATAACTGGTAGATTTGAATATAAAATACAATAACAGGAAAATGACCAATGTGATCAAGACTGGCATCGGAATTCCCAGTACTTTTCCCTGAGCAAGAAATGCAAATTCTGGAGTGACAAAATTACGAACGGGTTCATCTTTAGTGAGCAGGAATAACAGTCCCCGTGCCATATAGAGCATGGAAAAGGTCACTAAAAAGGCCGAAATTCCTAGTTTAGTAATTATGAGTCCATTGATGGTACCAATTAGTACACCTACAAATAATCCTGCCAAGATCGCGATCCACATGTTTGAACCACTCATCATTAGCCAACCGGTAACTCCCCCGGCGAGTCCAAGAACGGACCCCACTGATAAA
>NZ_VIDW01000102.1:0-2175 GCF_006519665.1 Paenibacillus sp. tmac-D7 | reverse complement strand
GGATGGAGCACTCGCTACGACATCTATCTTTCAATAATTTCAATACTTGGATGATTTTTAATTATTTTTAAAGCCTCGTAAAAAGACTGTGCGTCTATAACATTGACAGATAAGTTCCCCTTTTTTAATTCTTCTATGCTTTTAAATGTGGCAAGTACAGGGATTTTACCTCCATTATTTATAATCAGGTCGTTTAGATACTCAATTCCTTTTAATACTGTTGGAGCAATTTCATAGATATAATCTTGATAAAGTTGTTTGATAAACATCATTGAAATCTCAACGTGTATATCCAATGGAATTAATTCAGACATATTTTTAATATCTTCCGCAGCATGTTTCCATGCCTTAAACTTCATTAATGTTTCTCTTGAAGCGAAGATTCCATTTGGGCCAGATTCACTCTGATGAATTACTGACAAGGGAAAGCCGTAATGTAAAGCATAGTTTCTCATAAGTGCAATAAAACGATAGGAAACGTGGCTATCGTAAAAAACACTTGTTTTTTCTTGAAACTTCTTCATTCGTTCCTTTCCAAAATATTTACTGTTATATTTTTCACCGTAATCAATAAACATTGATACGGCTGCTAAATAATTGATTAGTAATCGATTAGCTTCTAAATATACTACTTTCTCATCTACTTTCAAATAATCTTTTGCTTTTGAGGAATACGATAAAAATTCATTACCGTTTCTAATAAGCAAATTGTGAACATTATCCATTGCACTTATTTTATGTGCTTCCCCTAAGGAGGTATTGTGACTGTCGTACTCTTCTTTGGTGATATGCTTCTGAATAATAATTTGTTGTCCATGCTCAAGTGAATAGTCTCTAAAACCTAATGCATAAATTATAATTCCCATCAGTTCCTTCTTAGTTTATTCTTTTACTAACCCTCTTGTAAGAGAACTTTTTTGAAATCTAATTCTTATAATGATTCACGAATTTCCAAGGGGAGTTATCCGTGTAGCCAGCTTCATCGAAAATACTTCCTGTGGACTTCGCGCTTGTTCCCCGCGTACATACGCTGTTATCTGATGCAGCCACATTATGAAATACTATCAAGTATTCTTTGGTGTACTTGAATAGACCATATAGTCTTGAATAGATTCATCATATTCAAAAATTTGTTTTGCTGGATAATCGTTTCCTACAATCGCAAAAAATTTATCCAGTAAAGTTAATTCAATATAATACAACTTTTTATTCCTCATTCTATCGGAGCAAAAGAAAAAACCATCAATCCCTTTTTCTTTATCGGTTGCTATGAGAAATATATAACTGTGTATGATTTGATTATAAAACTGGTTTACTTGCAACTTTTCATTAATCGGATTATCTAAATCAAAAAGTTCTTCAATTCGATGCCAATTTAGTAAAGTTACACTTTTCAAATTTCTGTAGGATTTTACTTCTAATTGAATACTTTTGGTATTTGAAGATAGTTTATAGGCTTCAATAAGTTTCCGTATTGAATATAGAGAAATCATAATATCTTTTTCAAATTCTACGGAAAGTTCTTCTGTGAAAGAGGTAGTACGATACTTTATATTAATTTTCTCTGAGAGTGCCAACAAATCATCTTTCCAGTACGATGACTCCCAAATCATCAGAAGATTCCCCTTGTCTTTTATATTGTTATTGGATTTCATATAACTTCGTATTGATGAACTGCACGAATAGCTTATTATCCATATCTATATGTGAATTATCTATCATCACAACGGTCAGGAACAGGGCGAATATATGGCGAGACGAACTTTCCACAACCAATTTTTCGGCGTCACTTATGGCACTGTTCCCCGGATTAATCTAATCGCCCGATACACCCGCTCCAGCAGAGCGCATGCATCATATAGTGCGGATAGGTCTACGGCCGAACGACGGCTTGTCGAAGTTGGATAGAATGGAGGAGGACGATTCCCAAATTGATCATGTCATGTTAGGAATCAAACTGGACAACAGGAAGCGCGTCGGCAGCGTAGAACTCTCCTTTAACTAGGAGACCGAGAAGCATTTTTTAAGCGCAGCCCCTTCCGCTATTGGTTCAGCGGAAGGGGCTTTTCCTTTGTCCAGAAAAGCCCTCCATCTTCGTCAAAGCGAGACTGTCAAGTAAAAAGTGTAACCTTCTCGAATAACCTTATAAAACACCCCGGCAAAAGCCGGTATCTT
>NZ_VIDW01000101.1:0-2348 GCF_006519665.1 Paenibacillus sp. tmac-D7 | reverse complement strand
ATACTAGCAATCGATTTTAAAACCCGATCTTTCTCAGGGAATGGCAATCCATTAAAGACAACCTCTCGAATGAATGTTCCAATATCATCAGAGTTTATTTGGTTAATAATATTATTTATAGAATAGCTCTTTCTGTAAAAACCACTCATTATTAACAACTTTTCTTCTTGACTGATTTCATTAAATGAAATCACATCCGTCTGATTAATTACTTCGTAAAGATTTACCCAATGATGTTCTAACTTAATTAAACCCTGATTCGGATAATACTGAACAAATGCCTTAGATGAATAAAACTGTCTCCCGCTTGAATAACGGGCAGCCTCTTCAACTTGCGGAATAAATCGAAGCATATATTCTTTATCATCATATACAAAGAGAACATAGATCATCTTATTTTTACAAATAAAGCGCAGCTTTTTATCAGAGTCAGTTTCTAATGTAAAAATAATTTCCAAGATACTAAGAAGAGTGCTTTTCCCGGTACCCCTACCTCCTATTATGCAATTCAAATCGCTTGAAAAATCCGCTAAAAATGAACTGTCATTTTTACCACGAAGATATCCATCCGAACCAGGTTCAATTAAGATTCCTTTGATAAATTTATTTGTGATAGATGGTTTATCGATGAATACACAAAACTTATGATTCAGAAAGGCCTTTCTCAAAGAATTAAAACTCACATCACTCATTTTAATCCAAGTGTTATTTAATCCTAGTTGATTGATTGTATGAGCATCACCTTCAAAAATAAAACAATATTTTTCTTCTGGATCCACTATGTCAAATGATTTTAAACGTTCTAATTCTCTGTTTATACACCGTTTATTAGTAACTCCAATAACATTCATATAAGGCAAGTTAAAAAGCGTATGTTTATACAATCCTGAAGTATTTATCTCAGCAGAGTTAATATGTGCAATATACCCTATTCCACCGATTTCATGGATTTTACCCATCATAGAAAGACTTGTTTCATAGGTGCCTTTTTCTTCAGAAATTATATTATTGTCCACTAACTTTTGTACTTTTGATAAATATTTTTCGTCAAATATACCGACTAAATGTAACTGTTCAGAACAAGAAATCTCAATACCAAGTAACAAATTTATGATTTTCCTATTTTCATCTTTACCTTTTATACGTTCCTTAAAATACTCTTCAAGTGAGTGTTTCAATTTGAAATATCCATTAATCGTATTGTGATCTGAGATAACCGCAATCTCTACACCTGATAAATACAGTTTATGTGCAATCAGCTTATAGGTGATATATTCTTTAATCGATTGATAAGGTGTATTTTTTAATAACACTTTGTATTCGTCAGTATCATAATAACCGGCCGATATTTCTTGTACAAAATGGCTCGTCTGTTCTTCATCAAAATATCCTAATTGATTAGCTATATGAACCACATCAATACTTGTCAGGTTTTTATATTCTTTCCCTGGTACTAATTTATAATCATAAGATGCTGGTGTATGTATATGAAATTCACACTTCAATAGATCTCCAAATTTTTTTCTTTCTCTATTAATTTGCTTATATTTCATCAAAAGAATATCAAACAACGAGATCACCTCTTTGAATACTGACGAATTTTGTCTTTATATAGATGTTATCATATAAAAGTGTGATGAATAAAGTGGGAATTAGCTTTGGAGCCAGTCAGTTAATCAAAAGAGGAGACTATCAGAGATGATATTAGGGATATCTTAAGGGAACTTGAAATACTTGGGTATGAAGATGCGAAGGCAAAAACGATATTGATTAAACATTATCGACAATCAGGCGATCTTAGGGTTTTTAGGGGTTTCCAGAAAAATTGTCTAATTGCCATCTTGAAAGTTGGAATTTCAAACCTAACTTGAAATAGGCGGATAAGTAACCTACTTTGTTCGTGGAGTGGAGTAGCAAAAAAACAGCTGCCGCGGGAAGCCTTCTAGTATAAAAGATTAGGCACCTCAAATTATACCAGGTTAATACTTCCCCTTAGGATGTAATAAACGTATGTTCTCGTATAAGCATGAAATAGAGCCTCCAACTACACGACGATAATATTCACGTAAATGTGTTGAATGAACAAGACGCATTTTGTAGCTCCATAGGGTTGTCTATAATAAAAAGTATGCATTTTTCCCGGTTAAGGTTACATGATTTTTTACAGACCTAAAACTTAAATCTGATTTTCCCACCCAATGTGGGTGGGATTATTTTTAAAAATATTTTTGTCTAAAGCTTTTTCTAAAGCGGCCAACACTTTGTCTTGTACCCTTATGGGAGATTACCGCTATCCAAATTACTCAATGTCTGTAAGCGTCAAACCCAGCACACCTGTTCATAGGAAA
>NZ_VIDW01000100.1:0-2433 GCF_006519665.1 Paenibacillus sp. tmac-D7 | reverse complement strand
GCTAGGAGTAGTCATATGACGAAGCATCCAATTGAGGTGATCACGTCCGTAGAGCGCCGTCGGCGCTGGTCACGCGAGGACAAAGAGCGCCTCGTCGCTGCCTGCTTTGAGCCGGACGCGGTTATCTCTGAGATTGCTCGCGCGGCCGGTATCCATGTCAGCCAGTTGTTCCGTTGGCGCAAGGAGCTGTGCCGGATCGAGGAGCTGAAGACCGAGACGGCAACCACGTTGGTGCCGGTGATCGTGTCCGAGACCGCGCCGGCAGTCTCTCTCGTTCAACCGGAACCGCCCACCACATCCCATCCTCGTCGCAAACGCAGCGATGTAACGATTGAGCTGGGTCGGGACAGACGCGTACGCGTGGATAGCGATATCGACACGGAAGCGCTTGGGCGCATTCTCGATTGCGTGCTGGGTCGTCGATGATCCCGGTCCCTACTGGTGTAAAGGTCTGGCTGGCGACAGGCCATACGGACATGCGAAAGGGCTTTCCGGGTCTATCGTTGATGGTGCAGGAGGCGCTGAAGCGTGACCCGATGTGTGGGCACCTGTTCGTATTCCGCGGCCGCGGTGGCGGTCTGATCAAGGTGATCTGGCATGACGGCCAGGGAGCCTGTCTGTTTACAAAGAAGTTAGAACGGGGACGCTTCATCTGGCCCTCGGCAGCCGATGGCACGGTGGTGATCACGCCCGCGCAGCTCGGTTATTTACTGGAAGGCATCGACTGGCGGTGCCGCAAAAGACCTGGCGGCCGACGTCGGCCGGATAAGCAAAAACACTGGAATGACAGGGTCGAATATGATTCCATCCTGTCATGAGCAATGCGACCGAAGAGCTTCCGGACGACCTTACCAGTGCGCTTGCACTGCTGGCCCAGGAACGTGCTCGGCGTGTTGCAGCCGAGGTTGAAGCAGCAACTGCCAAGGCAGAAGCCGCCAGTGCAAAGGCACTCGTATCGCATTCCGAGGCGCTGATCGCGCGGCTGAAGCTGGAGATCGACAAGGTTCGCCGCGAACTCTACGGCAGCCGGTCCGAGCGTAAGGCGCGGCTCCTTGAGCAGATGGAGCTGCAGCTCGAGGAGCTAGAAGCAAATGCCGGTGAAGATGAACTGGTCGCGGCGATCGCAGCCAAAGCTTCAGCCGTCAAAGCCTTTGAGCGCAAGCGTCCTTCACGCAAACCCTTTGCAGAACACCTGCCGCGCGAGCGCATCGTCATCGCTGCTCCCACGAATTGCGCCTGCTGCGGGTCGACCAAACTGTCGAAACTCGGTGAGGATATCACCGAGACCCTGGAGGTCGTCCCGCGCCAGTGGAAGGTTATCCAGACGGTGCGGGAGAAGTTTACCTGCCGCGAGTGTGAGAAGATCACCCAGACACCAGCACCCTTCCATGTGACGCCCCGCGGTTTTGCCGGGCCGAACCTGCTGGCGATGATCCTGTTTGAGAAGTTCGCCCAGCACCAGCCGCTCAATCGCCAAAGCGAACGCTATGCCCGCGAGGGCATCGACCTCAGCTTATCGACATTGGCCGACCAGGTCGGAGCATGCGCCGCGGCTTTGAAGCCTATCCATTCACTGATCGAAGCGCACGTTCTGGCCGCCAGGCGGCTTCATGGCGACGACACGACAGTGCCGATCTTGGCGAGGGGAAAGACCGATACCGGTCGCATATGGACCTATGTCCGGGATGACCGACCATTCGGCGGGCTCTCACCGCCGGCCGCGCTGTATTATGCATCGCGGGACCGGCGACAGGAGCATCCGGAACGCCATCTGAAGACCTTCACCGGCATTCTGCAGGCGGATGCCTATGGCGGCTATAATCCGCTGTTCAAGGTTGATCGCGATCCAAATCCGCTAAGGCAGGCGTTTTGCTGGTCACATTCGAGACGTAAGTTCTTCGTGCTCGCCGACATCGCGGCGAATGCCAAGCGTGGAAAGAACGCTGCGCCGATCTCGCCCATGGCGCTGGAAGCCGTCAAACGGATCGACGCCCTGTTCGATATCGAGCGGGATATAAACGGGCTTGCCGCCGGTCAACGCCTGGACCGACGCCGCAGAGACAGCCTGCCGCTCGTCGACGATCTCCAGGCTTGGATTCAAACCGAGCGTGCAAAACTGTCGCGCAGTTCTCCGGTCGCAGAGGCGATCGACTACATGCTCAAGCGTTGGGATGGCTTCACGTCATTCCTGGACGACGGCAGGATTTGCCTGACCAACAATGCCGCCGAGCGCGCGCTCAGAGGCTTCGCACTTGGCAGGAAATCATGGCTATTCGCCGGATCGGATCGTGGCGCTGACCGTGCCGCCTTCATGGCTACGCTGATCATGACGGCAAAGCTCAACGACATTGATCCGCAGGCGTGGCTTGCCGACATCCTCGCCCGCATAGCCGACACTCCGATCACCAGGTTGGAGCAACTGCTTCCATGGAA
>NZ_VIDW01000010.1:0-147701 GCF_006519665.1 Paenibacillus sp. tmac-D7 | reverse complement strand
ATAACAAGAGAAGCGTTAACGTTTACTTGTGTACCTCCGGCTAGAGTCTGAAGGGTAACCGCGGCCGCGGAAGTATGATTGACCAAAGTAAGACTATCGCCGGCAGCTAAGGTGATTATCGCCTGCCCAATGTTTTGCTGAGTGCCGGCACCTGAACCGTATACGGTAAACGGAATCGCGGAGCCATTTAAGAATAGTGTAAATTGGTTGGGTTCTACACCAGAAACAGAGAAAGTAACCTCATAATCACCTGCAGTGGTAACAATAGTAATAGGGGTTCCGGGAGTATGAATGATTCCAGCTGTAGTTACACCAGTTGAATCAAATAGGATAGGGGCCTCTACTGCTACAACTTGAGCGGCAATATTATAAATGTACCCGTATTGGGATAGCCCAGCCCCTGTAGCGCCCATAGCACCTGTGGCACCAGCGGCGCGCGTAGCGCCAGTGGCTCCCGCTGCGCCAGTGGCTCCCGCTGCACCAGCAGCGCCCGTAGCACCTGTGGCACCATCAGCGCCCGTAGCGCCAGTGGCCCCCGCTGCACCCGTAGCGCCAGTGGCACCAGCAGCCCCCGTAGCACCAGCGGCTCCAGTAGCCCTCGTATACCTTGAGGACCTTGTGCTCCTTGTTGCCCTTGTGGTCCTTGTGCACCAACAAATTTATTAATGCTGCCGCTTTTCGCCGCTTAGTTCGGCAGGACGTAGAAATAAACGGAAATGAAGTGGCTGACGCTGCCGAGCAGGACGAAGGTATGCCAGATGGCGTGATGATAAGGAATCTTCCTCCACAAATAAAACACGGTGCCGAACGTGTACAGGATCCCTCCGATGACAAGCCACATGACGCCGGGCTCGGGCAGCTGCTGTACCAGCGGCCGGAAGGCGAGAATAATCATCCATCCCATGGCGATGTAGAATATTGTCGACAGCACGTTGAATCGTTTAACGAAAAACAGCTTGAAGATGATGCCGGCGAGCGCCAGTCCCCAGACAACGCCGAACAAGCTCCATCCTAGCGGGCTGCGAATCGTCACCAGCAGGAAAGGGGTGTACGTGCCTGCGATCAGGACATAGATGGCGGCATGGTCCATAATCTCGAAGAGGTTGATCCAGCGTTCCTTGCGGGCGCTGTGCAGCAGGGTGGAGCACACGTAAAGCAGGATTAGGGACACGCCGAAAATGGCGAAGCTGACGATGTGCCAGGGCGTTCCGTACAGCGAAGAACGGACGACCAGCAGGACGAGAGCGGCCACGCTGAGCACGGCTCCGATGCCGTGGCTGATAGCGTTGGCGCGTTCTTGTTTAAGAGCGGCGGCATTCACGGGCATTCACTCCTTCGGGCATGGATGGGATTTATTTTAATTGTAACCCTTCATGAGATAAATGACCAATGATCAATCGGGAAATGCGGGGATCGACACACGGGTGCCGTCCGGCGTCGTGTTGGCCGGCTGATCGCGGAGCAGCCAGCGGTCGGGCGTATCGCGCACACCGATGACTTCAAGCTCGAACTCCTCCGGCGGAAAGCCGTCCGACCACAGCTCGACGAGCTGTCCGTCCACAGCCTCCACATGGATCGGCGCCAGCTCGCCGCCATAGCCGCCGTTCGTCGTACGTATGCGGAATGCTCCGCCTGCGGCGGAAGCCGGATCGATCCGCTTGCTGAACGTCAACCGTACCCGGTGCGCGTCGCCTAAGCGTGCCGCCGACAAGGGCAGCGGGGGCTCCGCATACATCGGCAGCCCGATCGAGTGCTCGTAAGCGGTCCAGAAGCGGTAGCCCTGCGCGTGCGCCTCGGTTCCGAACCGCTTCAGCCAGGCCCGGCTCCGGCGCATCCCGCGCAGCGATCCGATGTCCGTCTGTACGCCAAGCGGCAGGGAAGGAAAAGCGAGACGAATCGGCTCTGCGAAGGGACGGTATCTGCGGATGTAATCCGCCGGCAGACGGGCCCGCATCCAGTCCGGCCAATGCGTCTGCAGCACGTGCGCGTCGGGCCGGACGCGCCGGATCATCGCGACCGCGTCGATCCCCTGCGCTTCACGGACGTCCCCGACCGGGTCGCGGCCCGCATCGACGGCGAGCGACCAGGTGGCGATGCGAATCCGCGGATTCGCATCGCGCACGCCGCCCTGGCCGTTGATAACCTCGTGCAGAAAGTCGTTCACTGCGCGCACGCGCAAGTCGATCCAGAGCAAGTAACGGGCGCGGTCTTTCTTATAGTACAGGGGGGAGGTGCGAAGACGGAATTCCGGCATCGCCCCGCCGCTGAACTGGCGGAAAGCCGCCTGCGCCAACGGGCCGACGTCCCCGTAGACCCCGGTGCCCAGCCCGTTCCATTCGGGAAAATACGCTTCTGCGATTTCCAGGCCGGTGAACGGATGCTCGCGGACAACTTGGGCTAACGCGGATTTTTTCCAGGCGGTATATCCCGCGCTGAACGGGGAGAGCCGGACGTACCCGTCGTTCACCGGCTTCAACAGCTCCATCTGCCAGCTTCGCCACGCCGGCGGAAGATGCCCGGTTCCATATGCGCCGTTGCCCAGCGCCATCGCCCAAACCTCCATGCCGCGCTCGCGCAGGGCACGGACCAGGCGTCCGTTGATCTTCGTTTCATCGGTAACAAAATAACGTACGCTGCGGTAGCCGGCTTGCTCAAGCTCGGCGGCGACGCTCGCTTCCGAGCGATCCACGTAATAGGCGAACGTGGGGTCGATTTGAATGGTGGCTTGACAGAGCGGGTTCGCGTCCTTCACCAAAACAGCCCTTCTTTCCATGCGGTTGCGGTGGACCGGTTTTATTAGCATGTATTCCAAAGCGCGCTCAAATAGAAGCAGACACCGCTTGATTATAATCGTAAATATTTCGTTTAATTGACATTCCGTTCCGTGCGGCGTACAATTTGAAGAAAAACGGAAGTGAACTTCATGAAGCATACACATACGATTCCTGTCCATATATTAAGCGGTTTTCTCGGCAGCGGCAAGACGACGCTGCTGACGCGCGCACTCGATTACTATCAATTAAACGGCCGTAAACCGGCTGTGCTTATGAACGAGCTCGGCGAGGTGAACCTCGACGGCATGCAGGTGAGCGCAGAGGTACCGATGACGGAAATGCTAGGCGGCTGCATTTGCTGTACGATTCGCGGCGATCTCGGACTCGAGCTGAAGCAGTTGATCGATGAACACCAGCCCGATGTCGTGTTCGTGGAATCGACGGGCGCGGCGAATCCGATGGAAATGCTCGACGGTGTGACCGACGCCTCGCTGCTGACGCGGGTGGAGCTTGCCTCCGTTGTGACCGTGGTCGATGCGGCGCTGTTCGCCGAAAAGTCGGAATCGCCGAAATCGCGGACATACAGGCTGATGGCCGACCAAATTCGATGCGCCACCCTCATTTTGTTCAATAAAACCGATCTTGTTCCCCCGAGCGAGTGGCTTCGCCTGGAAGCGCTGATCCGCGAGCTGAATCCGTCGGCTCCGATCGTGCGAACCGTACGCAGCGAGATCGACTTCACGCTGTTCGATCGGCTGGAAGGAGGCGTTGTTCGGCACCATCGCGATAACGCCCTGGGCTGCACCTGCGCCGAGGGGCATTCGCATCACGAGCATCCTGATGATCACGGTTGCGCAGTACACCATGCGGAGCATAGCGGGCACAGCGAGGACGCTCCGAAGGCGGCGCATCATTCGCATGACCACGTCATGGCGTATACGCACTTTTTCACCTGGGCCATCGACAGCGAGCGGTTCGAAGCGTTGGTTGGAAGGCTGCCGGACAACATTTTTCGAGCCAAGGGTATTTTGCGGTTTACCGATACGGCAAGTCCGTTTATGTTCCAGTATGCGTACCGGCAAATGGATTTTATGAAAATTGCGCCGAAGGAAAACGTGCCGAGCGTCGCCGTCTTTATCGGGGAGCACTTCGACCGGTCCGTCCTGGAAACCGAGTTGACGGCGCTTGAGTGCTCGGAGTCTTGACTCTTCCTTGGCTAATACGGCATTATGAGATAAGATATCCGGCAACGCCAATCGTTCGGGAGCGTTACCGGTAGAGAAAGATGAGGTCGCTATGGAAAATCACGAGCATGTGCATAAGCCCGAAGTTCAAGAGACAATTCAGGATATTGTCAGAGCGATGTCGGCCAAAGGCTGGCGGATCACCGACCAGCGCAAAAAATTGGCGGCTTTGTTCGCCGAATCGCCAGGCTATTTGTCACCCAAGGACGTCTACGAATATATGCGGGCGTCGTACCCGGGAGTCAGCTTCGATACGGTATACCGCAACCTCCGTTTGTTAAGCGAAATGGGCGTATTGGAGCAAATTTATTTGAACGAAGGATTGAAATTTCGCGCCCGCTGCCGATCGCACCATCATCATCATCTGATCTGTATGCAGTGCGAGAAGACGGTTCCCTTTGAATTTTGCCCGATGAAGCATATGTCCAATTTTCCGCAAGACTTTCAAGTCGTGAATCATCGGTTCGACATTCTCGGGTACTGCAGCGATTGCAGCGAGGCGGCCAAATCTGGCGGCACGACCGATTCGCTCGTCCCCGAGGCGTAACTTTATAAGCCCTGTCTTCCCAGCGGATAACCGTGACGGAAGGCGGGGCTTTTGCACGTAAAAAAAGGAAGAAAAAATAAAAAAACAATTGACAGGACGAAAAGACGGATGCTAATATACTTCCATAACATAGTAAGTTTATCGGAATTATTTGTTTGTTACCGGACCACCGGAACGCTGATTACGATGCTTGGGGATTGGCCAATTACCCTTGCCCGATAAACTCACGACGTACTCATAAGAGAAACTTATACAAGGGGAGAGTAACTGTTATGACAACCGTATATCAACAAGCGTTCCGTTCCTTCGGCAAGTGGTCCTTGTTCGGCGCTTTAACCTTATCATTAGTCGGTCTTACCGCTTGCGGCGGAGGATCGGGCAAGACAGCCGGCACTGGGGGCGCCGCTCCGGCAGAAGGTTCGAAGCCGGCCGCATCGGCCAAACCGGCGGTTGAGCTGCTGAACGTCTCCTATGATCCGACTCGCGAGCTGTATGTCAGCTATAACAAAGCTTTCTCCGCTTATTGGAAAAATAAAACCGGTCAAGACGTGACGATTAAACAGTCGCACGGCGGATCCGGCAAGCAGGGCCGTTCGGTTATCGACGGTTTGGAAGCCGACGTCACGACCCTTGCGCTCGCTTACGATATCGATGCGATTCAAAATGCCGGCTTAATCAACGAGGGCTGGCAAAGCAAACTGAAGGATAACAGTACGCCGTACACCTCGACCATCGTGTTCCTGGTGAAGAAAGGAAATCCGAAAGGGATTAAAGATTGGGACGATCTGGTGAAGCCGGGCGTTCAAGTCATAACGCCGAATCCGAAGACGTCGGGGGGCGCACGCTGGAACTATATAGCCGCATGGGGCTACGCTTACCAAAAGAACAACAAGGACGAGGCGAAAGCGCAAGAATTCGTGCAGAAGCTGTTCAAGAACGTACCGGTGCTTGACTCCGGGGCACGCGATTCAACCAACACGTTCGTGCAAAAAGGGATCGGCGACGTCATGATCGCCTGGGAGAACGAAGCGTACTTGTCGATCAATGAGTTCGGTAAAGACAAATTCGAAATCGTGACACCTTCGATCAGCGTATTGGCGGAGCCGCCGGTTGCCGTCGTCGATAAAGTCGTCGACAAGAAGGGCACCCGCGAAGTCGCTCAGGCTTACCTCGAATATTTGTATTCGGAAGAAGGCCAAGAGATCGCCGCTAAAAACTATTACCGACCGCGTCTGGAGTCGGTCGCGAAGAAATACGAGAACCAATTCGCCAAAGTCAGCCTGTTTACCATTAACGACGAGCCGTTCGGCGGTTGGACGAAAACCCAAACGACACACTTTAACGACGGCGGCGTGTTCGACAAAATTTACAAACCGTAACGGGGAGAGAACGACGGTATGCGAAAAGCTTGGAAAGAGCGCAGTATTTTACCCGGGTTTGGGATTTCGATGGGTTTTACTGTATTGTACTTAAGCCTTATTGTTCTGTTCCCGCTGTCCGCTATTTTTATTAAAACGTCCGGTATGGGCTGGTCGGACTTCTGGGGAACGATTGCGGACGAACGTGTCATCGCGTCTTTAAAAATCAGCTTTGGCACGTCGCTCGCGGCGGCAGCGATTAATTCCATCTTTGGTTTTATCGTCGCTTGGGTGCTCGTCCGGTACACGTTCCCGGGCAAGAAGATCGTCGACGCGCTCGTCGACCTGCCCTTCGCACTGCCGACGGCGGTGGCGGGGATCGCCTTGACGACGATTTATTCCCAGAACGGCTGGATCGGCAAGCTGATCGAACCGCATGGCATCAAGATCGTGTTTACACCGCTCGGGATCACGCTCGCTTTAACGTTCATCGGCATCCCGTTCGTCGTCCGGACGTTGCAGCCGGTCATTGAAGAACTGGAGAAGGATGTAGAGGAAGCCGCGGTCAGCTTGGGTGCCGGCCGCTGGCGTACGTTTCGCAGCATTATTTTCCCGGCGTTGTTCCCGGCGCTGCTTACCGGATTTACGCTGGCCTTCGCACGCGGGGTCGGCGAGTACGGCTCGGTCGTGTTTATCGCCGGCAACATGCCGATGAAGACGGAAATCGCTCCGCTGCTCATCATGACGAAGCTGGAACAATACAATTACGCGGGGGCGACGGCCATTGCGCTGGTCATGCTCTTGATCTCCTTCGTCACCTTGTTCGTCATCAACCTGATCCAGTGGCGGGCTAACCGCCGCTTCACGACCGTGTAGGTCGAGAGAGGGAGGACCGCCATGGCCGGCTATGTCACGACAACTGCCAAGGCCGGGGCCAAGACCGCAGATCGGCCCCGCCATATTACCGAATCGCGTTTCGTCAAATTTATCCTGATCGGAATCGCGCTGCTGTTCATTGGACTGCTGCTGATCTTGCCGCTTATCAGCGTGTTTGCGGAGGCGTTCCGCAAAGGCTGGGAAGTGTATGCCGCAGCTTTAACCGAGCCCGACGCCGCCGCGGCGATCCGGTTGACCTTAAGCGTCGCTGCCATCGCCGTCCCGCTGAATCTTGTGTTCGGCGTCGCCGCCGCGTGGGCGATTACGAAGTTTCGTTTTAAAGGGAAAAACCTGCTTATCACGCTGATCGACCTACCGTTCGCCGTATCTCCGGTCATCGCCGGCCTGATCTTCGTGCTGCTGTTCGGCGCCAAAGGCTGGTTCGGGCCGCTCCTGCAGCAGTACGATATCAAAATATTATTTGCGCTGCCCGGCATGGTGCTTGCGACGATCTTCGTTACGTTCCCGTTCGTCGCCCGGGAGCTGCTGCCGTTGATGCAGGCCCAGGGTACGCAAGAGGAAGAGGCGGCCGTGACGCTCGGCGCCAAGGGCTGGCGCATCTTCTGGAAAGTCACGATACCGAATATCAAGTGGGGCCTGTTGTATGGGGTTATTTTGTGCAACGCCCGTGCGATGGGTGAATTCGGCGCCGTCTCCGTAGTCTCGGGTCATATCCGGGGCCAGACGAATACGATGCCGCTGCACATTCAAATTTTGTATAATGAATATAATTTTGCCGGCTCGTTTGCCATCGCGTCGCTGCTTGTCCTGTTGGCTGTCGTGACGCTTGTCGTCAAGTCTGTCATCGAATGGAAGCATGCCAAAGAGCAAAGCCGGGAAGGGGAATAAGGCCTATGCATATCGTTGCCAAACACTTGACCAAAAGCTTTGGCAGCTTCCAAGCGACCAAAGATGTAAGCTTCGAGGTTGAGAAAGGGAAACTGATCGGGCTGCTCGGACCGAGCGGCGGCGGAAAAACGACGATTCTGCGCATGCTGGCAGGACTCGAGGAACCGGATTCCGGCGATATCCTTATTCACGGCAAACGCGTGAACAATGAACCGCCGCAAAGCCGCGGCATCGGTTTCGTCTTTCAGAACTATGCGTTATTCCGGCATATGAGCGTGTTCGACAATATTGCGTTCGGCTTAACGGTTCAAAAACGGACGAAAGCGCAAATTAAAGAGAGAGTTCAACAATTGATCGAACTCACGGGATTGAAAGGGTTAGAGAAAAGGCTGCCGCATCAGCTTTCCGGCGGTCAGCGGCAGCGGGTCGCATTCGCTCGCGCCATTGCGCCGGAACCGCAAGTGCTGCTGCTCGACGAGCCGTTCGCCGCGATTGATGCGAAGGTTCGCAAAGAGCTGCGGACCTGGCTGAAAGAGATGATCGACCGCGTGGGCATCACAACGATCTTCGTCACGCACGATCAGGAGGAAGCCGTCGAGGTCGCCGACCAGATCATGATCATTCATCAGGGGAGATTAGAGCAGCAGGGATCGCCGATCGACATCTATAAGCACCCGCGGACACCATTCGTAGCTGGTTTTATCGGGGAATCGAATCCGCTGGACGACATCTCGAACTTAAAGGGATTCGATCCGGATGTCTTATCCCGGTCGAAAGCGATCATTCGGCCGGAATTTATCGAGGTCGGATTGCCCGGCGAAGTTTCTTATCCGTCGGCGGCCGAGCGAGGCATCGTTCGAAACGTATTTTTCAGGGGCATACATTGGCAGGTGGAAGTGGAGGTCGAAGGCGATCGGCTGTTCGCTTACCGTTCTCTGGAGCTTCCCGAGCTGAAGCCTGGCACTGATGTGCACGTGTTGATTCACCGCTTGTATTTGTTTAACGAGGAGAGGCATCTTATTCTCGAGAACGGATTGAAGAACGATCCGATGCCGGTTCACATTTAATTGTAAAAGAGGGATCCTGCCATGGAACATCACATCACCATTCAAAGCGGAAACATTGAGCTAGCGGCAACTTTACATTATCCGGTTTTCACGGAGAACGAGACGCCGGACCGTTCCGCGACAGCGCGCACGCCCATCGTCATCATCGCCCACGGATTTGTAGGCACGCGTATCGGCGTGGATCGGTTGTTCGTTATGTCGGCCCGGGAGTTCGCCCGTCATGGCTACATGGTGCTGCGCTTCGACTTCGGGGGCTGCGGCGAAAGCACCGGCGATTACGGTGCCGGGGGCCTCGACGCGATGATCGACCAGACGCGCAGCGTGATCGATTATGCGCTCGCTATCGACTGCGTCGACCCGCAGCGGGTCGTGCTGCTCGGCCACAGCTTAGGCGGCGCCGTAGCCTTATTGACAGCCGCGAAGGACAAACGTGTGAAGACGCTGGTGATGTGGTCGTCCGTGGCCTATCCCTTCAACGATATTGTCGGCATTACCGGCAAGAAAGTGTACGAGCAAGCGGTGCAGTTCGGCTCTTCCGACTATTTGGGCTACGCGCTTCAGCCGGTGTTCTTCGAAAGCTTGACCCGGCATCAGCCGTTCGAGCAGCTTCGGAAGTTTAACGGAGACGTGCTGCTCGTACATGGAACGGCCGATGAAGTGATCCCGGTCGATTACTGCTTCTTGTATCAGAAGCTGTTTTGGCTGCGGAGTCAAGGGCAGTGCGACAAGGAAGTTATTTTTCAGGCCGATCATACGTATTCCGGCGGACAAGCGAAAGAACAGCTGATTCAGAAGACGCGGGATTGGCTCCTGTACATCGATAAACGGAAGAACGAATGGAATGATTGGACGATTTAAGAACAGCGGGAAGCGGATTAATCGTCTGCTTTTCATACATTAAAAGCCGAGTTAACGCATAGGGTTAAATAAATTTGGTCACGGAGGGATTATGATGGCGAAGCCGCTTGATGTGGATGATCTTTGGACAAAACGAATACTGCAAAGCGTGAATGGGTTAGAGTACGGCAGCGTACAAATTGTCGTACATGACGGTAGAATCGTTCAGATTGAACGTACGGAACGTAAACGGTTTGAAGCGGCGGAACAGCAAGTGAGACGGACGACAATTGAACCGAAGCAGCAGCGAACAAATCCGTAAGGAGGGAAATTCATGCTCTCCAGAGTGGAAAATACATCACCGTCGCCTGATCTTCAAATTCCCGATTTTCAATTTGTCACGTATTGCTTCGAGCAGTACGGATTGAACCGCGGCATCTATAATACCGTGGACGAATGGTTGTACCGCTTTGGCATTCGGGATATCGTTGCCCGGCGGCAGACAATCGTCGATTTTCTGACCTCGCTGCAGGGGGAAGATCGCTCCAAAGGCGTTTATCTCAAGTTCGGCAAGGGCGGCTTGACCAAACAGTTGTCGGAGTTCGTAGTTTCTCATATCGAAAAGCGGTAATCCTCTTAGGAGGGATTGCCGCTTTTTCCCTTTTTATCAGGGCTGGAAGTGTTGCCGCTTGCCGGTAGAGCACCTCGTTTCCTGGTTCATAGGCTGCTAGATTTACTTAAATGGATCGTGGTATAACGGAATTATGCAGCCGCAATCATGCAAAGTTATTGTAAAAAAACATCTCGTATAATATAATGTTGAAGTTATCTTGAAAGGAGAATTGACCAATGCCTAAAAACAAAGTGTCCTTTATTATTTTGGTATGTTTCCTGCTCATACTTTCCGCTTGCGGTACGAAACCTGCAGCCACGACAACTACCGGAGGGGACAAGCCTGCCGAAGCCCAAAAAGAAACAAAGCTGGATCAAATCAAGAAAGCCGGCAAAATCGTCGTCGGTACGAGCGCAGACTATCCGCCATATGAATTTCATAAAGAAATTGACAAAAAAGACCAGATCGTTGGCTTTGATATTGAAATCGCTAAAGCGATTGCCAAGGAATTAGGGGTCACTTTGGAGCTGAAAGATATGAAATTCGATGGCTTGCTCGCGGCGCTTGAAGCCGGCAATATCGATTTCGTCATCTCCGGCATGACGCCGACCGAAGAACGCAAACAAGCCGTCGATTTTACGAAAGTGTATTATACGGCGATTCAAACGGTCGTCGTTCGCGCGGCCGACAAGGACAAGTACAATACGATCGAAGCTTTGAAGGGCAAGAAGGTCGGCGCGCAAAAAGGCGCTACGCAAGAAGCGATCGTCAAAGAGCAAATGCCGGGTTCCGAAGTGAAGGCTATCGGTAAAATTTCCGACTTGATGCTGGAGCTCAAGAACAATAAAGTGGAAGCTCTGGTCGTCGAACAGCCCGTTGCAGCCGCATATCTGAGCAAGAACAAGGATCTTGCTTTTGCGGACATTAAGCTGACGACGGAAGACAGCGGATCGGCGATTGCCGTGAAGAAAAACAACCCAGAGCTGGTTGAAGCGATGAACAAGGCGCTGGACAAGCTGATTGCAGACAAAACGATCGATAAATTGGTCATAGAAGCGAATGAATTAGTGGAATAAGAAGGTCAGGCGGCTGTTGCCGCTGGAATGAAAACCTGATCGGAGTCCATTTCCGGCGGGTTTTTGTTCGGTTTACAACCGATATTAGAAGAGGAAGGGAGGGCGAGTCGTGGATTTTTCATTCTTACCGAAATATTATATGTTTTTTATCGACGGGGCGAAGGTCACCTTAATTTTGTCGGCCTTCACCGTAGTGCTCGGGGTTATCCTCGGCATCTTCATTGCCTTAATGCGCATATCCAAAATATGGCCGCTGAGGCTGTTCGCGACTTCGTATATCGAGTTTATTCGCGGAACGCCGATGCTCGTGCAAGTGTTCTTGTTTTATTACGGCTTGCCCAAGATCGGTATTCACTTTCCCGAGGTGCCTTACTTCGGATCGTCTTTCCCGGATATGATGGCTGCGGTTATTGCGTTGTCGATCAACAGCTCCGCTTACGTTGCCGAAACGTTTCGGGCCGGGATTCAAGCGATCGACCGCGGCCAGATGGAAGCGGCCCGCTCGCTTGGCATGTCGCATGCGATGGCCATGAGACACATTATTTTGCCGCAGGCTCTTCGTAATGTGCTGCCCGCTCTTGGCAACGAGTTCGTCATCATCATTAAAGACTCGTCCATCGTTTCCGTCATTGGAATCGGGGAATTGATGTACAGCGCAGATACGGTAAAAGGGAATACGTTCCTGCCGTTCGAGCCGTTGATTGTCGTGGCCTTCATCTATTTCATCATGACATTCACGCTGTCCAAGCTGCTCGGCATTGCCGAAAGGAGGATGAAGACCTCTGATTAAAGTAACCCAATTAAGCAAAACATTCGGTTCCAATCACGTGTTGAACGGAATCGATCTCGACATTCATAAGGGCGAGGTCGTCGTCATCATCGGTCCCAGCGGTTCGGGGAAGAGCACATTCCTGCGCTGCCTGAACCTGCTCGAGCAGCCGACCGGCGGCGATATCGAATTCGATGGTGTCTCACTGCTGCGCGGGAAGTCCAATATCAACGAGCTGCGTCAGCGTATGGGGATGGTGTTCCAGCAATTTAATCTGTTCCCGCACATGACCGTGATGGAGAATATTACGCTGGCTCCTGTGAAGCTCAAGCTGAGGACGAAGGACGAAGCGCAGCAGATTGCTCAGCAGTTGCTGAAGCGGATCGGCCTGGCAGAGAAGGCCGGCAGTTATCCGGGCAGCCTGTCCGGCGGCCAGAAGCAGCGGATTGCGATCGCCCGCGCCCTCGCTATGTCGCCCACGATGATGCTCTTCGACGAGCCGACGTCCGCACTCGATCCGGAAATGGTCGGCGAAGTGCTAGACGTCATGAAGGAGCTGGCCGCAGAGGGCATGACGATGGTCGTCGTCACGCATGAGATGGGCTTTGCCCGCGAAGTGGGTACTCGGCTCATCTTCATGGATGGCGGGAAGATCGTCGAGCAGGGAACGCCGGCCGACGTCTTTGCCGCCCCGCAGCATCCGAGAACGAAGGAATTTTTGCGCAAGGTGCTTTAGCTTGAACAACGAAGCCGCGGCTGAACCGGATGATCCGGCGCCGCGGCTTTTTATTTGAACAATACGCGCCGCTCGAACTCGCTCTTAATCGCTTGCAGCAGCGCCGGGGACGAGGCGACGTCATAAGCCGTCCGGGCGAGTACCTTCGCGCCGAGAAGCATCCCTTCGAAGGCGCGGGGCTGCATGGCGAGATCGCGAAACTCCTTCGTATGCAGCAGGTGCTGTTCGTCGACGACCTTCACATACGGATGAATGGAGGGACATTGACGGGACACGTTGCCGAGGTCAAGCGACCCGTGATCCTTGCCGTGCTGAATGTCCGCCTCCGGAATCCCCATTGCGATCAAGTTGTGCGTGAACGCTTCTGATAACGCTTCGTTCGTGATCAGCTCGTCGTACGAGTACTCGTAATTCGACCACTTCATCGTACAGCCCGTTTGTAAAGCGGCGCCTTCGGCACAGCTCAGCACCTTGCGGACGATTTCATCGGTATACGGCCGATCGGCGGAACGGACGTAAAACTGGGCGGCGGCATACGCGGGAATGATATTCGGGGCTTTCCCGCCCTCCGTAATAATGCCGTGGATGCGCGCATGGCTGCGCAGCTGCTGCCGCAGCAGACCGACCGCTTGGAACAGCAGCAGCACCGCATCCAGCGCGTTAACGCCTTCATAGGGGCTGGCCGCGGCATGGGCGGCTTTGCCGTGAAATTCAAACTGCAGCGCGTCCATCGCCAGCGACATGCCGGATTTTTCGTAAGCATAGTAGGGATGCGCCATTAATGCGGCATCGACGTCGTCGAACAAGCCGGCAGCGGCCATCGTTACTTTGGCGCCTTTTGTTTCTTCGGCCGGCGTGCCGTATACGCGGATCGTGCCCCCGGTTTGTTCGATGACGCTTTGCAAACCGACGGCCGCCGCAAGACCCATCACGGCGATCAGATGATGGCCGCACGCATGACCAAGCTCAGGCAGCGCATCGTATTCGCACAGGAAAGCGATCGTAGGCCCCGGTTTTGCCGCCTTATATGTTGCCAGGAAAGCGGTAGGCAGATCGAGTACGGGGGACTGTACTTGAAAGCCGTGCCGTTCGAGCGCTTCCTTCAAGCGCGCGGACGCTTTCCATTCCTCATGGCCGAGTTCGGGATTCTCCCCGATGAAGGCAGCGATGTCAATAAATTCGGAAGCCAGTTGATCGATGCGATTTACAATGGTTTGTTTGTCCACAAGATTTTACCTCCGGTTGAGCGGTATACGTCCATTATAGAGATTGACCTGTAGGTAAGCAACGAAAGCCGCCACACCGGCAGGCAAAGTAAAAAGCCCCCGGCGGCTGCCGAAGGCTAGGTATCATCTTTATTGCAGGCTATTACGCTTATCGATTAGTTGTTCATCCAACTGCTTCTTGATCTTGTGCATGGCATCGACTTCCAGACGATGGTTTTGCGGAAAACGGGTGCCGGTTAGCGAAAGCGCTTCATTAAGGGTCAGTTCGACGAGAATTTTCTTCTCCTGCGGTTGTTGTGCTTCATAAGTCATGCTGCATCGCTCCTTTATTAGGTTCGTGAATGGTGCGATCATAAGCGCGGCATAGAGGGGGACTGAACGTCGTCATTTTGCTGAAACCCTTGATATTCCACGGTTTTAATATAACACATCATGTAACGTTTTACAAGTGCGGGCGCAAAAAAGAGGCGCATTTTTTTGAATGGCCTCTTGGTTTACTGCACGCGTTCCTTCATCTTCCTTCGTTGAATGGTCAGGACCAGACGATCGATTTGTTGACTGAGCTTAACCACTTGGGGGTCTACAAAGCTGCCTCTTTGTTCAACTAGCCGATAGAGCTGAATTTGCATCCGCTCCAAGCGACGTTTCAATTCCACTTCTTCCATCTTTCCTGACCCCATCTCCCAGCGTGATAAAGTTGTCCGATCTTGAATATTATAATATAAATCATGCGTAAAGTTTGTAAATCGTTGTCGAACGGATTCATAATTTTTATGACAAAATCATACAAATTTCGAATACGAACGTTCCGAATGCGGCATATTACCAACATAATGGGAGGTGAATGCTTATGCATAACGAACGAAAACATACGAAAAACAGTCCGGACTTCAGAGAAAATAAATTTACGGAAGAGGAAACTCCCGTGGACGCGGATAAAGCCGCAAAACGGCCACCGAGTTTAAATGAAGTTCCAAAGGAAACGAACCCGCAATAAGCGGATTCGTTCCGCAAGCAAGCAGCCGGACGCTCTGCGCGTTCGGCTTCTTTGGCAAGGCCATCCCCTGGGGTTACCCTTGATCGTCCTGATTGTGACCGACGGCCAAATTGTTGATTTCTTCAGCCATGTCGGCAGGCACACGCGTTCTGAAGTATCCGATTACGGCCTCTACAGCGCTGTCCGCTTGACCCTCGGTAATGCCGGCTTGCTCACTGACCAATTTCACCAATTGATGTTTCATGCGGGTGAACCTCCTTTATAAAGTGGGATTGAACCTGTAATAGGATGTTCCGAAATGTGGTTTTTATGTGGAAAGACGTGATATAGTGGAGTAGACTACCGGATGCGCACAAAGGAGATTAAAGCTCGGATGATCATCGTACGAAATTTATCCAAAACGTTCCAGCCCGACCATCGCGTGCTGCAGCGGCTTAGCTTCCAAGCGGACGAGGGCGAATTGGTTGCCCTGCTCGGCGCCAGCGGCAGCGGGAAGACGACGTTATTTCGTTGTCTCATGCTCAAGGAGAAATGGGATGAAGGGCAATATATTTATGACGGTAAAGACATTACGTCCCTGAACGCATGGGAGAAATTCAAGCTGCAGAAGCAGTGGGCCTATCTGGAGGAGAAGCCGCAGTTCAATCCGAGGAAATCGGCGCTGAAGAACGTGCTTGGAGCGCTGTTGTTCAAAAAATCATGGTGGCGCTTTCTGACGAACTCCGTCTCGGAAGAAGATCATATGGAAGCGATGGACTATCTCGACAAGGTGGGACTGCTCGACAAAGCTCACGAGCCGATAGAGAAATTAAGCGGCGGCGAGAAACAACGCGTCGCCATCTGCAGGGCGCTGATTAAAGGCGCGAAAGTCATATTCGCGGACGAGCCGGTGTCCGGTCTCGACCCCGAAGCGGCCAGCCGCGTGATGGAGGATTTGCAGTCCATTTGCCGTAAAGAGAAGCTGCTCGTGTTCTGCAGCCTGCACCAAATCGAGCTCGCCGAGAAATTCGGCTCACGCATCTGGGGAATTTCGGGCGGGCGCTTCGTCGTCGATATCGCCGGTCGTCGTTTGACCCAGAGGGAAAAAGAACTTATATTTTAACCGATACACGTACCGAAGAAAGCCGGGGAACCCATGGGGACCCCGGCTTTCTTCACTTGAAGGCTACCGCTTGCTCGCGATATGCCTCGCAATCCAGACGCCGTGATTGCGGCCTGTCTCGATAAATACTTCGTTGGCGTTCCTGCCTGACGCGGCGACGCCGGCGATATAAATGCCCGGGCAAGTCGTCTCCATCGTCTCCGGATCGAAGAGCGGCACTTCGTCGTCGTCGCGGAAAGCGGCGCCGACGGCTCTGAGTAAGCTGCGGTCGGGATGAAACCCGGTAAGCGCCAGCACGAAATCGTTCTCGATCGTATGCTCCTGGCCGTCCTTGACGACGGTGACCGATGCTTCATCGATCCGTGTAACCCGGGAGCCGAACCACATCCGGATTCGTTCCTTGTTCACCATGCTCTCGAAGATCGGCCGCACCCACGGCTTAATGACGGGCGAGTACGTATCTCCGCGGTAGACGACGGTGACTTCCGCCCCCGCGCGGAGCAGCTCCATCGCCGCGTCGACGGCGGAATTGCTGCCGCCGATGACCGTTACCTTCGTTCCTGCATAAGGATGCGCTTCCCGGAAATAATGGCTCACCTTCGGCAGCTGCTCACCGGGAATGCCAAGCAGGTTCGGTTGGTCGAAATAGCCGGTCGCCACGATGACATGGCGCGCTTCGACGATGTTAACCCGTCCGCTTGCGTCCGCCACCGTCAGCTTGTAGGCGCCGTCCCCAGCCGTTCCGATTTCGGTCACGCGCTGATAAGGGCGTACGCGCAGCTGCCTGCGGCTTGCCACTGTCCTATAGTAAGTGAGCGCTTCCTGACGGGTAGGCTTCTCATTGGGGGTGCTGAACGGATAATCGCCGATTTCGAGCAGTTCCGGCGTGCTGAAAAATTGCATGTACGTCGGATATAAATAAATGGAATGAACAACGTTCTCCTTTTCGATCACCAGCGGGTCGATGCCGATTTTTTGCAGTTCGATGGCGGCGGATAAGCCGCAAGGGCCGGCTCCAATCACGACGGCTTCTTCCATTTAACGATCACCTCGATGCGATAGGTTCATAGTATGAAATAGCATTTCATTACCATAGTAACCGATCGGGCGAGACGATTCCAGTTTTTACGTGGTAAAAGAAGCAGGCGGTCACCCGACAGAGAAGCCTGGGTCGCGCTTCGGACGATCGAACCGGAACAGCGGCGCGTCCGGGTGGCTGCCTTCGGTGATGAGTCCTCTTATTATCCGCGCCGCTATTGTGCTGTATAGGGTACCGTTGCCGCCGTACACCAAGGCGAAGTAACAATGCGGGAAGCCGGCCTGCCTGCCGATTAACGGCAAGCCGTCGTGCGTGCCTCCGAATAACCCGGCCCACGCGTATTCGGCATCAGATCCCGATAAGGCAGGGAACAGCTTGATCGCCTCCTGCAGCAGCTCCTTTTGCTTGGCCGGCAATTTACGATCGCGTTCGTCCGGGTCCGTCGTTGTTTCGTCCAAGCCGCCAATAATGACACGGTTATCGGCGGTCGTCCGCATAAACAGGTAAGGCCGGGCCGTCTCCCAAATGATGCAGCGAGTGGGCCAGTATGCCAGTGCTTCGACAGGCTTCGTGGCAATGGCGTAAGTGCTGGACATTACGGCATTGGGATTTGGTTTGATTTCCTGCGTCTCATACCCTGTCGTGAACACGGTTTTCTTCGCTTGAATACGCCGGCCGTCGGTTGTGATAAAAATATTGTAGTCCTTACCGGCTTCATGCCGCTGGACCTGCGTCTCCTCGTAGACGCGCAGCCCGTGGTGGCGCGCGGTCTGTATCAAGGCGTGGGCGTTCTTGTACGGATTGATTTCGGCGTCCCCGTTGGAGAGAATGGCACCCGGCTTCTCGAAGGGAAATCTCGCCCGGATGTTGGCGGCTTCCAAGTAGGCCACAGGAAATCCGTATCGGGAGAGCGTTTCATATTCCTGCTTCAGCTTATGGAGGTCCTCCTCGCAGGAAGCGAAATACAAGCTTTCACGGCGCATAAAGTCGGGAAACGTATCCAGTTCGCCGCTTGTTTTCTCCAAATCATTCACGGCTTGCCGGCATAGCTTATAAAATTGAAGCCCCGCTCGTTCGCCGAAAGTGTGTATGCAGGAGGTCAGCGATTTATCGTTGGCGAAATGGACCAGCCCGGTGTTGGCGGACGTGCTGCCCGCTCCGATGCGCTGTTTGTCGACGAGGACGGTATCGACCCCTAGCTTCGTTAATTCATAGGCGCAGGAAGCTCCTGCTTCACCACCCCCGACGATCAAGCAGTCGCATTCAATATCGTGTCCGAGCTTCGGATAAGTCGGTGCGTCTAACCAGGTGAGCGGCCACAACAACCGCCCGGATATAAGGTTCATGAGGCGCTCCTAGGATTGAATTCGGTATGGAATGACACAACACTTAGTATGAGATCGGAAGCGCGTTTTTTATCCATTATTCGGCATAACCGGTACGTCCATCAGGGCATTCTATGCGACGTCCCGTCATAATCGCTAGTTTGGATTCATAGAATAGATTGCGAGGCTCGATATGGCGGGCCGCTCTGAACGAGAAGGAGAGGGAACACCGATGCATACCGCTCTGCCGAAAATGGTGCGTACGACGCGCACCGTATCTCCCGGTCTGTTAATCGCGGGATTTCTATTGGGATTATGGCTGTCGCTGCTGCTGGCCCATCAGCTCGGCTTGCCGATTGCGACGTTCCGGAAGCCCGCGCCGGCCCCGCCCCCGCCCTATACGTACTCCCTGTATGGCGCTTCCAACGGCGTACGGCTTCATGCGCTGCGTACGAGCCCCGCTAATGTCGAACTGCGGGCAATCGCTACGAATGTAACCGATACGAACGAATACGGGATGAACGGAGGGTTCTTCTGGAACGGGGATCTGCTCAGCATCGCGGTCATCGGCGATCGTCCGCTCAAAGGCCAGCCGCACGACTACGGTTCGGGATGGACCAATATCGATGTGCCGAAAGGGACACTGGTGTGGGACGAAGCTTCGCAGCGCTTCTCGATCCAGGTGACGGATGCCGCGAACCGGCTGCAGGTCACGGACCGGAAACGGTATTGGGCGCAAGGCGGCGTCAGCATGTCGCTGAACGACGAAGCCGGGTGGCGGGCGCAGGCAAGGAAAGAGAATATGCCCGTTATGGACGCTCCGCGCCTGCGGTCTGCAGCCGTCTACGACCGGCAGCAAGCGTTGTGGATGATCGTCTCGGACAAGCCGTGCACCGTTGAAGCGTTCCGCACGGCGATTCGGGAGACGATCGCACCCGGCCAACTGGTCGACGGCATCTTCCTGGACGGCGACGGTTCATCGCAAATGCGCAGCGCCGAGGTGACGCTGCGCGGAGATACGAGAGCCGTCTATCAAATGATGGCGTTGAAAAACAAAGCCACCGACCGATAAGTTACTCGGGCGGTGGTTTTGTTTGATATACTTTATTTGTAAAATATTCAGGTGAAAGTGCAACTATTTGACGGAATTTCACGTATTAACCGTTGGGTAATTCCTAAACAACCAGGGGGGAGTTCGGATGCAGGAAGTTTATACGGGCTTGCTGGTGACGGGTATTTTGTTTGCGCTGGTGACTGTGCTGCTAGGAGATTTGCTCAGCAATGCGCTGGACGGGATGTTCGGTTGGATGTCCGGCGATCTGCTGCATGTTTTTCAACCGATGGTCTTGTTTAGCGCAATTACGGTTATGGGCGGCTCAGGGCTAATGCTGATGAGGCTCACCTCTCTCGGCACGGCGTACGTGCTCGCGTTGGCGTCACTTGCGGCCGTCGGAACTTCGGTTCTGGTCTATTTATTGTATGTTAAACCGATGAACAACACCGATAATTCCGTTGCGTTCTCCATGAACGATCTGGTTGGGCGCATCGGGGAAGTATCGGTCCCGATTCCGGCGCGCGGCTGCGGGGAAGTATTGTATCGGATGGGCGGCAGCGTGACGAATCAAATCGCGGAGAGCTTTGACGGCATCGAAATCGCATCCGGTGCGCGTGTCGTCACAGTCGAAGTACGTGAAGGTTCGGTCTGGGTATCTCCGCTTGAAACCAATTTGGAATAGGGAGTGAAGGGAATGAATGTAAACGATGTATTTGTAATTCCGGGTATTGTTGTCGGTGTGATCGTCGTGCTGGGACTTGCGTTCTGGGCGCGGTATAAGACGGTTAGTCCCGATGAAGCGATGATTGTAACCGGTTCCTTCCTGGGCAGCAAAAACGTGATGGAGGACGATACCGGCCGTAGAATTAAAATCGTGCGCGGTGGCGGATCGTTCATATTACCGGTGTTCCAGCAGGCCGAGTTTTTATCCTTGCTGTCACATAAACTCGACGTCTCGACGCCTGAAGTGTATACCGAGCAGGGCGTGCCGGTTATGGCCGACGGCGTGGCGATCATTAAGATCGGCGGCGCGGTTGAGGACGTTGCGACGGCGGCGGAGCAGTTCATGGGCAAACCGACGGAAGCATTGAAGGGTGAGGCGCAGGAAGTGCTCGAAGGGCACCTGCGGGCGATTCTCGGCTCGATGACGGTAGAGGAAGTGTACCGCAACCGGGATAAATTCGCGCAAGAGGTTCAAGGCGTCGCGGCCAAAGATTTGAAGAAAATGGGTCTGCAAATCGTCTCGTTCACCATCAAAGACTTGCGCGACAAGCACGGATATTTGGACGCGCTGGGTAAACCCCGGATCGCGGCTGTGAAGCGCGATGCCGAAATCGCGGAGGCGGAAGCCGTGCGGGATTCGCGGATTAAGAAGGCGCTTGCTGAGGAAGAAGGGCAGAAGGCGGAGCTGCTGCGCGATACGAACATTGCGGAAGCGAACAAGGAGAAGGAGCTGAAGGTCGCTTCCTTTAAGAAAGATCAAGAGATGGCGCGGGCCGAAGCGGATCAGGCGTACAACATCCAGGAGGCTCGCGCAAAGCAAAGCGTGGTCGAAGAGCAAATGCGCGTCGAGATCGTCCGCAAGGAGCGCGAGATCGACCTCGAGGCTAAAGAGATTTTACGCCGGGAGAAGCAGTATGATGCGGAAGTGAAGAAGAAAGCGGACGCCGACCGGTATGCTGTCATCCAGGCGGCGGAAGCGGAGAAGGCGAAGCAAATAACGCAAGCCGACGCGATGCAGTACCGGATCGAAGCCGAAGCGAAGGCGATGGCCGAGCAGAAGCGGCTGGAGGGGATGGCCATCGCGGATGCGGAGCGCGCCAAGGGCTCGGCGGAAGCGGAGGTTATACGGCTGCGCGGCTTGGCGGAGGCCGAGGCGAAGGAGAAATTGGCGGAGGCGTTCGAGAAGTTCGGCGAAGCCGCGATTCTCGACATCATCGTGAAGATGCTGCCGGAGCTCGCCGGCAAAATCGCGGAGCCGATGAAGTCGATCGACAAGCTGACCGTCGTCGATACGGGCGGCGGCAAAGGGGCGACGCGCGTCAGCAATTACGTGACCGAGCTGATGGCGACGGCTCCCGACATGCTGAAAAACGTCAGCGGTTTGGACGTGGAGGAACTGATCAAAAACTTCACGAAGCGATCCGTGACGCCGTCTGCGGCGCCGGCAGCCGTGGAGCCGCCTGCGGCCGAATAACGCAAGTGGTCTGTAAGCCGATACATTCCGCCGAAAGACAAGGAGGCAGCTGCAAAGCTGCCTCCTTGTCTATATTCGTTTACGGAAAAAAACGATATAATCGTTTTGTACGAACCGTGCGCAAGTGGAATGCTTTATCCTGATTGAATAACACTGATTGTAGAAAGAGGAATGTATACAACGTGAACGGAACCGAAGAAAGACCCATCGTAAGACCCTTTACCAAGTTATTCAATTTTCGCGATATCGGCGGGCTGGCGACCGCCGACGGTCGCCGGATGAAAGCGGGCGTTTTGTTCCGCTCCGACGATTTATCCCGTCTGACGCTGCAGGACCTAGACAAGCTGAATCAATACGGGTTGAAGCTGATTTGTGACTTGCGCACGCCCGACGAACGACAGAAGAAGCCGGATCGGCTTCCTCCGACCGAAGGGCTGCGAACCGTTCATATCCCGATTTATCCGTTTAAAGAGGGGGAGAAGCTCAATCAAGCGAAGCTGATCGGCATGCTCCTCCGCAAAAGCGCCAAATCCGAATTTGACGCGTTCAACCGGGCTTTCTATCAGAGCATTGCGCATCAAAGCACGACTCAAATTCAGGAAGTGATCTCGCTGTTGAGCGAGCGTTCGAACATGCCCGCATTGATTCATTGTACGGCCGGCCGGGACCGGACGGGCTACTTGAGCGCTTTGATCCAGCTGCTGGTCGGGGTGCCGATGTCTACGGTGCTGGACGAGTATGAATTGACGAACGCGTATTTTCAACCGAGGGTCCGCCCCTTTATCCGGTTCATGCGCTGGGTTACCTTGTTCCAAATCCCACCCGAGCGTTTCGAGGATTTGTTAGTTGTAAAGCGGGAATATTTGGTACGTGTCCTCGAGGAGGTCGTTCAAACCCACGGATCGATGGACCGTTACGTCGCGGATGTGTGCGGCATCGATCCGAGCTGCGTTCAGCGGTTAAAGCAATTGCTGCTTGAAGAAGAGGCGGCGCGATCGGTTGTATAAGGCAGAGATGAAAGAGCTTCGCCCGGATGGGCGAAGCTCTTTCACTGCGCACTGAAGCGCAAACCGTATCTGAATCTGTTAGCTTGATATATATTTAATAACACATATAGTTTACGTCGTTAAGTATTTCTCCGTTAAGATGGAGAGCAGCTGAATGCCGACCTCGTTTTGCCCGCCTTCGGGGATGATGATGTCGGCATATTTTTTGGATGGCTCGATGAACGCTTCGTGCATCGGCTTGACCGTGTGTAAATATTGATCGTGGATCGATTGGATAGACCGCCCGCGCTCGTGAATATCACGCAGCACGCGGCGCAGAATGCGAACGTCCGGGTCCGTGTCGACAAACACCTTGATGTCGAGAATGCCGCGGAGTTTTTCGTCGGACAATACGTGCAGCCCTTCGATAATGACAATTTTATTCGGCATCAACTCGACCGTCTCCGTTGTCGAACGGCTGTGCATGGAGAAGTTGTAGACGGGCGCCTGGACCGGCGTACGGTGCTGCTTCAACGTCCGGAGATGCTCCAGAAGCAGTTCGTTATCGAAGGCGAGCGGATGATCGTAGTTGATCGATTCTCTTTCATGATAGGGCAAGTGCGAATGGTCTTTATAATAGTTGTCCTGTGAAATAAACGTAACTTTATCCATCCCGAGACGGTCGATAACCGATCGGGCGACAGTCGTCTTCCCGGAGCCCGTGCCTCCGGCGATACCGATAATCAACATGGTGATCCTTGTCCTCCTGCAGCATACAGTTTCGATTGTAGTATTGTAGCATAAGCGGGTTGGGAAAACGAGTTTGTTCGACAACATGTGCACGCTCGCCGGGATTGATCTTGCTTCCTGTGAAAAACCGCGGTTATACTAGTTCATACGAGGAATTCAGTTCAGATGGGAGTGCTTGAACGTGCGCGTGTTGGTTGTCGAGGATGACGCCCATTTATTGGATGCGATCGTGGCTGTGCTGGAGGACGAGCACTACCAGGTCGATTATGCGGAGCACGGTCATGAAGGATATGCGCTCGCAGAGCAAGGACATTACGACCTGCTGGTACTGGATATCATGCTGCCGGGCATGGACGGTCTCAGCATGATCCAATCGCTGCGAAAGCACGGAATACGTACCCCCTGCCTGTTTCTCACGGCGCGGGATTCGATAGAAGCGAGAGTGAAGGGACTTGATGCCGGGGCCGACGATTATTTGGTGAAGCCGTTTGCGATCGATGAGCTGCTGGCGCGGCTGCGCGCGCTCCATCGGCGCAAGAAAGGCCCGGCGGAAGAAACGCCCCTGACTTATGGCGGCCTCGTTCTGTCGCCGGACGATTGCGAAGCAACCTGCAACGGCACTCTGATCAAGCTGACGAGCAAAGAGTACGAGCTGCTTGCCTACTTGATTCAGCATAAGGAGCAGATCGTTAAGCGCGATCAAATCTTCAACCGGGTGTGGGGACTCGATTCGAATGCGAACGAAACCGCCGTCGACTTGTACGTGCACTACCTTCGCAAGAAGCTGAACGCTTGCGGCTGCGAGTCGTATATTCGTACGGTGCGAAGCGTCGGATATATGCTGAAGGCGGAGGGGGCGCATGTTTAACAAGACAAGGTATCGGTTGGTCCTGTTATTTTCCCTTGTTTTTTTTCTGCTGTTCAATGGCCTGGGCGCGGTTCTCTACTATTCGACCGAGAAGCGGTTATATGCGCAGACGGATCGGGCCATGAAGAACGAAATGAACGGCTTCACGTTCATCAGCAACCGTCAACCGGGCAGAAATTTCCCTTTTCGCCCCCCTCAATTAATGACATTCGTCCAATGGGATGCGCATGGCAACGTACAGTTCCAGGCGCCGCGCGACGGCGTGGAAGAACCGCTGCTCGAAACGTTGAAGCAAGCCGGCGTAGAAGGAGCCTTCGTCAATATCACCGTCCAGGATTCCGAATATCGGGTGTTGACGAAAACGGTTCCGAACGGAAGGCTGCAGATCGCATACAACCTGGAGCCGGAGCGGAACGTGCTGCACAATCTGCTGTTTCTGATCGGAACGGGCAGCCTTGTCAGCCTGTTGATCGCCGTCATGACGGGGTTGTTTCTGGCAAGCCGCGCGCTTGTGCCGATTCAGAAGGCTTGGGAGCAGCAGCAGCAGTTCGTCTCGGACGCCTCACACGAGCTGCGCACGCCGTTATCCGTGCTGCAGCTTCACTTGGAGCGTCTATTCCGGCATCCGGAGCGAACGGTCGAACAGGAAAGCGCGAAAATCGCCGTGATGATCGATGAAACAAAGCGCATGAGCAAGATGGTCGGAGACTTGCTGACGCTCGCCCGTTCCGATTCACACCAGTTCCAGCTTCAATATACCAAGGTGGAGCTGGCCGGCATGATTGTTAAGGTCGCGAACGAGTTCGAGGACTTGTGCCGACTGAAAGGCATCCGCTTGCGAACGTATACGCCCGAGGCTTTGTCCATGACGGGAGATCCGGATTATTTGCATCAGCTGCTGGTCATTGTGCTGGATAATGCGTTGAAATATACACACAAAGGCTCGATAAGCCTCCGGACGGAGACGGACGGCAGCTACGTCACCATCGAAATTGCGGATACGGGTATCGGCATCAAGAAGGAAGATTTGCCACATGTGTTCGATCGTTTCTACAGAGCGGATAAGGCGCGCAGGCGGTCGGACGGCGGAGTAGGTCTCGGCTTATCGATTGCGAAGTGGATTGTGGAAGCCCATCACGGCTCCATCCGTGCGGAAAGCAATGAGGGTCAAGGCACGGTCATTCAAATGCGGTTTCCCTGCGAATGGAATCCGAAGCTGCTGAAGAAGAGACGCCGGATTTTTCAATCCTGAAAAATCCGGGGTCTTTTTTTTGCATTTTTTCAGGCTAAACTAAGCTATTCTTAAGCTTTTCAAATTTTATTTTAATAATCTTCTGATTTAATAATCACAGGGAAACGAATTTGAGAAGTTTTATCGGGAGGTACATCGCCAGTGAACAAGAAGAAAACCCTAATCATTGTAGTGGCTGCACTGCTCGTCGCAGGGGGAGGGACAGCGGTTTATTTCACCCAAGGCGCCAAAACGACGAAGCCCGGAGCGACAGCCGGGCAACAAACCGTCAAAGTAACCAGGGGCAATCTTCAGGCTACGATTACCGGCACCTCTCAGCTGGCCGCGGAGCAATTGCAGATGATCACTCCGCCCAAGGAAGGGATGATCAAAACGATCAACCTGGCGCGGAATCAAACCGTTAAGCAAGGAGACCTGCTGCTGGAGCTCACCGATACGAATCTGGTCGAGAAATTGGACAGCGCCAAGATTACTTTGAATCAATACCAGACGGATTTGCAGGATCTTCAAGAGCAGCTGCGGGCGCTGAAGACGACGGCGCCGACGAGCGGAAAGCTGATTTTGGCCGCCAATATCAGCGAAGGCGCCGGCGTTTCCAAAACGACGAAAATCGCGACGATAGCGGATACCGGAACGTTAACGGTCACGCTGCCGTTCATCCAGGAGGAAGCGGCGCAGGCTCGGGCCGGCGATAAGGTGGAATTAACGATCGATGGATTTCTGCTGACCAAGTCGGGCACGATCGAATCGATTTCGACCGGGAACAAGGCGGATTCGAAAGGAAACCGGATCAGCGATGTGAAGATTCGAGTGGATAACGACGGGACGTTGGATGCGGATCTTAACGTTCAAGGCTCTATGTCCGTGAATGGATTGAAGGTCGAGTCGACGGCCGCAGGCAAGCTTCAATACAAAACGACCACGACCGTATTCGCAGGCGTTACGGGGACGATCGGCAAGCTGGAGATTACGGAAAACCGCAGCGTACGCGCCGGGGAGTTGATTGCCACGATCGTGAACGACAGCTTGTCCAAAGATATAGCGACGAAACAACAGCAAATCGAGCAGCAAACGAAGACGATTCAGGATTTGGAGGATCAGCTCGCGAATTTGAAAGTATACGCGCCGTTCGACGGCGTGTTCTCTACGGATTTTGCAGATACCAAAACGAATGTGCTCGCTTCTTACCGCGTCGGATCGACCATTAAAAGCGATGTTAAATTGGGCGCGGTCGCAAGCCTGAACACCTTGCAGCTGGCGATTAGCGTGGATGAGTTGGATCTGCCTTCCGTCAAGGTCGGGCAGCAGGCGAAGGTGCGTGTCGATGCCATTCCGGGCAAAACGTTCGATGCGGAAGTGACGCAAGTATCGACCGTCGGCACGACTACCAACGGCGTCAGTACATACAGCGTCATTCTGAGCATGAAGAGCAGTCCGGAGCTGAAATACGGCATGACCGCGAGTGCGGACATTATTATCACCGACAAGAAAGACGTGCTCCTGCTGCCGACGCAAGCGGTTCAAGTGAGAAATGGGCGGCATACAGTCTCGATTCAGAAAGCGGACGGCACTCTAGAGCGGAAGGAAGTCAAGGTGGGCGCGAACGACAGCAGCCATGTCGAGATTACCGAAGGCTTGGCCGAAGGCGATCAAGTCGTGCTAGCCGGATCGACCAGAGCGAACAATTTAACCCCGCAGCAAATCGAGCAAATGCGCAACCAATTCCAACAAGGCGCTTCACAATTCGGAGGCTCCGGAGGAAACCAGGGCGGCTTCCAGGGCGGAGGTTTTCCAGGCGGAGGCGGAGGCGGCTTTGGCGGCGGTGGAGGCGGCAACAACAGATAATGCCGGAGAGAGAGGCGAAGCGGTTATGAGCTTGATTGTATTGAAGGATATCGTCAAACAATTCAAACGGGGAACGGAGGATTTGACCATACTGAAGAGCGTTTCCCTCTCCGTCGAACAGGGGGAGTTTATCGCCATCGTAGGTCCCAGCGGCTCCGGCAAATCAACCTTGATGAATACGATCGGGCTGCTTGACGTCCCGACATCCGGCTCCTACGTGTTGGACGGCGTCGTGACGGAGAAGCTGAAGGACGATCAATTGGCGGAAGTGAGGAACAAAAAGATCGGCTTTATTTTCCAGCAATTTAATTTGCTGCCGAGATTAACCGCCATTGAAAATGTCGAACTGCCGATGATATATGCCGGTTTTTCCAAGAAAGAGAGAAGAGAGCGCGGCATGCACATGCTGGAAACGCTCGGAATGGGCCAGCGTTCGCATCACCGGCCGAGCGAATTGTCGGGCGGACAGCAGCAGCGGGTAGCGATCGCGCGGGCGCTCGCAATCGGGCCGGCCATTCTGCTTGCCGATGAGCCGACCGGCGCGCTGGACTCGACCACCGGCCAGGAAGTGCTGGAGCTGATGATCGAGCTGAACCATGCGGGCAACACGATCATTCTGATTACGCACGATCTTCATATCGCAGAGAATGCCAAACGCGTTGTAACGATCCGGGACGGGCACATTGTCAGCGATCAACGCAACGCTGCGCCCGCTCACCGGGCGGTAGCGGAGGTATTGCGATGAGAGTATCGGAACTCATCTCCATGGCGCTCAAAACGGTAACGGCCAGCTGGATGCGAACGCTGCTTACGATGCTGGGCGTTATTATCGGCGTAGCGTCGGTCGTTACGCTAGTCTCCATCGGACGCGGAACTACGGCTGCCATCGAAAAACAATATGAAAATCTCGGAACGAATCTCATCACCGTAAACATTATGGGTCAGGGACGCGCGAACAGCCTGAACTACGACGAAGTGATGCAGTTCGAGCAATTCAAGGAATTCAATTACTTGGCTCCTACCGTCACTTCCTCGGGCGTGAACATCAAGTATGACCGCACGCAGGAGTCCTATAATGTCATCGGGACGAACGACCGCTACTTCTCGATTACGAAATTAAATTTGGCTGCCGGTCGATTGCTCTCGGAATCGGACTTAAGCTTCCGGACCAATGTCGCCGTACTCGGCAGTACGGTTGCAACGGAACTGTTCGAATCGGCGAACCCGATTGGCAAAAAAATTAATATTAAAGGGTACGAGTTTACGGTCATCGGCACGTTAAAGACGAAAGGGACTACGATGGGAACCTCGGTGGACGAATCGATCGTTATCCCGCTGTCAACGGCACAAAGACAGCTGGGCCTTGGCAACATCCGGACGACCTATATCGAAGCGGCCGACAAGGAACAGATGGCGGCGGCACAGAAGACTTTCTCGAATTATTTGACGACCAAGTATAAGAGCGCGAACGGTTTCCGCGTACTGAACCAGGATTCGCTGGTCGAGGCGCGAACGGCTGCGACCAGTTCGTTGACGAGCCAGCTTGTCAGCGTCGCCTGCATTTCCCTGCTGGTCGGCGGGATCGGGATCATGAATATCATGCTCGTAACGGTTACGGAACGAACGAGAGAGATCGGGATCCGGAAATCGATCGGCGCCAAGCGCAAAAACATTCTGATGCAATTTCTGGTCGAAGCCGTCGTCATTAGCGGATTGGGCGGTTTGATCGGGCTGGTTCTGGGGATCGGCATTTCGCTGGCCTGGCCCTACATCAACAAGAATCAAATGACCGTCATTTCATGGGACATCAGCATTTATGCCTTTTTATTTTCCGTTGCAGTTGGCATCCTGTTCGGCATTTATCCGGCGAATAAAGCATCCAAGCTGCGTCCGATCGACGCCTTGCGTACGGATTGACTCTCATTTTTTGGCAAAAGCTCTAAGGAGGCTACAACATTGAATAAAGAACAAAAATTCAATCGACCGCACCGCGTGAAATATCCGCTGATCGCCTGGGCGCTGATCGTGGCTTGCCTGCTGTTATATACCTTGAATCCGGGTGTATCGTTTGCAGGCAAAGAGGGCGTATTTATTAACAACTCGGTCTATTTCACATTGGAAGAAGTCTCGTTAGCGAAGGGAACGGACAGTCAAACGATCCAGTTCCGGGTTCAGTTGAACAACGCCGGCGGTTCCGCGGTTGACTTTAACAACTATGGCGTCCAGGTGACGACAACGGACGGAAAAAGCTATTATGCGCAGCTGAGCGAAAAGGCGGACGCCCTCGTTGCACCTAACTCCGAACGTTCGTTCTCCTTTATTTCCAAGCTGCCCTCGGCCTTAACCGTAGATCAGCTAAAGGTAAGCTTCTTTGACCGCAGTCGGAATCATATGGAGCTGGGCGCGCTTTCCGTTGAAAAAGCGATGTCGGTTCAGCAGAACGATCATCAGTTTATATTTAATCTTGCGAGCGCAGATTCCACCGTGACCGGCAATACGTTTGTTTCCGTACAAATCGACAAGGCCTTCGCCTATCCGGTAGACGGCAAATGGAACATCACGCTGGACTCGCGAGTGAAAGTATCGGGCGCAAACAGCTGGGATCCGGTCAATATGAATTATGTGCTGCAGGACGGGCAGGGGAGAACGTTCGCTTTGACGGCGAGTAAAGTGGAAGAAAGCAAGCTGGACGGATCATCGATCACTCATTTGCTGCTTCATGCTTCGTTGGATGCCGAGCCCGAGCTCGGGAAGGTGAACCTCGGATTGAACAACAAATCGACGGGCAAATCAATCGGAGAAATCGGACTTCAATCCTTGTTCCAATTGGTGCAATTGGGGGAGAAGGCCGCATTTAACGGTCAGGGAAAAGAAGGCTTGTCGGTTGAAGTGACGAAGGCGGAGGAAGTGAGTCAGTCCGGCAAAAGACTGGCGCTGCTTACAGCGGTCGTTCACAACGGCAGCAGCCGTTCGATAGCCAACCCTGATTTGATAGGACTGCTCGTCTCGAAAGATCAGCAACATTCCGTAACGATGGAAACCATCGTCGGCACCGAGAAATATACGGCTGCCGGCAAGGCGACAACGTATCAGTTTGCGGTAGAGTTGCCTGACGAGCTTGTTTCGAAGGCTTACGAATTTTATTTGTCCGAGAAATCGTCGCAGACGAGCGCAGCCGCCGCTGCGAATACGAACGCAGCCGGCAGCGGACAAGCGGCGGCATCCGGGAACAATTCGGCCGTTACAGGCGCCATTGGCGTTCCGGTCGCGGCTGTGAACCTGGACAACGGTCTTGCTTCGAGCTCTGAGGGAATAACGTCCGGCGCGTACACCTTCGGCACGCCGTTCGTCTTCGAAGCGGACAATAAGACGATCGATTCCGATTTGGAGATGTCTTTAGTTGAAATTAACGCCCACACGAACACGGAGAGCGGCTACCAGTCGGTGATCGCGAAATATAAATTCGTGAACAAAGGGCAGGAGACGCTGGATTTGCCTGAATTTGCGACGGAATTGCAGGATTCGTCCGGCAAGTCTTATCCGGGCGTCAAGCAAACGACGACGCTAACCCAGCTGATTCCCGGTTCGGCCTATGTATACAGCTATTCTTATATGCTGCCGCCTGGCGTTACAGGCACATTCAAGCTGAACATCCTGGAAAATACGGCGAGCGCGCTGAAACTTCCGATCTCGTCGGCTCAAGTGGCCGTACGTTCTTCGGATGAGGATAAACCGGAATTGTTCGGAACGAAGCTCGCGATGTATCCATACGAAGTGAATATCAAGCAGTGGGATTTAAGCGGCAATTACAGTAACAGCACCTGGTCGTATAAACTTATCCTTGATTTAAGCATCAAGAAAGAGGCGCAGGTGATCCTTGACGACGCCATGGCGGCGCTCGAATTCGAATTGGCGGATCAGACCGGCCGCAGCCTCGGCAGTACGACCTACTCGCTGCAGGGCGCGAATAAGCTGATCGACGGGCTGCAGACCGTTACGCTGGCGAGCGTAAGCAACAACCAGTTCAACTATCCGCTCAGTATCCGCATCTATGAAACGGTTCAGACGCCAAACGGTGCGGCCAAGCGATTGTTAACAACCTTGAAACAATAACCATCGACCGGCGGAACGGCAAGAGCTTGTTCCTGCGGGGGGAAGCACTCCGGAAGGCAAGGAGGATTGAAGCGGCGGGGAGCCGGAGGATGCGTGTAGCGCATCGCTGTAAGATGTGGTATGCTCGTTCTAATGCCTTAGGCATTGGTATTATGAGCTGCTGCAGCATCCATACGATTCCCGCCGCTCGCCGGCCCAAGGAGGAAGGCCCTTTGAACGAGAACTTTATTCGAATCAAAGCGCTGGAAGGCGAACTTAAATTATCCCACAAGAAGCGTGATTTCGGGTTGACGGTCTCAACAAAAGAACTGATCTATCAGAAGCCGCACGCCAATTACCATATCCGCTTGGAAGACATTATCAGCATTACCCCGTTCGAACTGCCCGTCGGCACCAAGCCGATGCGGATCAAGCGGGAAAGCTCCAGCGTAAGCGAGACGGTCAACATGCAGACGGGCATGCAGCATTACCGTATTCATGTCAAGGATGCCGTTGTGCATAACCGAAGCGGAATGTTCAGCCTTGGCACGGCACAGTTCATCCTTCCGGTCTTGAACGATTTGCTGCTGGCGATCTCCAAATATGGCGGGCTCGACGCCGTGACTTGAATGAAGTAAGGACCGACTGAAGAGTTTATCTTCGGTCGGTCCTCTTTTTGCAAGTAACAAACGCCTGTTCAGTGCGGCGCGTCGGTCGTTTCATTGGATAGCTTAAGCTTCTCCAGCAGCTTGAAGAACAGGCTGAGCAGGATGGCGAGCACCGTTGCAAGCGCCATGCCTTTCAAGCTGAAGCTGCCGATGGTCACGGTCGCGCCGCTAAGTCCGACGACGAGCACGATGCTGGTCAGGATCAGATTGGATGTCTTCGAATAGTCGACCTTCGTTTCCACCAGCATCCGGATGCCGGAAGCGGCAATGACACCGAACAGGAGCAGCGATACGCCGCCCATGACAGGCGAAGGGATCGTGCTGATGAAGGCGGCCAGCTTACCGAAGAAAGACAGCACAATCGCGATGACGGCGGCGCCGCCGATGACCCAGACGGAATAGACGCGTGTTATCGCCATGACGCCGATATTTTCACCGTACGTCGTATTCGGGGTGGAGCCGACAAAACCCGAAATAACCGTCGAAATGCCGTTTCCAAGCAGAGAGCGGTCCAGTCCCGGATCTTTCGACAAATTGCGGCCGACGATATTTCCCGTTACGATCAAGTGTCCGATATGCTCGGCGATGACGACGAGCGCCGCCGGCGCGATGATCGTGATGGCGGACAGCTCGAACTGCGGCGCGTAGAACGTCGGCACCGTGAAGGTCCGGGCGGCGATGACCGGGTCCAGGTTAACGAAGCCGAGCCCGTAAGCAAGGGCATAACCGCACACAATCGCGATAAGGATCGGAATGATTTTGAAGAAGCCGCGGAAAAGCACGTTCCCGACGATCGTAATCAGCAGCGTGACGGTCGAGATCAGCACGGCATCCGGGTCTATACGCCAATCGGCGCCGGCAGCCGCCGGCTTGATGTACCCGGCCATTTCCGCGGCGACGGGCACAAGCTCAAGCCCGATGACGGCGACGATCGCTCCCATGGCCGCCGGCGGGAAAACCACATCGAGCCAACCGGTGCCTACGGCGCGAATAAGAAGCGCGACGAGGATAAAAATAAGACCCGATACGATAAATCCTCCGAGCGCGGCTTGATACGGCATGCCGGAACTTAAGACGGCGAAGACGGGGGACAGGAATGCAAAGCTGGAGCCGAGGTAAGCCGGTATTTTCCCTTTGCACAGCAGCAAGTAAAGCAGCGTGCCGATACCGTTCATCAATAGAATAGTTGCCGGATCGATCTTGAACAACACCGGCACGAGTACGGTGGCGCCGAACATAGCGAACAGATGCTGCAGGCTAAGCGGCAAACTTTGAAGCAGCGGCGGGCGCTCGCCCACCTTCACTTCGCGAATACGAGACAAAATGACGCACCCCTTTGACGAGTAGAATTAATTTAGGCCTGTATGTATCGTCGGCTAATATCATAATCAAATTCCCTTGAAAATACCATTGTTTTTTCTAAATTTTCATCTTTACAATTCGAAGCGTATAATGAAAATTGGCAATTCGATATCGCTCTATCTACGAAGGAGGCATTTCACGATGAACTCGTTTACTTTTCATAACCCGACAAAAATCTTGTTCGGGGCAGGCATGGCCGACCAGCTGGGCCAGCAAGTAGCCGAACTGGGCAGCCAAACCGTGCTGCTGGTTTACGGCGGCGGCAGCATTAAACGAACCGGGCTGTATGACCGGGTGATTAAGCAGCTTCACCAGATCGGCGCGCGAATCGTCGAGCTGCCCGGCGTTGAACCGAACCCGCGGGTATCGACCGTGCGCCGCGGCATCAAGCTGTGCCGCGACGAAGCGGTCGATTTGGTACTCGCGGTCGGCGGCGGCAGTGTGATCGACGCAGCCAAGGCTGTAGCGGTCGGTGTTCCTTACGAAGGGGACGTGTGGGACTTTCTGCTTCGCAAAGCAAAGATTGAAGCGGCGCTTCCCATCGCAACCGTGCTGACGTTATCGGCCACGGGCTCGGAAATGAACGGCGGCGCCGTCATTACCGATTGGGAGCAAAATTTGAAGAAATCGTTCAGCAGCCCGTACGCTTTTCCGAAGTTCTCCATTCTGGATCCGACGTTGACGTACACGGTGCCCGCGAATCAGACGGTGAACGGCATTGTGGACATGATGTCGCACGTGATGGAGCAATACTTCAGCCAGACGACGGATACGCCGCTGCAGGAACGGCTGTGCGAATCGATTCTGCAGACCGTCATTGAGAACGGAGAGAAGGCGCTTCAGGAGCCGGCGCATCCGGAAGCGCGCGCGAACCTGATGCTGTGCGGCACCTACGCGCTGAACGGCGGGATGATCAGCGTCGGCATGCAGGGCGATTGGGCGACGCACGCCATGGAGCATGAAGTTAGCGCGATCTACGATATCGCCCACGCGGAAGGGCTATCGATTATTTTCCCGAACTGGATGAAATACGTATACCGAGATCGGATCGATCGCTTCGTCCAGTTTGCCGTCCGTGTATGGGGCATTGAACCCGAAGGCAAATCGGACGAGGAAATCGCGCTTGCCGGCATTCAGGCGACCCGCGAATATTTTACGCGCATCGGCGCGCCGTCCCGGTTGAGCGACTTGAACATCGGAGAGGAAAGCTTGCCGCGCATGGCGGAGGAGGCTGTACGCTTCGGTCCGATCGGCTATTTCCGGAAGCTGGACGCGGATGATGTGCTGGCGATATTGCGCATGAGCTTGTAAATGACAGGTACCGGCCATGAACAATAACCAGCGTTCGCATCGTCTTAACCATGCGATATTCATTCTCGTAACGATTTTATATTGGTGTTCGCTTTACGTGTACGTCCCGATTTTGTCGCCGTACTTGGAGCATTTGGGCGCTTCTTATACGATGATGGGGGTCGTGCTTGGCAGTTACGGGCTGATGCAAATCATTCTGCGGCTTCCGCTTGGCATCGCGTCGGATCGGTTGAAACGCCGCAAGCCGTATGTGGTTCTCGGCATGCTGACCGTCACGTTAAGCTGCCTCTGCTTTGCGATGGGCGAACAGCTCGGTTGGGCGCTTGCCGGGCGGATCATGGCCGGTATATCCGCATCGACATGGGTTGCCTTTACGGTCATGTACGCCAGCCTGTACCGGAAAGAGGAGGCGACGCGTGCGATGGGCATGATCAGCCTGCTCACCGCCGCCGGACAGTTGATCGGCATGAGCGTCAGCGGTTTGCTGGTGGAAACCGGCGGTTGGGCTGCCACGTTCTGGGCCGGGACCATCATTGGGCTGGTCGGATTTGCGCTGGCGTTTGCCTTGAAGGAGCCGAAGGGCGAGATGCATCGGGCGCCGATGCGGTATGAGGATTTGTTCGCGGTCATGAAAGACCGGCTGCTGCTGAAAGTGTCGACGCTTTCGATCTTGGCGCACGGCGTCCTCTTTATTACGATGTTCGGGTTTACGCCTTCGTACGCACTTAGTATGGGTGCCGATCAATTCGACTTGACCCTGCTCGTGTTGGCCTTCATGATCCCGCACGCCTTGACGGCCTACTACTCGGGCCGGCTGCTCGCGCCCCGGTTCGGCGCATGGCCGGTTGTGATGACCGGCTTCGTTGTCAGCGCGATATGCTCGGCCGGAACCACGCTCGTACCGGGTTTCGGACTGCTCGTCGCCACGCAAGCGATCAACGGCTGCGTGCAGGGGCTGCATCTGCCGCTGCTGCTTGGTCTGTCGATCGAGCATATCCCGGATGAGAAACGAGCGACTGCCATGGGCTTCTATCAGGCGGTCTATGCGATCGGCATGTTCGCAGGCCCTTTTCTGGCAGGAGGCTTGAACGAATGGGGAGGCTTGAAGAGCGGATTTTATTTGGCCGGGGCTCTTGGGCTGACCGCCGCCGTATTAACCCGCGTATGGTTTATGGCGAAGAGCAAACGCTCGGCCGTCCGGCATGTTCGGGAGGAAAGCATGTAACAGCAGCGCATAGCCGCCCAGCCTCCGGCGCAAGCTAGGGTTGAGGTGATGCGCGTTGTTCTTGCTGCTGGCCGCAAGCTCCGTCGCTGCTCCGGCCTTCATGTTTGTCATCCGTTTTCTCGCGCCGCGGGCGTCCATCGCTTTCGACGCGGTCGGGGTTGCAGCGATGTACGGGTTCGGATTGTGTACGGCCCGTGCGGTGTTCGATATTGTCGTGAAAGATACCGTGATGATGACCGAAGTGCATAAAGTGTTCTATGATCCTGTTTTTTTGGGCAGCGGGGCCTATTTAGGCGTGTACGCGCTGTATATCGGCTGGTGGACGCTGTTCCGCCGCTATCGTACCGAAGTTTGAAGAATGCCTCTGTCCTGCCGTGCGGGACGGAGTTTTTTTAGCTCGGAAACCGTAGCGCAGCAGACAAGATCCGGGCTCCGGTCAGGAGCTTTTCTTAAGATACCGGAAGTATTAGTTTTCAGCGGAGCTGAACACTTGCTGTATCGCAAGAAAAGCTGCCTTTAAAACACGAATGTATCTTCCCCGAAAAGGCTCCGGTCAGAAGCTTTTCTTAAGATACCGGAAGTATTAGTTTTCAGCGGAGCTGAACACTTGCTGTATCGCAAGAAAAGCTGCCTTAAAAACACGAATGTATCTTCCTCGAAAAGGCTCCGGTCAGGAGCTTTTCTTACATCTCCGCGGAAAATGGGCTTCCGAACATGTCAGGCTGCCGACCCGCCGCAAGGCTCCCTGACGTCCCCTCATGGCTAAATGTATAGCGCAAAGGCTGCCGGTCGTACCCCCATTTTCGGACAAATCCATCTTGAACGCTCGAAAGTATAAGTTCTCTTGCTGCTATGGAAGCAATTTATTTCCAGTCCGGATAAGCTGACAGGACGCAGGATTACACCGTCAGACTCCTTTTCATTCTGTATTAGTGGTATTATCATATACTACTAAACAACGTGAAAAATATCTGCGTAAAGTTGAAAAATATCCTTTCTGAAAGCCACTTATCAGAAAAAATGATAATAAAAACACTATTCGTGAAACTTAGAAGCTGTTATACTGATGCAAAGGGATCCTATTCCTTCCATCCAATTGTACGAGGGGGCGTTACTAGCATGGGAGTTCTCCCGAAAACGAATGAGCTCGGTTTCTTTGAGATTCGGCTAGAATCCATCGGCGGGCTTGGGGCTAACCTGGCAGGCAAGATGCTTGCTGAAGCGGGCGTTGTCGGAAGCGGTTTCAATGGTGTCAGCTTTTCTTCCTACGGTTCCGAGAAAAAAGGCTCTCCGGTTAAAGCGCATATTCGATTCTGCGACTTGCAAACGAATATCCGCGATACGACACCGGTGGAACGACCGCACGTGGTCGGCGTATTTCATGAAAATTTATCCAAGACGATTAACGTCGTCAGCGGCATTTACGAGGACAGCGTCGTGCTCGTGAACTCCGGCAAATCTCCTGAAGATTTGAAAGAGAAGATGAACCTCATCGGCGGAACCGTGGCCGTCGTCGATGCTACAGGGATCGCGCTTGAGGAGAAAAACCGCGTCAACATGGCGATGCTTGGCGGATTGTTCCGTCTGTGCGAATTTCTGGATTTCGAACATATGAAGAGCATTATCCGCAAGAGTCTGGAGAAAAAATACCCGGGCGCCGTGGAGCCGGCTTTGCGCACGTTCCAACGCGGTTACGACGAAGTCAGGTTCCAGACGTTCACGCTGCCCGAGGGCGAATCGATGCCGGAGCCGAAGCGTTGGGACATTCCGGTATACGGGTACTTGACCCAGCCGATCGGCGGGATGGTTTCCAACCCGGGGAACAGCATTTTGAAAGACTTGAGCATTTCCCGGAACGGGATGATGCCGCATTTTGACGATGAGAAATGCATTCATTGCGCCGCGTGCGACACCGCCTGTCCCGACTTTTGTTTCGTGTGGGATGAGCAGCCGGACAAGAAGGGCAGACCGCAGATGTTCCTGCAGGGCATTGACTATCAATACTGCAAGGGCTGTCTCAAGTGCGTCGTCGCCTGTCCGACGGAAGCGCTGTCATCCAACCGCGAAATGGAAGGCTACGCCGAAGCGAACCGCGTGCCGCATCGCTTTGATTTGGTGAAATAATACAAATTCGGGAGAGGTGAACGAAACAAATGGCTATTGAGATCAATAAAGAAGTGAGTACGGGCACGGTCGAACAGCGGATGGTGTACGAGTCCGGGAACGAGATGGCTGCGTATGCCGCGCACCAGATCAATTATCATGTCATGGGTTATTTTCCGATTTCGCCGTCGACGGAAGTCGCGCAATTCCTCGATCTGATGAAGGCCAACGGCCAACACGACATTAAACTGATCCCGGCCGACGGGGAGCATGGTTCCGCAGGCATTTGTTACGGCGCATCGACCGCGGGGGGCCGCGTATTCAACGCGACGAGCGCCAACGGTTACTTGTACATGCTGGAGCAAATGCCGGTGCAATCCGGTACGCGCTTCCCGATGGTCATGAACCTGGTGTGCCGCTCCGTCTCCGGACCGCTTAACATTCACGGGGATCACTCCGACTTGTACTATGCGCTGAATACGGGCTGGCCGATTCTGATGAGCCGTGATCCGCAAGCCGTATACGATATGAATATCATGGCCATCAAGCTGGCCGAAGACCCTGAAGTGCGCTTGCCGGTCATCGTCGCTTCCGACGGTTATTTCACGTCCCACCAGAAGCGCCGGGTGCAAACCTTCGCTCACAAAGCTGACGTGCATGCGTTCATCGGCGAGCAGCCGCAAAACTTCCCTCACGTGCTGGACCGCAACAACCCGATCACCGTCGGTCCTTACATGAACGAACCGGACTACATCAACAACTGTTACCAGCAGTCCGAAGCGATGTATCGCGCGGGCGAAGTATTTGACCGCATCAGGCAGGAGTACAAAGTGTTGACGGGCCGCGACTACCCGATCCTCGACCTGTACCGGATGGAAGACGCGGAAGTGGCCGTATTCCTGATGAACTCGTCGTCCGAGATCATCAAAGACGTTGTCGACCAGCTTCGCGAGAAGGGCATTAAGGCCGGTTCGATCGCACCGAACATGATTCGTCCGTTCCCGGCCAAGCAAATCGCCGAAGCGTTGAAGAATGTGAAGGCGGTCACGATCGGCGACCGGGCGGATTCGTACGGCGCGCACGGAGGCAACATGTCGCTCGAGATCAGAGCGGCGCTGTACACGGCCGGTTACACTGATACGCTCGTAATCAGCCGCGTTTACGGCCTCGGCGGTAAAGATTTCTATGCCGAAGACGGACACGCGTTGTTCCAACTGGCACTTGAGGCGGTTGAGGCAGGCAAAGTGGCCGTGCCGTTCGATTACTATGGCCATACGGCCGGCGATCCGGCCATGAAGCCGCAGCGCGTGATCGAGCCGATGAAGTACGAAGATTTGAACACCGGCCTGATCACGGTCAATAAAGACGAAGAGACCGGCCAGCTGAAAGTGAAAGTGCCGCCGATCCGTCAATTGACCAAGAAGCCGAAACGTCTCGCTCCAGGTCACGGGGCCTGTCCGGGCTGCGGAATTTTCTCCGGTCTCGAGCTGTTCTTCAAAGGCATCGAGGGCGATATCGTAGCGCTGTTCCATACCGGCTGCGCGATGGTCGTGACGACCGGTTATCCGTACTCTTCACACAAAGCGACATACATTCATAACTTGTTCCAAAGCGGTGCGGCTACCCTCTCCGGCGTGGTCGAAATGTTCTGGGAACGCAAACGAAGAGGCGAACTCGATCAATATAACCTGCCGGCCGACTTCACCTTCGTCATGATTACCGGCGACGGCGGGATGGATATCGGTATGGGTCCTGCGATCGGCGCGGCGCTCCGCAATCATAAAATGATTATTTTGGAATACGACAACGAAGGATATATGAATACGGGCGCGCAGCTGTCCTACTCGACGCCGCTCGGCCACCGGACGTCCACGTCCAACGTCGGCAAGCATCAAGGCGGGAAGCTGTTCCACCATAAGGATACGCCGCAAATCATGGCGGCCACGAACATCCCTTACGTGTTCACCGGTTCCGAGTCGCTGCCGCAGGATTTGCTGAAGAAAGCGGCAAAAGCTCAATATTACGCCCAGAACGAAGGCCTCGTGTACGGTAAAATCTTAATCACGTGCCCGCTTAACTGGTTGTCCGAGGAGCAAATCGGCCAGACGCTGATCGATGAAGCCGTCAACTCCTGCTTCTTCCCGATGTATGAGATCGAGAACGGCGTGACCACGATCACGTACAATCCGGAAGATAAAAACAAGCGGATTCCGGTTGGCGATTGGTTGAAGAACATGGGCAAGACGAAACACTTGACGAAGCCCGAATATGCCGAAGCGCTGCAATCGTTCGAGAACGAAGTCGAGCGCCGCTGGAGCCGGCTGAAGGCCAGACACGAAAATCCGTATTTGTAAGATCAATCCGGGAGCAAACTCGATATGGGCTTGCGCCCTTTTTTTCCGGCGCAAAGACGCAGGTAAGGGAGGGATTCATCAGATGCCCATTGTGCTTAGACAATCGAACACGGGTGAAATCGCCGCCTGTCTGCAGAAGAACAACTATGATTTGGACTATTACGGCGTCAAGCAATGGGAAACGGAAGAAGAGGCCGAAGCGCAGAAGGAATCGTTTCTGCATGCAATCGGCCGTGATGACGCACCGTATTGGCTCGTACTGTCCATCGACGAGAACCGCGTGAAGCTTTGTAACGTTAAATTGAAAAACGATCCGTCACGAATACTGCTGTTAAGCTTGGAAGGCGTGATGACGACCCGGCAGCGTTAAACACGCAGGCGGGTCAGGACGGGAACGGGGAGGGTAACCTATTGAACCAAACGACCCCTTTTAGCATATTCGAACAAGCCTCTACCGATCAGGAGCTGCAGCAGTTCCGGCAAACGGTCGTTGAAGGCGGATTTACAGCGTTCCGGCTGTTTCTGGAAGGATTCCGCGACCTGCTGAAACGGTTTGAGGATGGTGAAATCGAGCGCGTAAACCGGCTGCTTGCCGCAGCCAGGCAGTTGTTTCCCGAGCCGGGACGGTTCAGCCCTTCTTGGGTGGACATCTGGAACGAGTTCGAGCAGATCGCACAGTTTAAGCAAACCGTGCTGGAATCGATAGTAGGCGACGATCGGGCCGGGGAATGGCAGATTCTCATTGACAATCCGTATACGAATACAGATTTGGCTTGCTACCCGTCCTTAACGTTTCTGGAGGGCGCCTACTTGTACGCGTATTTCCGCTCCGACTTGAAGCAGAACGAATTTATTCGGCTGCAAAAAATTCAAAACGTGATCATGGCGTTCGGCAGCGAACGTTCCGAACCGTCGAAAAAGAAAGCGTAAACCGAACCACCCGAACTACCCGAACCGTCCGGACCATCAACCGGGCGGTTTATCCATGCTTGACGGTCACTCGAATAAAGGAACTTCATCAAGGGGAACCTAGGTGAAAACGCATACGAGCGGAGAAATATACCCGGATGAAGCGTTCCATTCTTGTGATCGAAGACGAACAACAAATTGCCCGCGTGCTTGAGCTGGAACTGCGGCACGAAGGCTACGAGGTGAAGGTGGCCGGTGACGGCTTATCCGGTTTGGAGCTGGCGCTGGGTCAGACGTGGAGCTTGATTGTGCTGGACGTGATGCTTCCCGGCAGCAGCGGACTCGAAGTGCTGCGCCGCCTGCGTCAGGATGGACGGCTTGTACCCGTCATCCTGCTGACGGCGCGCGATTCGACGCCTGACATCGTAGGCGGCTTTGAGCAGGGAGCTAACGATTATGTGACCAAGCCGTTCGTCATCGAAGAGTTGCTGGCACGGATTCGCAATCTGATCCGAATGACGGAGCCGGCAACAGATGACCAGCAGACGCTGAAGGTCGGCGATTTAGTATTGGAGCCGGCCTCCCGGAAGGTCATGCGCGGGGGCCGGCCGATTGAACTGACCCCCACCGAATTCGAGCTGCTGCACTATATGATGAAGCACGCCGGGCAAGTATTGAGCCGCGAGCAAATCATAACCGATGTGTGGGGGTATGAGCATACGGGAGATACGAATATCGTAGATGTGTACGTGCGGTATCTGCGGCTGAAAATCGATAAAGGGCACCGCCCGAAACTGATCCGGACGGCGCGGGGCATCGGTTACGCGTTATCGGTTCCCGACGTATGAGCTTGCGCACCAGGCTCATCCTGCTGTCGTCGCTCTGGATTTTACTGATCGTCGTCGTGTTTAACGTATCGTTATATTTTTATATCTCGGCTTCAACGACGCTTAACGAAACGAAGCTGCTCTGGAAGAAAGCGCAGATCATCCTGCGCAATCCGGAAATCCACGATAGCTCCAATTGGACGAAGCCGGAGCTGCTCGAAGATTTCAAAGAACCCGATATGATGGTTCGAATCATTGCGCCCAACCGGGATGTCGTGGCCGGCATATCGACCCATGTGCAGTTGTCCGGGTATCCGGTCGTGTTTCGTTCGAATTATTATACCGACATGGTCAACGATTTCGGATTTCGGATGCTGTTCCTGCAGGTGCCGATTTATGACGATGACCGTCAAATCGGCCAGTTGGAGCTGGGCAAGGCGCTGAACGTCGTCAGCGAATGGATGAAGCAGCTCGGAACCGGGTTAGTAATCGCGACCGGCGGCGTGCTCGCCTTTGCGCTGATCAGCGGGCTCGTCTACACCCAAATTATTATCCGTCCGATCCGGGAATTGCTCGAATCGATGAAGGCGGTTCGGCGCAACCGCACCTTCGTGACGCTCAGCCCCAAGATCACCTCGCAGAAGGACGAGCTCGGCAAGCTCGGTCAAACCTTCAACGAAATGATTGAAGCGCTTCGCGAGCACGACGAGAAGCAGAAGCAATTCGTCGCCGACGCTTCCCACGAGCTGCGTACGCCGCTAACCGTCATTGAGAGCTATACCTCGCTGCTGCGCCGCTGGGGAGCGAATGATCCGGCTCTTCGCGAAGAAGCGCTGCAGGCGATACAAGCCGAGACCTCCCGTCTGAAAGGGCTCATTCAGGCTTTGCTGCGGCTGGCCGAGCTGGAGCGTATGGAAGCAGAAATCTCTTTCCAGCCGGTCGAGGCGGTTGCCTTAATGCGTGAGACCGCCGGGAGGTTGAGCGTGGCTTTCGAACGGGATTTGGTCGTGGATGCGGCGGATGAGCGGATTGTTTGCTGGGGAGAACCGGAACCGCTGAAGCAGCTGTTCGTCATCGTACTCGACAATGCAGTCAAGTACAGCCGGCGCCCGGTACGAATCAGGTTGAGCCGGGAGCGCAGCGAGGCTGTCATTGTCGTGAAGGACGAGGGGATCGGCATACCCGAAGCCGACATTCCGCATTTGTTCGAGCGGTTTTACCGGGTGGACAAAATGCGTCACCGCTCCAGCGGAGGGACGGGACTGGGACTTTCGATCGCGAAGCAAATTGTCGAGCGGCATAACGGCAGCATTCGCATCCGAAGCAGGGAAACGCGAGGGACGGAAGTCGAAATCAGGCTGCCGCTCGCGGAAGAATCGTCATGACGCTGGAAGATCTTGCAGCAAGCATAGCCGTATCCGGTATCGATCCGGGTACGGCTCCTATTTTTTTATTGTCGCTTCCTCCCGGGTGTGTCATAATGAAACCTGCATCTTACTTTCCTCGTACTGTAGGAAATAAAGCATCCAAGAAGAGAGTGAAGTGAAGCGCATGGCAATTCGATTATTAACCGATGGCGGCGTCGATTTTCCCGCGGAGTGGGGGGGAACCGACCCGATTCGCACCGTTCCTCTTTATGTGACGTTCGACGGTAAAGAGTTCGATCACTCCTTGGGTTTAAACGTGTTTTACCAGGAAATTAAAATGAATACAAATTTACCCAAAACCGCTAGTCCATCGCCGCAGGATTTTATACGCGCTTTCGAACAATATCCGGATGACGATATCATCCTCATTACCATATCATCCAATATCAGCAGCACGTATCAGCATGCTTCTTTGGCGAAATCGATCCTGGAAGAATCCGGCGGCGGAGCCGCCAAGCGGAAAATCGCCGTACTTGATTCCAAGACGGCTTCCATGGGCACAGGCTTGATGTTATACCGGCTTATTCTTGACGTACAGGCAGGCCGTACCTTCAATGAGATCGTAGATAGAGCGCAGCAGCGTGTGCCGGAAACGAAAACGTTCTTTTATCTCGACACGCTGGAGAACGTCATCAAGGGAGGGAGGCTGGACCGGGCTAAAGGGGCCATCGCTTCCGTCCTCAACATCAAGCTCGTGATGCATGCCAGTCCGGAAGGCACCATCGAGGTGACCGATAAAGTGCGCGGGCGCAAAAACGCGCTCAACCGTCTTATTGAAAAGTTCGAAGATATCGGTCACGGTCTGGAGGAGCGCGTTCTCGGAATCGCACACAGCAACTGTCTGGAGGAAGCGATCGCACTGAAGGACCGGATTCTCAAGCGGTATCCGTTCCGGCAAGCGTATGTGACGGAGATGGGCCCGGTGATCGGCACGTATGCCGGCGAAGGCGGACTGCTCGTTTGCTATCATTAATTCATGGATCGATCCGTGTTCGCGTTTGATACGGAAAGGGGCGGCTGGATGGACGGCTGCTCTTTTTCATGGGTACGGATGAACAACCATACGCCGAGCAGCAGCAGCAGTCCCGCCGCCGCCTGACGCGGGCCGATCGCTTCGCCGAGCAGGAAATATGCCAGCAGCGTAGCGCCGACCGGTTCTCCCAGCACGCTCAAGGATACCGTCTCCGGCCGCATGTACGTTAACAGCCAATTGAACACATAATGGCCGAATACCGTCGGTACGAGCGCGAGCAGCAGGAACAGCCCCCATTCCCGCGCCGGATAACCGGTTAAGGGAATGCCAAGCGCGAGGTTGTAACCGGCTATACAAACGGCGGCAAACACGAAGACGAAGAAGCTGTATACGAAAGGCGGCATGTGGGCAAGGAGCCGCTTGCCGAGCAGCATGTGAGCCGCCACCGCGGCGGTTCCGAGCAGTGATAACGCATCGCCAAGCAGCGCCGAGCCTGTAAGCCCCCAATCGCCCCAGCCGATCATCAAGGCGCCGAGCATGGCAAGGCCCATGCTCAGGATAGCGGGCCAGCTCGTCTTTTGGCGATATAACAACCAGGCGCCAAGCAGCACGAACACCGGCTCCAGCGAGGTGATAGCGGTGGAGCTGGCCACCGACGTCAGCCGGAGCGAGCCCATCCACAGCAGGAAATGAAGGCCCAGCGCAAGTCCTGAAGCAAACAGCTCCAACCATTCGCGCAGGCGCATCCGACGCACGGACGCCCGGTATGGGAACAGCAGCGGGAGCATCAGGAGCGCCGTTATCGTTAACCGGTACATCGCCGAGACCGAGACAGGTGAATTTGACCAACGGATAAATATAGACGAGAATGAAATCGCCACAATGCCGATGATAAGCAGCAGCGAGATCGGAAATGGAAAAGATTTGGACGGCTTCATATGCATTCGCTCCTCGTATGCATCTTGTTGTCGGATAGTGAGCAAGAGTCCATTATATCACTATATTTGTCAAAGATCACGCACCTTTGTGCGGCTGCGGATGGACTTTTCCGTTCATTTATGTTAAGAAAGAGTTAAGGCCGGACAAGAAGGACGGACGCATCATTTGAAGGAGGAATCGAGCATGTCCCGGCGATTTGTAATCGAAGCGGTGTTGGTCGCGATTTATGGAGAATTGCTGGCACCGAGTCAGCCCGTCGAGTATTTGATCCCGTACAACACGATCATGGAGCTCTACGAGATGAAAGACAGCCCCGAGCCGGTCATGCCGGAAGCCGACGACGACGCTCACGTAAAGCAGAAAATCGGTGAATTGATCGCCTTTTTTGACGATTCGTTCAATAAGAAGAAGCTGGAGCGTGCGCTGCTGGCGCCTTGGCGTTTAAGCCCGCCGCTGCCGATCAATGACAATGTGACGTTTACCGTCGTCAATGCCATGGAGAACGCCCAATACGGCGAAGCCGTCGATCCGATTGAAACCGAAATTATTCTGACTTCGCTGCGTGAGCAAGCGCCCATCGTGACCGATCAGGTTGAACTTATGGATAAAATCATACAAGCGGAAATTCCGGTTCAAGTATACGATGTTTACGATTTTGATTTCGCCGTTGAGCAGGGGATTACCGCTGATGATTGGATGCAGCCCTAGGCTGGGACCGTAACTGAACCGAATAAGGCAACAACGGATGAATCCCCGGTCTCGGGGATATTTTTTTGAAGGAGGTACACGGTAATTGGACGTCTATATCATTACCGGTTCGTCACGCGGCCTCGGCGAAGCGCTTGCCGAGCGGCTGCTGCTTGAAAATAACCGCGTCGTCGGGGTATCCCGGACGAGCAATGAACGCCTGGCCGAGCTCGCCGGTTCGGTTCCGGGGCGTTTCGATTTCGTGCCGTTCGACCTCGGACGAGCGGATGGCCATTACGAGTGCATGGCGGGTATTATCGATTCGGTCCGGATGGAAACGAACGCCGGAGGCCGATTAACGCTGATCCACAATGCCGGCGTGCTAGGACCGATCGCGCAGCTTAGCCTTGCAGACGAAGCCGAACTGGCCCGCAATGTGCAGGTCAATTTAACGGCGCCGCTGCTGATGACTTCGGCTTTCCTGCGGTTGACGGAGGAGCTGCGGGAGCGAACGGTAAGAACGATCGTGAACATCTCGTCAGGCGCAGCCAAAAAGCCGTATATCGGTTGGAGCGCCTATTGCGCGGCTAAAGCCGGCATGGACATGCTGACCCGATGCGTTGCGGCGGAGCAAGGGGAGGGAGCCCATGCGGCCCGAATCGTATCGATTGCACCCGGGGTCGTCGATACGGCGATGCAGGAGCAAATTCGCGGAACGGATGAAGCCCGATTCCCGTCGAAGCCTCGCTTTGTCGAGCTGAAGCGTACCGGCAAGCTGTTCTCCCCGCAAGAGGCGGCGGATAAGCTGATTCGCGTTGTCCGCAACGGCGATTGGAAGCAAGGCGATATTTTGGATTTGAGAGACCTTTAGTGAAGGAGAACGGAACGGATGTTCGATCCTACGATTTTCGATAATTTGAAAGTAGTGTTGGAAGGGCGCCTGTACGATGTGGATGCGGAAAACCGTATCCGCATCAGCGGACGCGAGGATATCGTCGATCTCGCCGCCATGTCGCGCAAATTCTGTATGCGCTTTGCACGTAACGGCGGCACGTGTCAGGCTGCGGTGACGCTGGCGAGCGGCCTGACCGACTTCGCGGCGGAACGGCGCATTGCCCGGCTTGCCGACAGGCGGCCGGGAGCGGACCTGCTGCTGACGCTCGATCTGCCCCGGGAACGCCGGGCGCACTGTGCGGAGCTGCACGATTATTTAACCCGGCTGTGGGGCGAGGAAGCGGACATTCGCCACGAATTAACCGTGCTGCTGCAGCCGGAGGCGAACGAAGGCCCTTCGGAAGCGCCGGAAACGTATCGGATTCAATTGAAATTCCGTCAGCGCATCGACGAAAGCCACATCGAAGAGCTGGAGCAATGGCTCGATATCGCGGTCATGTGCCTTGTGTACGCAGATGAGGGCAGAAATTTCGTGCAGGGTTAGGGCGGATCGTCTTGGGCACTGCCTGCTATCGGTTGACAAAAAAACGCGTCCGACGCCGCGAATCCGCCAAACGGATCGCGACGCCGGACGCGTCTGCGCATTTACTTGTTACGCGTGACGAATTCGCGAATCATCGCTTCCGTCACATAAACACGGGTGGGGGATATCCCCTGCTGCGCGTGGCTGTTGATGCGTGCGGTAATCGCATTGATCGCCTCGACGCTGAACGGTTTCCCGGCCGCACAGTCGGCTGCCGCTTGATCGATGGCCCGCTCGCGCGCTTCTTCCAGCTGTAGAAATCGCTCCAGATGGGCGTGCTGCTTAGACGTATGGGCCGTAATGGCTTCATGTACGCTCATGAAGACTGCAACTCCTTCGTTATCATGCATTTCAATAAAATCCATGATACACTATCCCTTATGACGATGACAACAGGCGGAAAAGCGAAACCTTATGAGTATCAACGGACATTGCCCGCGCGAACGGAGCAGGAGCAGGGTCGCTCCGGATCGCGGATAGAGTGAAACGATACACGGAGAGAGGCCGGTAAAGATGAGTAAATCAGAAGAGCGATTCGACATATTCGACGAACGGATGAACCTGGTTGGAACGGCATCCAGGGGCGAAGTGCATGCGCAAGGCTTATGGCATCAGACGTTTCAATGCTGGCTGTGGTACGAGACGGAAGGGGAGGGGTGGCTGCTCTTTCAAGAGCGGCATCCCGGTAAAGATACGTATCCCGGACTGCTCGATATATCGTGCGCCGGTCATTTGCTGGCGGGGGAACGCGTAGAGGACGGCCTGCGGGAGCTGGAAGAAGAACTGGGCGTCGAAGCATCGTTCGAGCAGCTGCATAAGTGCGGTATGTATACCGATGAAGCCCTCCTTGCGCCGGACTGCATCGACCGCGAGTTTTGCCACGTATTTGTGTTGAAGAGCGGCCGTCCGCTTACGGCCTATAAGCTTCAACCGGACGAAGTGACCGGCTTGTACGCCGTTCGCTTCGCGGATGTCCAGGCTCTAGCGGCAGGCAAGCTGAATCACTTGCGGATCCACGGTGTCCGGCCGGATGATGCAGGGGAGCTGACGGCCGCGCACCGAGTCGTATCCACGGCGGATTTCGTACCGCGTCCGGAAGCGTATTACCGGATGGTGATCGATGCCGTTCGGGTAATAAACGATGAGAAATGATGATCATTTCCCGGGTAAGCGCAAGAAATGATTTGTTTTTCGATTTTTCAGACATTTTCGACAAATTACCTTCTGTTCATGAAATTTGAGAAACGGGCAATGTCGCAGGCTTTCATCAGGGTTTCATGAAGGCGCCCGGCCGGCTTGCCCGTCTTCGAACACGTGTTTGCTATTCGCCGGATTTGCTCGTTATGGCAAGAACGGCCTGCACGACACCGCCGGCCGGCACATACGTAAGCTCTTGCTTGCGGTTCAGCTCATCGGGCATCGCCATCCAAGGCTCGACGCAGATGAAAGGCTTGTCTTGAATCGACCATAATACGACGTATCGGAACGCCTCGCTGTAGGTCATTTCGACAACTTGCCGGCCTTCGAACGTGAAACCGATCCGCGGTTCCTTCGCATCCAGGAACACGACCGATTCAGGCAGCTGATCCAAATCGACCTCACCTTCGTACGGCTTCTCCCGATGATCGTTGAAATCATAGTAGCGATCCGCATCGATGTCATAGCGGACGGCCTTGCGATCCGCCAGGAAATACGGGTGAAAGCCGGGGTACATCGGCATCGGTTCTGCGGAATGATTGCTGTACTGCTGCTCGATCGTTAAGGTCCCGTTCAGCAGACGGTAGGTGAAGCTCAGCTCGAAATCGAATGGAAACGACGCCAGCGTCTCTTCGTTAGCCCGGAGCGACAGCGTAATATAGACGCCGTTGTCGTCGCCGGTCTTCTCGACGCGCCAAGGGTGGTTCCGTGCGACGCCGTGATTTTTCATCGAATATGGAGTTCCCTTCCATTCGTAACGGTTATCGGTTATGTAGCCGCTAACCGGGAACAGTACCGGAATGCCGCCTCGAATGTTGGCGGATGGATCAAGCAGCGTAGCCCGATCCAGGTAAAGCCGCTCGACTCCGGCCGTTCCGTAGCTCGTCACGATGCCTCCCCGTTCCGGGACGATGCGAAACCAGGCGTCGCCGTCCGCTTCCTTTAACTCATAAACTGTATACGTATCTTCGTAGGTTCGAATTGAATAACCGCTCATTTGTTCGCCTCCTCGTTCATTACACTTCGTTATGGTATCATAAACCGGACAAACTGTGCCATTCATTCCCTGCTCATCGCCGCCGCTTCAAGAAGGCTTCACGATGACGGCGTGCATAATATTTTACCCCAAGAAGATACTGGTAATGTATCGATGAATAAAGATGGGGGGATGGACATGTGCGAACGGTTCTCGCTCATGAGCGGGGTTACGGAGTTATTCGATCGGTTCGAGTTGAACGACATCCGCATGTCGCTCCGTCCGCGTTCGGATTATGCTCCGACCCGTACGGTGCCGGTTATCGTGAACGAGCAGGGACAGCGCAAGCTGGAAGGGTACCGCTGGGGGCTGATTCCCTTTTGGGCGAAGGACGCCGTATTGACCAGCGGCGCAGATATTCTGGAAAAACGCGAGTATCGCAAGCTGTTTGCCAAACACCGCTGTGTGTTTCCTTGCGACGGGTTTTATGTATCTGCGGCGGAAGGCAAGCGCCGCCGTTATGTCCGTGTTTCGTTGACGGACCGGAAGACTTTCGGGGTTGCGGGATTTTATGAAATTTGGAAAGACAAGCAGAACGGCGAGTTTCGGACTTGCACCATGATGACGACTGCCGCCAACCGGCTGCTCTACGATTATACGGAGCGGATGCCGGCGATTTTACAGGAACGGGAGCTGAAGGAGTGGCTCGACTCGAAGCGCAACGGCGAGCCTGATTTTTTGCAAAGCCTGTTATCGCCGTTTCCGCCGGAGCGCATGCGCGTGGAGCCGGTAGGTGCGGACGAATGGTCCGGCTCAAGCCCTGACGAAGACAGCGAGGGGGAGATGCCGATGAAGGTAAAAGCGCTGCTTCAGGCATCGCTTAAACGGTAGGCTTGTTCATGTGCCGCGGCGAAAAGGACGGTCGCTTGGGAACGTCTTTTTCGGCCGTTTTCCCGTGCAGGTCAGATCATCCGTGCATGAAGCGGCTATGAGACGGGAATGGAACTTGTCAGGTATAGAAGCGGTTACCAACGAATACACCTTAAAGCAGATGTGAAGGTCATCTTATATTTAATATTACTAATAATTAATAATATTAATGATTATCGAACGGTGTCCTATCCGCATCCCGCAAGCGATTTTCCAGATTACGCCTCCAAATTTACGATGATGTACGAATCGTATAAGAACCGTCTTGCGCCCGTCTTCCGTTCTGTTTAAAAACCTGCGAATCGGGTTAATGCTGTTAGTAACGAGTATCGCTTAGAAGTAAATGCTTGGAGGGGGTCACGATGGAGAAAACGCTCCGTGCCCGTTATGTACTCAAAAAACCGGTTATTCCAGCCAAAAACGGTATTTTATTCGAGGGGACGGATTTGTCGCTGCGGCGGGATATCGTTATTTTCGTATCCGAGCAGCCGAACCGCGACGAACAACAAGCGTACATGCGTTTGATTCAAGAGGTAGCTCATTTAAATGATACCCGCTTCTTGCATGTGCTCGACGTCGGCTTCGAAGATTTATCGATTTACGCCGTTCTGAAATCGTTCGACGGGGAACCGCTGTTGGCCAGGCTACAACGCCGAGCATTCACCTTGGCCGACGTCGTTGCCATGTCGTTCGAGCTGAGTAAAGGCATGCTAGACGCCTTGGAAAAAGGCATCGCCGGCTTCTCCGTCATGGCGGACAACGTCTGGATCGGAAACGACGGTCACCTTAAAATTATTAACTGCTGGGAAAAAGTGAAGAGCGACGAGCAGGGCGCTCGAGGACTTGCCAGCTTGATCTATCAGCTGTTTATGGGGACGGAATCTATTCCTTCGTCGCTGGAACAGAGGGAGCAGCGTTTGCGTACGGCTCTCGTTGCCACGACGGATGAGCGTAAGGACGCATTGCTCGTTCTTCTCGGACGTGCATGGAGGGGCCAGCATACCTTATCGTCGTTCATCATGCAGTTAGGCCAGCTGTCCGGACAGGCGGCGCCGGATGGGGCAGCCGGGATGCCGGACAAGGAAGAAGAGGTGCGCTTCGCGATCAAACGGGAGCATGCAGCGGTACCGGCCAAGGATGAGCTCGTTCGTTCAACCGTAAAGGATGAGATCGTCGAAGAAGAGGAAGAAGTGGAAGAAGTGGAAGAAGCTAAGAGCGGCGGTTTTTGGAAAAAATCGCTGATCGGCATGGCCTTGTTTACGGTGGCGGCCGTGACCGCGGTCGGCGTGTTTCTATTGTTTATGGAGCTCGGGATCGGCCGGAAGTCTCCGGACTCGCAGCAAACCGCCGCGAAATCGGGCCAGAGCTCCGCTTTGCCGGAGACGCCGTCCGCAGCGAACCCGGTACCCGCGACACCGGCTGAGCCTCAGTCATCGTCGGAGGCGCAACCCGGAGAAGGTCAAGCCGTCACAGCGCCGCAGCTGGTCGGTCTAAGCAAAGAAGAAGCGGAGAAACAGGCGCTGGCCGCCGGTCTTCGGTACCAGTTTTATATGGAGAAAAACCCGCATTCGGCAAATACGGTGTTTCGTCAAAGTCCTGCGCCGGGCACTCCGCTCCAGAAAGGCGACAATGTATCGTTCTGGGTAAGCAAAGGGCCTTAAGCAGACGAAGAAGGACGGGAATTCCGGGCGTCAAGACGCACCGGATATCCCGTCCTTCTTCTCTTTGTCGATCGCTTCAGACATTGTTTTATCGGTTAGATGGGCGTAAATTTGTGTCGTTTCGGGCGAGGCGTGACCGAGCTGCTCCTGCGTTTTGTACAGATCGTTGCGCAAGTAATAGTCCGTCGCGAACGAATGGCGCAGTTTATGAACCGATAAGTAAGGTTTGCCGAATCTTTTGGCATATTTGATCACCATTTCCTGAATCGCCCGTTTGGTCATACGCTCGCCTTCCTGTTTGCCGTTAGCCAAAGCAAGGAAGAGCGCCTTCTCGCGTTTCGGCGCTTTGTAGACAGAGCTGCGAAGCTCCAAATAACAGGCCAGATCATCTACCGCGTCCTGCCGGAAATAGACGGGCGTTTTGAACGTCTCGTCGTTCTTGCCTTTGCGGAACGCATAAATAAGCTTCTTCTTCAAATCGACGTCCTCGACGTTCAGGTTAACGACCTCCGACACGCGCAGTCCGGAGTTGAGGATGAGGCTCACGAGACAGGCATCGCGTGTTTTATTGATCTCGTAAGCATAGGTCGCCTGCTTGTTCGATGCCACGTCTTGGCCGTAGCCCGTCTTCACATAGTCGATAAACTCGGCGATCTCCGCCTCCTGCAGCAGCTTGCCTTCGAGCTTGGCCGCCGAGTCTTTCGGTTTATGCGTCCGTTTAATTTCCACCTTCGCCATGACATTGCGCTTGAGCAGCGGGTAGAAATTCTCGTCCTCGGCGATTTGACTCAAATAATGAAACAACGAGCGCAGCGAGGACAGCTTGCGGGAAATGGTCGTTTTCGAATTGGCGTTCGTTTTGCGCATGGCGAGGAACATCTTGTAATGATCGATGCTCTCCATATGCAGCCGCTCGAGATCGAGGAGCGGCACATCTTTCATTTGTCCGGCCGTACTCAACCCTTCGGCGAGCAGCCAGCCGAAGAATGTCTCGTAATCCCTCACATATTCGAGCAGGGAAGAGGGAGACAAGTCGGGCAGTTTATAATTAATGAATTTCTCCACGTACCAGGGCATCAGCGGGATTTTTTTCTCCAGCTCCAAACGGTCTTTGACTTTGATTACGTTCATCGGGCCACGCTCCTTAACTGCCTGTATTCAGCAATTAGTTAACATAATTATAATTATGTATTGTTTTGTTGGTTGACAGCTGCTTGAACCGATCGCTGTACCCGTTATTTTATCACAATTGCAGGAAATCGGTTAGATATGGGGGTTGAATTCACAGGCAGGTTCGTGTACATTAAGGCTAGTCTTACACAAGTGCATATTGTGGGAACAGGTGCTTCAACTTCAGGTTGAAGCTTAATAGGGAAGTTCGGTGCAAATCCGATGCGGTCCCGCCACTGTAACAGCGTAGTTCGCAGCCACGAAGCCACTGATTCGCAACCAGATCGGGAAGGCAGCTTGCGGGCGTCGATGCTGGTAGCCAGGAGACCTGCCTGTTCTGACGACACTGATATACCTACGGACGATAGGGAGGTGTTAGGAAGCTGCTGCGATCGGTTTTCGTACGGAGGGTGAATGGCCCCTTTCGTTCCGAAAGTTTATCAGGATAAGAAGCATTTCTAACCGTCTACGGTTGGGAATGCTTTTTTTGTTGCACAAATTCATGGGAGGAGATTAAATGAAATCATCCAAAGTCTTGTCAATGATCGCGGTTATCATCGGATTTATCGTTTATTTTGTCGTGAACGAGCCGCAATCTGCTAATGCGATGCACATCATGGAGGGATTCTTGCCGCCAGGATGGGCGATCTTCTGGTGGGCGGTGTTTATCCCGTTCTTCGTGCTCGGCGTCCGCGCCATTGCCCGGATCACGAAGACGTCGCCGGAATTGAAGCTGCTGCTCGGTCTGGCGGCTGCGTTCACGTTCGTACTGTCCGCCTTGAAGCTTCCTTCGGTTACAGGCAGCAGCTCTCATCCGACCGGAACCGGTCTCGGCACCGTGATGTTCGGGCCGCTGCCGATGAGCGTGCTCGGTTCGATCGTTCTGCTGTTCCAGGCTTTGCTGCTCGCACACGGGGGATTGACGACGCTGGGAGCCAATGCGTTTGCGATGGCGGTTGCCGGCCCGATCGTCGGGTTCTTCGCCTACAAATTCATGGTGAAGACGACGGGTAAAGAAGTGTGGGCCGTCTTCACGGCAGCCGCTCTAGCCGATTTGTCGACGTATTTGGTAACTTCCGTGCAGCTGGCTCTGGCGTTCCCTGCTGCAGAAGGGGGCGTTGCCGCCTCGTTCATGAAATTTTCGGGTATTTTCGCCATCACGCAAGTACCGCTTGCGATTAGCGAAGGACTGTTGACTGTGCTTGTCTGGAACTGGCTGCGGTTGCACCATGCCGAAGCTTTGTCGGTTGTGCGGCATACAACGAAAGGAGTCGATCATTCATGACCAAAAGGATGAAAAACGGGCTGCTTATCGCCGGCGTCGTGCTGCTGAGCACGCTTCCGCTGCTTCTTGTCGACGGAGAATTCGGGGGAGCCGACGGGGCGGCCGAGGATATGATCCGCCAGCTGTCGCCGGCCTACGAGCCTTGGTTTGCTCCGCTGCTGGAGCCGCCTGCGGAAACCGAGAGCATGCTGTTCGCTTTGCAGGCCGCCGTCGGCGCTGCCGTGATCGGGTATACGGTCGGGCTTTATAAAGGAAACGCCGCGAAATCTAAAAACCGATGATCCATACGATCGATAGCTTGTCGTATACCAATAAGCTGCGGCACGTTTCCCCGATGTGGAAATGCGGATTTACGGCCGTGCTGCTGACGCTTGCGTATGCGGCGCAGCCTGCGGTTCAGGCTGTGATCTTCTGTTGGATGCTGGTCTGGACGGTCGGTTACGCGGGTATCCCGTTAAAGACGTACAGCTGGTTGTTCGGCGCATCGTGCTTCTTTTATGTGACCAGCTTGCCGGCGTGGGTAATCGAGGCGGCTTCGTCCGCCGCAAGCGTCCGGCCGGATGCGCTGCTGGCTGTTCCGGTATTTCGCGGGTGGTTGTATATTTCACCGGCGGCCTTGGTTCAGGCGGTGGAAGTGTTCGTGCGGATAGCCGCCTGTGAAGCGTGTTTGCTGTTCATCGTCTTCACGATTCCGTTCCCGGAATTGATGCAGGTGATGAAGCGGCTTCGCATGCCTCAAGCCGTGCTTGAGCTGATGGTGATTACCTACCGGTTCTTGTTCCACCTTTCGGATGCCGCACAAGGAATGATCGCCGCGCAGCGGGCACGGGGCGGACACGCAGGCTTCTGGCGCACGCTGCGGGACGTCGCGGCCTTGCTCGTACAGCTGTTTGCCAAGACGATGCACCGTTATCGGGGGTTGTCACAGGGTCTTATGTCGCGGGGATTTACCGGAGAGCTTCACTTTATGCCTTACGAACCTAAGCCGATTCCAGGACGTTACGGAGCCGAAGGCATTCTCGGTGCTGCGACGCTCGCGCTGCTCAGTATTTGGCTTCGAGTGGGGGGAGTGTGAGAGGATGAAGCCGATATTGGAAGCTTCAGATGTCACGTTCACGTACCCGGGCACTCAAACGCCCTCTCTGCGTCAGCTGAATATACGTATACCTGAAGGAAAACGTACGGCAATTTGCGGACCTAACGGCTCGGGCAAATCTACGTTCTTCCTGCATGCCGTCGGTATTCACCGGCCGAAGTCCGGAACGATGCTTTGGAAGGATGCGCCTTACGTTTATAAGAACGAAGACCTGCAGCGGCTTCGCCGGCAAGTCGGTCTTGTGTTTCAAGACCCGGAGCAGCAGTTGATCTTACATACGACTTACGAGGACGTATCGTACGGGCTGCGCAACGCCCGCCTGGAGGAGCAGGAAATACGCCGGCGCACCGAACGCATGCTGGATGTGATGGGACTTACGCCATGGGCGGAGACTCCGCTTCATCAATTGAGTCTGGGTCTAAAAAAACGCGTCGCCTTAGCCGGCGTGCTCGTGCTTGAGCCTGAGCTGCTGCTGCTGGACGAGCCGACAGCCTATCTGGATCGTCGTTCGGAGCATCGGCTGGTGGAGGAGTTAAACCGGATTCATGGACAAGGGATCACCGTGGCGATGGCCACCCATGATTTGAACATGGCCTATGCGTGGGCCGATTGGATCCTCGTCATGTACGAAGGAGCGTGCGTCATGGAAGGTACGCCGGAGCACGTGTTCATGGAGGCCGACGTGCTGGCCGCTTACGGATTGGAGCTGCCGGCGCTCGTTGAGCTGTGGAAGGCGCTGCCCGCTGACAGAAGACTCGGCGCCAAGCCTCCGAGGGACATCGCCGCATGGAAGGCGATGCAGGAGACGTGGCGCTGAGCCTGGTCTTGCGCTAGAGGGTCGTCGAACCGTAAGGGGCGGCGGCCCTTTGTCGTTATGAGATGAGGAGATTAACGTTTGCTCTTCTTGCGCTGTGCGATTTCTTCCGTGACGATATAAGCGAGCTCGTCGTTGCCAAACAACGAGAGTACGCCGAGCAGCGTCTCATCCCCAATCTCCTCCGATTCTTCCTTGGGCACCGTTAATTCGACCGCTTGCCGGAGCGCTTCATTGCCTTCTTGCTGCGGATACGCGCGCAAGTAAATATCGATAGGGTCCAGACTGTGATTGACGCACCACTGCGCGAATACGAGGATCATCATTTGTTCGTCGCGCTGATAATTGCGGATGATTTGCTCTTCCATTTCTTTGCGGCTCATTGAAAAATCTCCTTCTGGCGGGTAATATGGATCATTATAACGAAAGTTCGGGTGAGTTCACAATGATCATGAATGAAAAGATAAAAGCGTCCGAAGTTCAATTGACCGGTATCAACGGCGAGGAGCTGGGGATCGTCCCCACCTCGGAAGCGCTCGCTTTAGCCCGCAAGCTGAAGGTCGATTTAGTATGCACTTCGCTGATGAGCAGCCCGCCGCCCTGCAAGCTAATCGGCAAGGGAGCGGCCAAACAGGAAGAGCAACAAGCCCGCAAACGCGAACGGGAGCCGAAAATCAAGGAAATCCGTCTAACTGCGCACATCGAAGAGCATGACTTCGACACGAAGAAGCAGCAGGCGGAACGCATCCTGAAATCCGGCGATGCCGTGCTGGCGGTCGTTCGTCTTCAAGGAAAGGAAGGTCCGAAAGCGAAGGAGCTGCTGCAGTCGCTGCTGCAGGAATTGAAGCCGTACGGACGCCCCAAAACCGGGATTCAGCTGAGCGGCAAGCAAGCTGCGGTACAGATCGACCCGATACTGTAGGGGCGATTCTTTTTGAAATATAGTTTACATAATATATATTACGTAATCTAACTTGCGAGTTATCGGTTTGTTTCCATTAAGTTAAGTTCGGAACACGGAAATGAATAGGATCAAGGATACATAGAATGATACCAAGCACGCAATAAGATCTTAGTATTTGGTGGAGGTTCTGGTCTTGGACAAAATGATACCTAAAACGATACAGGCGTATGAGTACGTGAAGAGCGGCTTGAAAACGGGGAAGTGGTTGTTTGGCGATGAATTATTGGTCATGGATATTTCGAAAGAAATGAATTTTTCACGAAGACCGGTCATTGATGCCTTGAAGAAACTGGAGATGGAGCGTTTTGTAGAAATCATCCCGCAAACGGGCTGCCGCGTCGTCAATTGTACCAAAGAGCAGATGGTTAACCATTTTCAAATCGGAATGTGTCTGGAAGGACTTGCAGCCGGACTGGCCGCACGAAGAAGAGAAGATACAGAGGTTCAAGAGCTGATCGCGATTAACGAATCATTGAAGAGCATCATAACGACAACGCCGTTTTCGTATGAACATTATTTTGCTGAAAATAGGAAATTGCATGAAGCGATTTTGAGAATGGCCGGCTCGGAGGAACTGCTGCAGTTCACGAAGAGCATGTGGGATTTGAACGATTTTTATTTGGTCAATTCCTTCCAATTCAAAACCCATCTTGCTCAAAGTATCTCGGAGCACGATGTCATTATTGCCAAAATCAAAAACAAAGACGAGAAGGGAGCGCGATTTGCGATGGAAGAACATATTATCGAGTTTGCCGGATTGTTTAATGACCGATGAAGGAAGTGCGAGGCCGCCCGCAGAGGCATCAGCCTTGTCCCGGAAGGGATACAATTATTCTCGATTCTTACAGCAGGTGACAATCTTGTGCTGGGGATGTATGATAAATATCGTAAGGAACCGGATATCGAAACGAAAGAAGTGTCGTATAATGCTCATGTTCCGCCGCTATACGATGGTCATGTTTGTTTTGTTGATTGTCATTTGGGGATCCGGCATTCCCATCATTAAAATCGGGTTGGAGTATTGCCCGCCCATCTTATTTTCCGGATTGCGCATGTTTCTCGGCGGTCTCCTGATGGCTGTGGTTGCGGCCCTCTGGGGCGGAGCCATCTCGTTCTCCCGGACTTGGCACATTATCGGGATATCGGCTATGTTTAATGTCGTTTTATTTACAGGCCTAATGACGTTCTCCATCGACTATCTGCCTTCCGGTCTAGCCGCGGTGCTTATTTATATGCAGCCTATTCTGGTCGGAATTATTGCAAGGATATGGCTGGGCGAAGCGCTGTCGCCGAAGAAAATTACAGGCTTGCTGCTAGGCTTTATAGGTGTTGTCATGATCAGCGTCTTTAAAGAAGTAAGCGAAGCTTCCTCTCTAACCGGAATTGTTCTCGGTATCACAGCCGCATTCGTGTGGGCGGTGGGCACGGTTTATGTCAAATCGGTGCAAGAGAAGGTTTCCATCCTTTGGCTTGTAGCGGGCCAATTTATTGTTGGCGGACTGGTTCTGCTGTTGGTAGGCCTGTGGGCGGAGTCCTGGTTCGCCATCGCGTGGACGCTTCCTTTCTGGTTCAGCCTTCTATTTACCGCCATCATCGGGGTTGCGTTCGCGTGGGTGTTATGGTTTGTCCTCATTCACGAGGGCCAGGCCAGCAGCGTTTCCTCCTATACCTTTGCGGTTCCTTTGATTTCCATTTTGCTAGGCACGATTCTGCTGAATGAAAAGGTTACATTATCTTTATTTATCGGTTCCGTTTTGATCGGTTTGGGTATTTATCTAGTCAATCGTCAAGCCGCTGCGAGCAGTGAGATCAGCGGCAACATGCGTGAGCTGTAAAAGGGTCCGTTAGAAAGCCTGCTCGAATAAAAATGAACCGTGGGAGCGTTAATTCCACGGTTCATTTTCATATTCCGGACGAGCTATCAAGGCCAGCAGGGGGATTGGCCGTTTTACTTAACGAATAGCAAGGAAATTTGCGGCAATAGCACAATAACCAAGTAAGCGGCGATCATGCATAGAACGAATGGAATAATGGCTCTATCCAGTTTGGCTATCGGCAAGCCGGATATACTGGAAGCGACGAATAAGTTGACGCCAACCGGAGGCGTCAGCATGCCGATCTCCGCGCCTATGACCATGATCATGCCAAAATGAACAGGATCGACGCCAAGAGGCTGCAAAACCGGCAATAAAATAGGAGCGAGAATAATAATGATGGTGACGGTTTCCATAAATGTGCCGACGATCAATAAAAACAGGGCAATGATGAGCAATAAAACGGTGGGGTTATTCGATAAGCCAATGATCCACTCGCCAAAAACATTCGAAATTTGATAAAGCGTGATGAGCTGTGCAAAGGCCGTGGCCGTACATATAATAATCAACACGGTACCCGCCGTAATTGAACTATGGATCAGGACTTGCGGAAGCTTCTTCCACGTCAGTTCCCGGTAGATCCACATGCCCACGATAAAGCTGTATACCACTGCGATGGCGGCAGATTCTGTCGGGGTAAAAATTCCGGTGTAAATCCCCCCCAATATGAGGACGGGCCCCAATAAACTCCACTTCGCCGACCAACCTGTACGGAGCACGTTCCGGAACGAAAATCCTTGATTAAGGGTACGTACACCTTCTTTCTTGGAAATCCAGCCGACAAGCGCGATTAAAAACACAATAATGACGAGGGCAGGTCCGAAGCCCGCCAGGAACATATCCTTAACGGATGTGTCTGTAGAAATGGCATATAAGATCATCGGAATGGAGGGGGGGATGATGATGCCTAACCCTCCGCCGGTTGCAGAAATGGAGGCGGCTGTCTCTTTCTTATATCCGGCGCTAGTCATGGCGGGTATCATAATCGCTCCGATCGCGGCTACAGTAGCCGGGCTGGATCCGGAGATCGCGGCAAATATGGAGCACGCCAGCACGGTAGCAACGCCCAGCCCGCTTCTAAGGTGACCCGTAAAGCTTTGTACAAAATCAATGAGCCTTTCGCGATATTCCTCCCGTTTCCATCAAGGCGCCTGATAATATAAACAAGGGAATGGCCAAGATAGGAAAGGAATCCAGAGACGTAAAAGACAATTGTCCCAAAAAGGTTAACGGCACGCCTCCCGCCCATAAGGAAAGAAGAACGGAAATCCCCAGGGCGAAGGCAATTGGAATCCCCAGGAGCAATGTAATGAACAGCGAAATAGCCAGTACCCAGACAGCCTCCATAACTATTCTCCTCCGGTTTGTTCTTTACGGGCAGCCGTTCGATAAATCCTTTGCATAATCCGAAGCGATAGGAGTGCATAACCGAATGGCACGAGGAAATAAACATACCCCATCTTGATCTGAAGGGAAGGCGAATGCTGATCGACAATCATGTTCTCTATGGCAACTTCGCAGCCGATTTTTATCATAACGATGGCAAACAGGAGCCAGATCACATTCCGCAACAGATCGACTATACGATTCGCCGATTGGGGAAGCAGTGTCGTCAGCAGTTCGACTCGAAAATGCCGGTTGTACTTGACCCCTAAACTGGCCGAAAGATAGACTAACGCGACGAACAAATATCTGGCTAGCTCTTCGGTCCAATCGAGCGGAAGATTAAGGAAGTATCGGAATATGACTTGTAGAAACAACAGGACTGAAATGACGGATAGGAGGGAGGCGGCCCAAATCTCCTCAAAATAACGGTCAAGCTTACTTAGCCATTTCATATGGACACCCCTCGAAACTTGAATTTATCTGAATGGCTTGGCGGATCGAAGCTTCATTTCACTGCATCCATAATTTTCGGCAGCAAATCTTTACCGATTTTGTCTGCATACTTTTCATTAATGGACTGGACCGCTTTACGGAACCCATCCAACTCTTGCGGCGACAGCTCGGTGATCTTCATTCCATTGTCCTTCAACAGCTGCAAGGCAGCGGTTTCCCTTTCACGATTGATCTTGACCTGTTGTTCGGCTGCGGTCTCGGCCGCTTTACGGATTATTTGTTGGTCCGCTTTACTGAGCGAATCCATAAACTTCTTGCTGGCCATCAGCGGTGCGGGACTATAGGTGTGATTGGTCTTCGTTAAATATTTTTGCACCTCATAAAATTTGGTGGCCGCAATCTGTCCATACGGGTTCTCCTGGGCATCGACCGTTCCTTGCTGAAGAGCGGTAAAGAGCTCTGTGAAGGCCATCGGTGTCGGTTTCGCCCCCAATGCTTTCCACGTGTCGACGGTCAACGGATTCTCCGCTACCCGGACCTTAATATCCAGCAAATCTTTAACCGATTTAATTTCGTGCTTGTTGTTTGTCAAATTGCGGAATCCGAGCTCCATATAACTTAAACCGGCATAGCCCCTGGCCTCGCCGCTGTTCAGAATTTCCATGCCGACCGGGCCATGGAGAAAGCGGTCGACTTGTTGTTCGTCGGCAAATAAAAACGGCAAATCGTACGCCGTAAAGGCCGGGACAAAATTGCCTAATGCCGATGGAGAGATGATGGCGGCCTGAACCGTTCCGATCTGAAGCGCTTCAGCGAGCTCACGGTCGCCGCCCATTTGACCGCTGTGAAAAATTTTGACCTGAAGACTATGATTGCTTTCCTGTTCCACCATTTCCTTGAACTTGACCAAGCCTTCATACAAGGAATGCTGTGAATTCACTGATGTTGCAAGGTTCAATACTTTGGCTTCTTGCTTCGTCCCGCCGGTTTGCGGTATTTGGGAACTTTTGCCGCTGCAGCCGGAGAGGATTAAACCGAGTATGCCCAAAACGCTCATTGACCGAAACCACATGTTCATGTGGACTTCCCCCTTAGAAATGACTTTGGATTGAGAACTGCCGTGCCCGTCTTCGTAATACTCTAGAATCTTAGGGGTTAAAAAATCTGAGACTGGACAAAGCACCTATACCCCAAAATGTATTCGCTTACATTTATGATTATGATAAATGCCATGCACTCAAAAAAGACAACATAACTAATATTAAGTAAACTATATTTTTCGACGCTGGCTTGATTCAAGGAAATAAATGCTAGTACAATAGAACAAGTTCGATTCAGGAATGGGGAAAGGGTGGCTGCATGAAGCTTCTAACGGTTCAAGACGCAATAGCTAAAGTCAACGCCTGGTTCCATATTCCAGTCACACATGACGTGATCCATAGCGGTATTTACCGCAATTCGGAGCCTAACCAGACGCCCTATTATCAGGTTGAGCTGGAGTGGAATAAACAAGGCGAGCCTGCGCTGGACGACGACGGCTTGGTGAACAAGCAGACGATACGAGCCGAATTGGATGCCGTCTCAGGCCATATGATCGCATTTTACCGCCATGAGTTCAGGAAGAACGGCAAAGACCAGAAGGCAGAAATGGACAATGCCTTATATGCCGTCGTCTTTCCGTACGTTCTTCAATGGATCGGCAAGTTAGGCTTGCCCATTTCGGAATCGGAGCTGGAGTTAAAGAGGAAGCAGGTCATCGACGGCGATCTGTATGAGTTGGATTACGGCAGGCAGTACGCGGGCATTCCTGTGCGTAATTTTGGGACGTTCAACATCAAGCTGGATCAAGCGTTCGGTCTCGTTCATTTATTTTGCAGATGGGATGCTTGCATCTTCGACGATCGCGTAATACCGATAGCGCCGGATGCCTTCAAGCTGCAGTTTGATTCGAAGCAATTGATGCTGTACTATATGAGGATGCTTTCATCGGAACATCCTTACTATATGTGGAAAGAGGATACGTTCGAGGCCGTCTCGGGACGTCTGGTCAGCGCGGATCGAGGGGAGTTGACCGAAATGATAGATTTGCAGCCAACAAAGCCGCAGCGCCGTCAACCGGTCAAGTTTGTGCGTAAACCGATATTTTCCGCGGATCAGTATGAGGCTTTAAGGGTAAGCGATCATGTGACCGAGGTAGATCCTTGTGCGCCGCATCCTTTTTTTCCCGTACTGTCGGATGAAGAGGTGATCAAAGCCAAAGACATCGCCGTCTCCTATTTGCAGCAGCACATGAGCGAAGAAACGTGTCAGTACGCCTTTATTCGCAAGGAAGGACATGAAGTGGCAAGGAGCATGCAGGGAAATCGGCTTCAGGTTGAGATCCAACGCCTGTACAACGGAATACCTGTCATTGGGGGAGCCGTCCGTTTGTTTATAGATCGCGATAGTTGGGAGCTGAACCATGTCATGGACGGCCTGGAATTTTGGAAGATGGCCGCCAAATCTAACGTCCTTGCATATAAAGAACCCCGAATTGCAATGGAAGAAGCATGGAGTAAACTGAAAGGAAAAGTCGAATTGAACCTGCATTACAGATTGGAGGAGGGCGTTCCGGCAAACGAAACAAAACGCGCGATCTTGGTCTACACGCTGGATTGCGATTGGATTTGCAATGCCGTTACGGGAGAAGTGACGAAGCTGGCTCTTCCAAGCACTCCTTAAAATGATCACGGCGAGGGCCGTATCCGTTCTCCGGCAGCCTGCATACTATGCGGGCTGTTTGTGTTTTTCCAAGTTCTACATATTTCCATTCAAGCCAGGTCATACTATGGAAAGTCGATCGGTTCAGGCTTATCTTTATCTGGAGGAGGCAGGGCATTGTTCTTCTGGCAAAGATTTAAACATAGAAAACCGACAAAAAACAATAGGGGAAGCCGCGGTACAAGTTCCCCGTCCGCAGTTTCTGATAAGCCGGAGCTCCAAATGAAGATTCAGACGGAACTGGAGGATACGATTCGCTTGCTGGAATCGCTGCTTGGAGAGAACGAGGATCTCATCATGCGGCGTTTTCATATTTTCGGCGATCACCCGGCCATCCTGATGTATTTCTCCAATATGGCGGATCAAGCGGCAATCAACAGCGAGATTATGAAGTCTCTCATGTATGTGCCATCGCATCTGGAGGGTAAGGAAATTCAACCGGAACGCTTGAAGCATGTGCTGCTTTACGATTCGCTCCACCACAGCAAAGGAACCTTGGAGAGCAAGGTGTCCGTCATTGTTGACGGTGTGCTGCGCGGACAGACCGTTGTAGCCGTACAGGGATTCGATGAGGCCATCTTGCTGGATACGGCTAGCGTGACGAAGCGGACGGTCAATCAACCCGAGACGGAGCAGGTCATCCGCGGACCGCGCGAAGGGTTCATTGAGCAGCTTGAAACGAACATCGCGCTTCTGCGTTACCGCTTGCCGACGCCGGACTTTCGTATAAAAATGACAAAAATCGGCCGGATTACGAAGTCACGGGTGGCGATTTGCTACCTTAAAGGAATCGCGAACGACGCTCTCATCCAGGAAGTTCAGAACCGGCTGGCCGTCATTGACATTGACGGCGTGCTGGATGTGGGCTATTTGGAGCAATTCATCGAGGATAATCATTATTCCCCGTTTCCTCAGGTGCAAAATACGGAGCGGCCCGATAAAGCGGTGGCCAATATGCTGGAGGGCCGCGTCATCATCATGGTGGACGGCTCGCCTTTTGCCTTAATAGCACCGACGGTATTCAGCCAGTTTTACCAGACGACCGAGGACTACTCGGAGCGGTTTGTCATGGTCAGCTTCATTCGATTGGCCCGGTTGCTCGCGCTTGCTTTCTCTTTGATTACACCTTCTTTGTATGTCGCGATTATTTCCTACAACCCGGAGCTGATCCCAACGGAGTTCGCCGTTGCCGTGTCAGGCGGGCGTGCGGGCGTGCCTTTCCCTTCGGTGGTCGAGGTGCTCGTTATGGAGGCGTCGATGGAGGTGTTGAGGGAGGCGACTTTACGACTGCCTCAGCAAATCGGGGGGGCCTTGTCGATTGTCGGCGTTCTTGTCATCGGACAAGCGGCTGTCGCGGCCGGTTTTGTCAGCCCCATCACGGTCGTTACGATTGCGCTCACGACTATCGGCTCCTTCGCGACGCCCGCTTACAATGCGGCTTTGGCGCTTCGCCTGCTGCGGTTTCCGCTTGTGGTTTTGGCCGGGATGTTCGGTCTATACGGCGTTATGGTCGGATTAATACTCATTGCCAATCATATGCTTTCCCTCCGCTCGTTCGGCGTGCCTTACTTGAGCCCGATCGTGCCTGGCAATTTTGAAGGGATGAAGGACACGGCGATGAGGGCTCCGCTGTGGTCAATGAAAAAACGTCCTGCGCTCCTGCATCCGCCCAATCAGAATCGGCTCGGGGATGATGTCAAAGAAAAGCTGGATCAATCTTATCACAATACGCTGGATCCGCTAAAAGTCGGGAACGAGAAATGGGGGGAAGCAGATGGAGTATCCACGCCAAGTGACCGTCATTCAAGCGACCGCGGTATTGATTAGCACCATCATCGGTGTTGGCGTACTGCCGCTTCCACTATTTGCGGCTCGTGCCGCCGACACCGGAGCGCCGCTCGTCACGCTGCTCGGTATTTTGCTAGCCTTCACAGGCTTGTGGACCGTGACGAAGCTCGGTATGCGCTTTCCGAATCAATCGATTATTCAATACAGTGAAGTCGTCTTGGGCAGATGGCCGGCATGGCTTGGCAGCATCCTGATCATCGGTTTTTTCTCGCTGCTTACGTCTCTGGCCGCACGCGAATTCGGGGAGGTGGTGATCACTTCCGTATTAAGGAAAACACCGCTTGAGGTTACGGTTATTGTCATGCTGCTGCTCGCGACGCTGTCGTCACGAAACAACCAGACGACCTTTACCTATATTCATCATTTTTATTTGCCGCTGATCGTGTTCCCTTGTATCCTGATCGTGGCGTTATCGCTCAAGAACGCGCAGCTTACCAATCTACAGCCTCTTTGGGGCAACGAGCCCCACGGCATGCTGTCGGGCATGTTGACGATTGCGGGGTTGTTTCAAGGCTCCTTCATTCATACGATCGTTATTCCAGTCATGCGCCGTCCGGAGAAAGCGATGCAGGCGAGCGTCTGGGGCATGATCATTGCGGGGGGGCTGTATTTCAGTATCGTAACCGCAGCGGTCGGGGTGTTCGGTCCGGAAGAAACGAAGCTGTTGTTATGGCCGACGCTGGAGCTGGCCAAAACCACAGCGCTGCCCGGAAATATTCTTGAACGCTTGGACGCGGCCTTTCTTGCAGTTTGGGTAACCGCGGTTTTTACAACGCTGTTCTCCAGCTACTATTTAACCATCCGCGCGATTAGCAGGCTGTTCCGGCTGCGCGACCAGAAGATGCTCTCCTTATTTATATTGCCCTTCCTGTTTGTGCTGGCCATGATACCACAGAACATCTTGCATATGTACGAGATTATTGTAAGGGTCGGACAATTCGGATTGTTGATCACGATCGTCTATCCGATGTTCCTGCTGCTGGTCGCGGTAATCCGAAGGAAGAGGGGGGAGATGCATGACCGTATGCCGACTGAGCAAAACGGCTAGCCTGCTGCTCGTCTTCCTGCTGACGATTCCGATGCTCACGGGCTGCTGGGATCGTCAGGAGATTGAGGAGCGGGCCGTCGTGCTTGGCATTGGCATTGATACTGCCGATCCGGAGGAGAAAAAGGCGGACGAGGAAATATCTCACCTGAAAGGACAGATTCATGCTTCGGATACCGGTATGGTGAAGGTTACCGTCCAGATCGCCGTCCCCGGTCGAATACCGCTTGGACCTGGAGAAAGCGGGGGCGGGGGCGGAGGAAAAAGGACGGTTTGGGTCGTGGATGCCGTCGGGTTTACCATCGATGATGCCGTCAACGCTTTACAGCAGCGGGTCTCGCCGCCGTTATTTTTCGGCCATCTTCGCATCATCGTCGTATCCGAAGCCGTGGCCAGACTCGGCATGCAGAACTTGAACGATTACTTTCGGCGTAATCCGGAAGTGCGCAGATTGAATTGGATGTTCATTTGCAAGCAAGAAGCTTCGGATATTATGTTTGCCTCGCCGCAGCTTGAACGTGTGCCTTCCCTTTATCTCATGACGACGATGGATCAAGCGGTCAAGATGGGACGGTTCCCTAACGATTTTCTAGGTGTTTTCTGGAATGCTTCTTCTTCCAAGGGGAGAGAGGGATTTTTGCCGTATGTGGAACTGAAGAAGGAACAAAATATACAGATTAGCGGCATGGCCTATTTCAGAGGGGAAAAATTAGTAGGCATCTCCAAACCTATCGAGGTTCCGCTATACATGGGAATCACGGGCCTCAGTCTGGCCGGCGGGCAATCGTTCGTGAGAGTGCCGGGCACCAGGGACTACTTCATGTATCAAGTCAGAAGCCGGAAATCAACGAAGAAAGTACGGATCTTAAACGGGAAGCCCGTCATGAACGTCACGATTTCCCTGGAAGGCAACCTGCTGAGTAAATCGAACGAATCGGTTCAGCTCAGCAATGACGTCATCCATGAAATTGAACAGCAGCTAGAATCGCAGCTGCTGACTGGCTATCAGCGATTCATCGCGGATACCCAGAAGAAAGGCTCCGATATCTTCGGATTCGGCGAATACGTGAGGGCCAAAAAACCGGCCTATTGGAACCAGCATGTGAAGACGAAGCAAGCCTGGCAAAACGTATACAAAGAACTTCAAGTCGAGGTCAAGGTCAACATCCATGTTCGCCGAATCGGGATGAAGGCTACCTAGCTGCGAGGGACTTTCGTACATCAAAATAAGGGGGAGGTACAATGGCTACGGGCCTTGCGATCGGCTATGAAAATTTTACGATTTTTTTGCTCCTGCTGTCGGGTTGGTTTATTCTGCAATTTGATGTGAAAGGATATGCGCAAGCGAAGATGTGGAAGGAACATAAAGTCGCGCAAATACTCGGATGGTTCAACCTTATTCTAGGCGTGGCCATTCTGGCAGGGCATTGGATATATGAGCGAGTAAAATGATGGATCAGCAGCTCCGACTACAGGGGCTGCCTTTTTTCGTAAGATGGAACCAGAACCGTCATAATGTGCAAATGGCATGAATACACATAGGAAAGCATGCAGCTTATCCGTCATTATCACGATGTTATTGAACATGGCACGAGGGGATGGAGGCCGGAAATGGAATACGCAGATCCAATCATTGCGATCTTGGGAATAGGTACTGCTGTGCCGGATTATCGCATCGAACAAGCCGAAGCTGCTCAAAGATTAGCTGAAGCATTGAAGGATAGGCCCGACTCTGCGCGCTGGGCAAAGCGAATATTCAAGCAATGCGGAGTGGAAACCCGTTACACTTGTGAACCTAACCTGCTGGAGTCCGCCTCCGATTGCCGTTATTTGCCGCGAACATCCAACAAAGATGTGCCGACGACCGAAGCGCGTATGGAAACCTATAAGCGACAGTCCGTTCCATTGGGACTCCAAGCTGCGAGACTGGCCCTCTCGGAGGGAGACATGGACGCTTCGGATATTACCCATCTGATCACGGTCAGCTGCACCGGGCAATTCCTGCCGGGAATGGATACCGCATTAGTCCGCCAGCTGGGACTCGCTCCCACCGTGAACCGGATTGCGCTTCATTTTTTAGGCTGTGCGGCGGGCTTGAAGGCCGTTTGCCTATCCAGGCAAATTGTGGCCGGCCAGCCGTCCGCCAACGTATTAATTGTGTGTGTGGAGTTATGCACGCTGCATATTCAGCCTTCCAGCGAGCGGGAGCACCTATACGCCGCTTCGTTCTTTGGCGACGGAGCATCGGCTTGTATTGTCGGTACCGCCGGACCTCACCATAGATCGATCTTTCGGTTACATGAACCTCATTCCGTCCTGCTGCCGGACTCCTCCGAAGAAATGGTGTGGGAAGTAGGCGATTATGGCTTTGATCTTTATCTTTCCAGCAACATTCCCAAGCTGATAGGCCGTATGATACCGGCAGAAGTAGAGCGTTTTTTGAACGGAGAGATCAAGCCGGATTTATGGGCAATTCATCCCGGCGGCCGGGGGATTGTCGATACGCTGCAAGACAAGTTGGGGCTTACCCATGAGCAAACCCGCTCAAGCCGAACCGTACTTCGCGAGTATGGGAATGTGTCTTCGGCGACCATCTTGTTCGTGCTTAACGAGATGAGACGGGAGCTGCAAGTCCTCGGCTCCGGACCAGCGAACGGGATAGCCCTCGCCTTCGGTCCCGGCCTGACCGCGGAGATGATCAAGTTCGCTTATGTCCCGTCCGCCAGTATCCAGAAACAGCTTGCAGGCGGTGCCTATGTGTAAAGCGCTTCGTCAGCGGACCGAAGAGCCCGAATTGATGGATGACTTGTCTATGGGGGGGCCCGAGCTTCGCGAAGCCTTGCAGCATCTTCGCGTGCTGAACCGGATCTTCGCCGCCGCCGCGCCTACGCTGTACGGCGTGCGGCGATTATGGATGGAAGCGGGCCAACCGGACCGCTTATCCATCCTGGATATCGGGGCAGGGTCGGGGGATGTCAATAAGCATCTGCTGAGATGGGCGGATGCGAACCGGATCGATCTCAGCGTCACGTTGGTGGATATCACCGAAGAGGCTTGCGAAGAGGCAAGGCTCTTCTTTCATGACGAACCGCGGGTACGGGTCATCAGACGTGATTTGTTTGAGCTGCCGGAGGCAAGTGCGGATGTGACGACGGGGACGCAGTTTGTCCATCATTTTGCGGCAAGCGAGCTGCCCAAGGTTGTAGCAAGCATGTGTAAGGCATCCCGGCTGGGCGTTGTGATCAATGACATTCATCGGCACTGGCTCCCGTGGGCCGCGGTATGGCTTACGGCGCGATTGATTTCCAATAACCGGTATATTCGAAAAGACGGACCGTTGTCCGTAGCCAAAGGGTTTCGTGCGGCGGATTGGAAGGAACTTAAGCATGCGCTGGGCGTATCGGACATGTTCTATGCCTGGAGGCCGTTATTTCGGTATGTAGTCGTCATCGGAACAAGAAGAGCTCATTCCATCGACGGAGTTGAATAGGGATGAAGGATCGCATCCGGGATGTAGCGGTTGTTGGCGCGGGGATCGCCGGCAGCAGTTTGGCCAAAGCTTTAGCGGACAGAGGGTGGGATACGGTATTAATCGACCGGCAGCGGTTTCCCCGGCATAAGGTTTGCGGCGAGTTTCTTTCCCCTGAATCCCGACAGATGTTGAACGCGTTTGGGTTGCGCAGCCACGTTGAAGCGCTTGACCCCAGCTTGATTAACCGGACACGCTTAATCTTCAACCAGGGGGATGCCATAGACATTCCTCTGCCCGGCACGGCTCTCGGGGTGAGCCGCCATTCGCTGGACCCGGCTCTCCATCACGCTGCGCTAGGCGCAGGCGTACAGGTGCAGACCGCCGCAGCGGTTAAATCCGTGTATCCCCATGACAGGGGATATTCGTTGGAGACGATACAGGCGGAGGGAAGTATCACCTACCAGGCTCGCGCGGTTATCGCTGCATGGGGTGCCAATCGGCAGGCGGGACTTCCGGGTTACCGCTCGGCCGGTTCAACCAAGCATTCATATATTGGCGTGAAATCCCATTATCGGGGGATCGACATGGAGCAGGTGGTCGAGCTCTATTTTTTCCCCGGAGGTTACCTGGGCATATCGCCCATTGAAGGCGGACTCGTCAACGTTGCGGCCCTGCTGAAACGGCAAGCTTCTCGCAGCGTCGACCCAACGATTGTGGGAATGATTGACGCCGCGGCCCGCGCCAACCCGAAGCTTTACTTAAAGCTGAAGCAAGCCGTTCCAGTCCCCGGTACGCAGGCGGCGGTTGCCCCGGTGAATCTAAACCGCAAGCCGGTTGCCTGGGATTTGATTCCCCATGTAGGCGACGCGGCAGTCATGCTCCCGCCGCTCTGTGGAGACGGCATGTCGATGGCGTTGCGTTCGGCCCGATTGTGTACGCCGCTTGCCGACCGCTATCTGCGCGGGGAAATTTCACTTTCCCGTTGGGAGCGGGAATACACGCAGTCCATTCATCGGGAATTCAAGCGTCCCCTACGGTGGGGACGTCGGCTTCAATGGCTGTTCGACGCACCCGTTCTGCCCCGGCTGCTGCCTGGCTTGGCGCAGCTTCTGCCTGAGCTCGCGTCCGGGTTGGTCCGAGCGACCCGATTAAGAGAAACCGATACCTAGGCATCGCATCAGTTATCGGGAAATCCGCCGTCCAGTCGGACGTAAACCGAGCCATCAGCACAATTTGAGAACAACTGTGTCACGCTATGTAATGCGAAGACCCCTCGAAGGGTACTTCTGGCTTCGTTGTGGACTCAGGCATCGGAAAGGGAAGGGCATAGGGCGTCAATCGGGGTACACAGGCTTCTTTCTCTTTAAAGCAGGAACATTTGTGCTGCGGCTAAGCGCACAAAGTTCCTGCTTAGTCATGTTGATTAAAGCTTGACCTTCGGCAGCTCCATGATCATTTCGGGGCTTTTTTCTTGCGGGTTTTGACTTGAGCTGCGGCTACGCCCAGTGGACCTGGGCCAATACCCGGGCTTGGGCAAAATTCATCTTTAACCGTAAACGTAAATACATGGTGAGGAACGGGGACGCAATGATGCCGGTTGACGATCTCGATGGGGTGGACGATTTCCACAACCTGCGGGTGGAAAAAATCTTGGAAAATCACTCTAGGCGGGTCAAAAATCTGACTAGCCGGACATTTCGGGCAATGCATAGTACATTCACCTCGTCGGATAAGTTTTCAATACATTACCTGTATATGTGGGACCTACTCCGCGCGCTTGTTCGTTTGTCCAGTATGTGCGGATTTTGTCTCGGTCTCTAAACTTGCCTATTTGATCAAATCGTGTTAGAACAGTTACAATACAGCTAATCGTTTGTACGAATACCGGTTAAGACTACGGTTTAAATAAACAGGAGGGGTCATCCATCATACAGCCTTTGAACCTACAACCTTTGAAGCTTAGCGTATTGGATCTGGTGCCCGTGTTCGGCGGGGCGGATGCCTCGTATGCCCTGGGACAAGCGCTTGAGCTTGCTCAAGCCGCAGAACGGCTCGGCTATACCCGTTACTGGGTCGCCGAGCATCATGACATGCCGGGGCTTGCGTGCACATCCCCGGAAGTGCTGCTGGCGCATATCGGAGCGCGGACGGAACGCATTCGTCTCGGTTCAGGGGCGCTGCTGCTGCCGCATTATAAACCGTTGAAAGTCGTCGAGTCGTTTCACATGCTCGCCAGCCTATACCCGGGGCGCGTGGATCTTGGCCTAGGCCGGGCGCCAGGCGGTTCGGCTCACGTGAGCATGGCGCTGAGCGGCAACTTTCTTGAGAATGTCCGGAAGCTGCCGGAATCGCTGCGCGGAATCACCGAGCTGCTGCAAGGGAACTACGAATGGGAAGGAGAGCCGGTCACCGCCCGGCCGACTCCGCCCGTAACGCCCGAGCCCTGGATGCTGGGAACGAACCGTAAGAGCGCGGCATACGCCGCCGAATTTGGAACGGGCTACGTGTTCGGCCAATTCATGAGCGATTTGGCCGGGGAGGATGTTTTGCCCGCTTACCGGGAAGCTTTCGTTCCTTCCCGCCTATGTCCCGAACCCCGCGCCATCGTTGCCTTAGGTGTCGTTTGTGCCGACACGGAGGACGAGGCGAAGCAGCTCGCGGGGGCGGGCGACGCCTTGTTCCCCAACGAGGGCGACACGCTGGAGCCGTCTCCGCTCGCAGACCGTAAGCTGCTGGTCGGGACGCCGAACGAGGTGAAGGCCCGGCTGGAGCAGTTATCGCTGTTGTACGGTGTGGATGAAATCATCATCGTCACGATGATTCCGGATTACCGGAAGCGGCTTCGCTCTTATGAGCTGCTGGCCGAAGCCTTCTGGAACGCATAAACAAGTGCGTCAGCACCAACAAACGTAGTCGGACTGCTGCGGTACGGTCCGACTACGTTTGTTTGGCTTGCGCCCGCGAAATTAAAATAGCTTTCATCCTTTTGCCCAGTCATCTCGTTATATAAAATGATGAACCGGCCGTCATCAAAAAAATGAAAGCTATGAGGTTGATTACCGATGATTACGATTCGCAATCTTTCCAAACAATACAAGAATGGCGAATGGGCCCTTCAGCACATTAACCTGTCTATCGAAAACGGCATGTTCGGGCTTCTCGGGCCGAACGGCGCAGGCAAGACGACGCTCATGCGCATCCTGGCAACGCTGCTTCATCCGACGGAAGGGGACGTGCTTCTGCATGGAGTTCCGTTGACAGAACCGCATCGGGTCCGCGGCATGCTCGGCTATTTGCCGCAGTACTTTCAAGTGTATCCGCAGTTGACAGCCTTCGAATTTCTCGATTACGTCGGCGTCATGAAGGGGCTGGACGACAAGCGCAAACGGAAAGAAGAAATTGAGCATTTGCTGGAGAAGGTAAACTTGGCCAACAAGGGGATGTCCAAGGTCAAAACGTTCTCCGGCGGTATGAAGCAGCGTCTTGGCATTGCTCAGGCGCTGCTCGGCAGCCCCAGAGTGCTTATTGTGGATGAACCGACTGCAGGGCTCGACCCGGAGGAACGCGTCCGCTTTCGCAACCTGCTCACCCAATTCAGCATAGACCGCACCGTCCTCTTATCTACGCATATTGTGGCCGATATCGAAACGAGCTGCCGGAAGCTTGCCGTATTGAATCGCGGGGAGGTCGCGTTAACCGGCTCCGTTCACGAATTGGGGGCCTATGCCGAAGGCTCGGTCTGGGAGTTGGAAGTATCTGAGCAGGAATTCGCCGCCTTCTCTCCGTCGCAGATCGTCTCGACAAGCCGTACGGAGCATGGGATCGTATGCCGGGTGGTATCTGCGTCATGTCCGGGCCTTTATGCCGCGGCGGTCAAGCCCACGCTTGAAGACGGATACCTGGCGCTGCTCGGAGGTGTGCGCCATGCGTAAATGGAGCCGCCAGCTTCAACTGGAATGCCGGCTGCTGTTCACGAACCGGTTGTTGTGGCCGCTGCCTCCGCTGTTCGGGCTTTGGTTCGCCTATACGCTGACCGCGATTGAGCCGGACGTCTCCCAAAATATATATCTCTATGCCTATGATTTTCACAAGCTGCAGCACACGCTTAGTTTGGGCATAGCCATGTTGATCGGCATGCTGCTGATCCGGAAGGATATGGTCAGGCCTTCCTACGAATGGAGCGCCGGGCTGCCGGTATCGAGTTCTGCATTCATTGCCGCTAAATATACGGCGGGGCTGCTTTATTTAAGCTTGTTCACCTTCGCCATGGCCGCGGTATATGCGGGGTTCGGGATCTTGGCCGAGCTGCCGGTTTCGGAGCTTCGAAGCCACTTAAGCTTCTTCGCGGTGCAGTATACGGTTTCCTACATGGTGACGCTGGCGCTGGCCATGCTGCTGGCCGTTCTTATACCGAATCGGGTTTGCTATATGATCGGCTTTTGCGCCTGGATATTCGGCACGTTTTTCCTGGATGTGTTTCTGATTTCCCGGCTCCGGCTGTATGACTTAAAAACGTTTCATCTCAGCCAATTCTTTACGAATTCCTTATGGGAGAACGACGTCTGGGGCCCGTACCTGCTCAGTGAGGAATTGTGGCTGTCCCGGAGATTTGTGCTCTGTTTTACATTATGGATGCTGGCGACGGTTGTCATGCTCATTCATAAAAAGCGGCCGAGCGGCGCTTACCGTTCATCCGTCACCGCGATGCTGCTCGCGCTGCTCGCTTCCGTCTTGGCTTTCGTTCCTTATGAAGCCATGTGGCAGGAACGCTTCTCCGCTTATGAGAAGAAGCTGCAGGATGCGCCTCCCGATTATGCGGACCGCACTTCGTACGGAGAATCCAGTTTTTCCGTGAGCAGCTACGAGTTGACGGTTCATCGGCACCCTGACGATCGTCTTGACGTAACGGCGGCGGTTCAGCTCGACGCTCCGCCACAAACGGACGGAACGTCCATGACGTTTACACTGAACCGGGACTTTGTATTGAAGAAGCTTTCGGTCAACGGCAAACCGGTTCCTGCGAAGCAAACAGGGGATCTCGTATCATTCGACCGGGCCGCGCTCGAAGACGGACCCGCTCGTCAAACCCTTTTATTCGAATATGAGGGCAAGCTCTTTAACTGGTACCCGGCATCCAGCTACCGCGAGGTGGTGAATGGATTTGTGCGGGGGGATCTTGTTTATTTGCCTTCACATCTTGCGTGGTACCCGATACCGGGCAAGCAGGTGCTCTACGTACAGGATACGCCGGGAACGTTTCGCGACCGTTATGAAGCTGGGCACGAGCTGCTGGCCGACTTTGACGTGAAACTGACAGGATTTACCGGGGAGTTGTTCGGTACGATCCGCAAGCAGCCGGAACAGGGAGACTTCACGCAATCGTTCAAACAAGACAAAACGAACGGGGTGACGCTGTTTGCGGGTCATTTAACGGAGATCCGAATACCCGGCGAGACGATGGCGATCCTAACTTCTCCCGCTAATAAACACGAGGCGGAGAAATTTCTGAAAGCCTACTCGGATATTATGGCTTATTACGATTCCTGGCTGAGCAAGCCGCTTCCGAAGCCGGAAGCGATGCTGTATATGCCGCTTCATATGGTCGCTGCGCAGCAAGAACGCTCCATTCATAAGGCTGCGGGAAACCGGTTTGTATTCAGTGAATCGCTGCATACGAATTTAGACGCCTTTCAATTGGCTCAGATGGTTCATGTTTCGTTGTTCGGCGACCGCAATGCAGGGATAGGCTTTCCCGGGGAAGGCCCTGGCAGCTCGCTGGTCGGATCGATTCGCCGAGCATTTTATCAAGTATACCAGGCGGAACATCCGAAGAGACAAGAGGAAACGCCGCTTGGCGCCGGGCTGCTGTATCCGAGATTTCCGGTCGGAGCCGGGAGAGAGGCAGCCGGCGATCCGGTCGATCGTGCGGTGCAGAAAGCTATTCGCGAGGGACGGCTCGATCATGTGAAGCGGGTGCTGGACAATTACTACAGCAAAGGACTTTCGATTGAAGGGGAATGGGCCTACCGCTATCCGATCATACAAGCGAGCGATTGGGAGCAAGCCTGGAGCGGGGGCGCTAAGCATGAGTAAAATGATCTCTGATCTTAAAGGCTTGTACTCCCCGATGGCGGCGGTTCCCGCCCTGTACCTGCTGCTCCTCCATATTTCGATTTGGTTAGGCGATCCCGAGATTCCCAAAAATATGACAACCTACAACGAGATGGCGTTTTTGCCGCTCGTCCCGATGGTTTGCACCCTTTATTTTCAACGGGAGCTCGGGGGTACGCTCGAAATTTACGCTACGTTCCCCGTTTCCTTCCCTCGTATGATATGGCGCAAGCTGCTGCTCATTTCGGCGACACTGCTTGCCTTGCATGGAGGGATGGTCGGGTCGTATGTTTGCAGGTATGGGCAAATTCGTACTGAAATCTTCTCCTATGCAGGCGGCGGAAGCACGCGCGGGGAGGCCGGATGGTTGCAACTGCTGCTTCAAGCCTGGCCTGCTTATATGTCCATGACGGCGCTGTCTTTGCTGTTCATACTGGCGTTCAAAAAGTTGTACAGCGGCGCCGCGGCAGGGTTCGCCCTATGGCTGGCCGAGGTTCTTTCGGAAGGCAGGCTTCTGGGGCACGGCGCTTTGTTTACGCATCATATTCCCCCGGAGGCAACCTTTACTGCCAATCGGTGGATGCATGCCGCCGCGGCCATTGCGATCGTTGGCTTCACGATCATACTCGCTAACCGGAGAGAGCGGTGGATCGTGCACGATGAGCTGGAATAGAGAGGAGGGGCACGGCTTGGTTACAGACGAGCAGCTCGTTCGAAGGATGGCAGACGGCGACCAAGCTGCCTTCGAAGCATTCGTTCACCGATACCATGGGCCGTTGTTGTCTTATCTGGAACGGACTCTGCGAAATACGGATAAGGCGGAGGATCTGGTCCAAGAGACGTTCATCCGTCTGCTGCGGCAGCTTCGGCAAGGAAGCGTGCCCGAACGGGTCCGATCCTGGATGTACAGGGTCGCCAAAAATTTGTGTGTGGACTATTGGCGCAGCCCGAGTTATCGCTCAACAAAAGAGCTGCAGCCGGATCTTCCGGACCCTGTGGACGTCCGTCCGTCGATTGTTGAAATTTACGAGCGTCAGGAAACCCGCAAGGAACTGCTTCAGTCGTTGGATCAGCTTACGGATATCCAGAAAGATATTGTATTGCTGCGTTTTTTTCAAGATCTCAAGCTTCAAGAGATCGCCGAGGTCGTGGATCAGCCGCTCGGTATCGTTAAATCACAATTGTACTATGCGCTTCGAAAGCTGAGAAAAAAGCTGGTCAACAGCCCAGCATTTATTACGGAAAGCGAGGGGACCGGAAATGGCGCGACCTAAAAAAACGCATCCGATCGACGATCTGGAATTAGATACATTGGAACGGGAGCTGAGGGAACCGCTGGCCGGTTATGTGGCGCGAGCTCCGCGGATGGAGGATACGGCGAGGCTCTTGGCCAAGCTGCAGCCTGAGTTTGAGCTGTTAAGGAAGAAACAGGATGCCTCGCAATGGGAAAACCCGGCGGTGTGGCACAAGCCGACGTTTTGGCGTCAATGCCTGCTGCAAGTGCAAACATTCGGTAAAGCGTTTTGGATCATCAGCCTTATCGCTTTCGTCCTGCTTACATTGAGCAGCAGTCTATGGAACCGTACGCCGGGTCTGGACTCCAATTTGTACGGAAAGACCCTGCCGTTATTTTTCTTCGCTTCGCTGCTGTATGGCTACCGGACGTGGAATCCGAAGATGCGTATGGTGGAGAGTGTCACGCCTTTTCCACCGGCCCTATTGATGCTAATCCGGCTTCTGCTTATGATCGGAATGACGACACTGCTCGGCTTGATCGGTTCGGTGTACCTGGTCTTGAGCACGGATGCTCCCTTGTCTTTACTGTCGTTCATGCTCCGCTGGTTAAGCGAACTGCTGTTGATCGGTGGGCTTCTGGCTTACGTTGCCTTTCGGCGGGGGATAAAGCACGGCTTTGCCGCTGGCGTAGGCGCTTGGACGATGCTTCTGGCGGGGGAACAATGGCTCCGCTTTAACGAATTCGTTCCCACAACGCTTACCTCCATCCTGGAGCTGCTCGGATTGGCCGCAGGCTGCCTGCTGCTCATGTACAGCTACCGGATTAGCGCTAAATTGTACCGGTATGAGATATAACCTGACGGAGAGGAGGAATAACGGATGATTCATATGACAAACGTTCGCATACGCTACCCGGACTTTGACCTTGCGATCGATGACCTTACGCTGGAGAGCGGCATGACGGTCGTGGTCGGCCGCAACGGCTCGGGAAAAACGACCTTCCTGGAGCTTCTCTCCACCGGCATTGAACCGGATTCGGGTGAAATCAGGTATGGGGGGATGACCGTGAAAGAGCATCTTCCCCTCATCAGGCGGAATATCGGTTTTGCTCCATCCGAGATGGAGCTGTACGAGGACATGACGCCGCGGGGCTTTCTGCAATATATGGCCGGCTTGAAGGGCTTGGGAGATACGAGCGAGACGGGGGAATGGTTAAAGAAGCTTCACATCGAAGACATCTCCCGTAAGCCTATCGGGAGACTGTCCCAGGGGCAGAAGCAGTCCGTTGCTGTAGCGCAGGCTTGTCTTGGCCGTCCCCTCGCGCTGCTGCTCGATGAGCCTTCAAGCCACCTGGATAGTTTAGAGCGTAAATATTTAATGGCATTACTAACCCAATATGCGGCGGATCGGCTTGTTGTCGTCGTGACGCATGAGCTGGGGGAGTGGGATCAAAGGGCGGATCGGATTCTTTGGCTCGATTCAGGACGCGTTTGTTTTCACGGAACGCAGAAGGAGTGGACCGCAGGCTTGCCGCTGAACGTCTACTCCGGCATTATAGCTGCGGAGCAGCTGGCCGGGATTGAGGAACGAAATCTTGTCCGCTGCTCCATCCGGGAAGGAAAGGCGCATATTCGGATGATCGGGGAGCTCCCGCCGCCCGGATTTAAGCAGGAAAGACCGAGCCTTGAGGATGCGTATTTTATTCGGCGGTTGTCGCAGCCCTTCGTCAGTCACTGATTGACAGGTTTTCCGGTACCTTGAAGTTTGAAATAAGACATAGTTTACATAATATATAATATGTAAACTATGTCTGTTCCCATCATTCCTATTTTCAATCGGAAAGGGGCTGGACCGGGTGACCCCGGCAGAAGCGGATGGATGGTCCGTTGGTTTACCGGATCGTGTCCACCGGCTCATCAATGCGCCAGCCCTTTCCTTCAACAAAGCGTAATTTTATTTCTTTAACCTCGGACGAATCTTCGATCGGCACAGAAAACCGGAAGGTCTTTACTCCGTTGCCTTCTTGAATGAATGTTGCCTGGGCGTTCTCCCATTCCATCCGGCTTCCGCCGTCAGCGTTAGGCTGAGCCAGTTTGCCTTCGATTTCCACAATGGACCCGTTCTCCGTTTGCTGTTTCCAGTAGGCCTGGGCTTGTTCAGGCGTATACAGAAGCTCGAGGTATTCGATATACTTAGTCTTTGTATCCAATTCAGTGCCCATCCACCGGTAATCATTCCCTTTGACGTCAAAGGAACTATCTTTATGATCGCCGCCTCCGCCGATCATCATTTGCCAGAAGTGATGCTGCGCATCTGCCGCTAAGCCTGCGGCATCCCGCTCGCTGATGTCGGCTTGTTTCCGCTGCAGCCGGCGATATTCCTCATTTTCAACAACTACAGTTTGATTGTCTTCGTCCCAAAATACGCGGGCTCCCAAGGCTTCCGCCAAGGCTCTTGCCGGGATCATGGTACTGCCGTCAATAATCTGTGGAGCGACCTCGGAATGAATGTCATTGCCGTTAACGACCAGCTTTACCACTTTGGGAGCGGCATACGAAATACCGGAAAATAGGACGGAACCTAAAACCATCCCGCTTACAAAAGACTTCCAATTCATTTTCATTTGTCAAGCACCGCCTCTAATATATTCATTTATCCTTCCTTATGACGCTGCACGAGCCAGATTAGTTACAACATGCGGAAATTATTTCTAAAGGAGGCGAAAGTCTACTATATTCACAAATGAAATGTGTTGACATACCTGATTCCATGTTATATTCTTTTGTTGGAACAGCGTTCCATTGGAACGTCGTTCCAATAATGAAGTTGTCATGGCTTGATTTCGACGCTTGATTTCGACGTATACCATGTAAAGAGGGGCTGATGATTAAAAACAAGCATTTATGTAAGCGTTTTATCATCAATCAATCAGACGTGATCGCACCTGGCGGAAGGTTGGGCGAGTAGCGGCACTCGCCGATGTGTTAGGAAGGTGGTATATGGCAGGGGTAGCATGTATTGACTTTTTTGTTCGCGTGTTATATTCTACAAATGGAACGACGTTCCATTTGTAGACACGCTAATAACCTGCTTACATACCTTAGAGCCTTTAATCATGAAGGGAGAGAATTGTCATTTTGGAAGGGACTGAGCATCAACAGGTCAACTCTACCGTGGAGCGCGCCTTAATCCTCTTGGAATTGGTATCCGAGAAGGGGGAAGGAGTAGCTCTTGCGGAATTAGTGAAGGAGGTCGATTTACCTAAGACTACGATCTACAGACTCTTGGAAACTTTAAAAATCCGGAATTACGTTCAATTCGATCCGGATACTGAAAAATATTCGATTGGTTTGAAGACGCTGGAGATCGGAGTATTAGGACTGCATAAAATGCAAATCGTAGAAGTCGCCTCCCGACATTTGCGTGAATTATCAGAGATTACCGGGGAAACTTCTTTTCTTGCGACCTATAACAGCGGTGAAACCGTCTACCTTTATAAAATTGAGGGTTCAAGATCTATTAGTATAAGGGCTGAGCTAGGCATGAGGAGGCCTGTTCATTGCACGGCCGTAGGCAAAGCCATCCTGTCCACTTATTCAAGAGAAGAAGTGGATCGGATTATTCAAGAAAAAGGGATGACCCAATATACACCAAATACAATTGTGGATCTTGAACAATTTCATGAGGAATTAAGAAACATACGCATAGCAGGTTATGCCATGGACCGTGAAGAAATCGAAGTGGGCTTAACCTGTTATGCGGTACCCATCTATAACTACACCGGACGGTCGGTGGGGACGATTAGTCTGGGTGGTCCTGCTTCCCGCATGATAGAAAATAAGAACGAATTAACCCGCGAGTTAATGGAAGCGGGATTAAGAATTTCCCAGAGGCTGGGATTTGTTCCAAGTATCAGTTCCATATTGTAAATGCAGCGTATCGTAGCTTCATCCGTTAGACTGCCTGATGGATTCTCTGGAAATCATCTTGAAAGACTAACGGAACTGTCTTTCAATGCAAAATGCAACCGTTTACATGGAGAGGTAGATTGTACCTTGTTCTACCCATCTGAGCATGGCCGGCAGGTCATCAGGATCAGGAATTTAAATATAAGTTCTGAGGAGGCGATATTGTCATGACAGAAACGAAAACTGGATTGGGAGTCAGTTATAAACGTAAAGAGGACCCGAGATTGTTAACCGGTTATGGCCGTTTCACGGATGACATTGAAGTGAAAGGCATGCTTCACTTGGCGATCTTGAGAAGTCCCCATGCTCATGCTCATATTCGAAGCATCGATACCAGCCAAGCCCTAAAATTGCCCGGTGTCGTAGCGGTTCTGACGGGTGAAGAATCGCTGAAGTACACGGGGAAATTGGCGACGACGATCGATATCGCCAATAAAGTGCCGGAAGTGTATCCGATTGCCTACAAGAAGGTCCGCTTTGTTGGCGAGGCAGTCGCTGTAGTGGCGGCGGTTGACCGGTATATTGCGGAAGATGCGGTGGAGTTAATTCAAGTGGAATACGATCCTCTTCCCGCGGTCGTGACGATCGAAGACGCCTTGAAGCCTACTGCGCTTCTCTATGAAGAATGGGGCCATAATCTCCAACAGGATTGGAGAAGCACCATCGGCGACATTGAGGAAGCCTTCAAGAATTCGGCATACGTCTTTGAAGAGACCATCACTCACAGCCGTTATACCGGGACCCCGATCGAATCACGCGCATGTATTGCGGATTACAACCCCGGTTCCCAGAGAATGACCGTCACCTGTTCGACACAAGCTCCGCATCAGGTACGTACCTTGATCGCCCAAACGCTAAATATGCCTGAGCACAATATTCGAGTGATTGCGCCTGATGTGGGGGCGGGATATGGGACCAAATTACAGGCCGATGCCGAAATCATCGTTTGCATCATGGCGCGAATGCTGGGCAAGCCGGTGAAATGGACCGAAGACCGGGTGGAAAATTTGTTGTCCGGCATGCAATCGCGCGATTATTCTTGCACGCTGAAGATTGGTCTGGACAAGGATTATAAGATCACGGGTCTTCAAGCCAAACTGTATGCCAACATTGGGATTGACGGAACTTGCCATGGACCGGGTACGCCAGCCCTGCTGGTAGCCGGGTCGTATTTTCCGGGAGCCTATAAAATTCCTGTTTATGATTGCCAAGTTGTTGGAGTCGTGTCCAACAAAGGACCTTATGGCGCCCATCGCGGCTACGGCAAGGATATCGCGAGCTACCCTATGGAGCGCATGATGGATATTGTGGCCCAGCGTCTAAAGATTTCTCCGATCGAATTACGCAACCGCAATTTTATTACGAAGGATGAATACCCGTACCAGAATATTGCCGGCCCGATTTATGACAGCGGCGATTTCCATCAATTAATGAGTCTGGCTTTGGAGAAGGTCGGTTACGACCAATTGAAAGAACGGCAACAGGAACTGCGCAAGCAGGGCAGATATATAGGAATCGGAATTTCAGCCATGCTCGAGCCTTCTGGAGCAGCGGTTTTTAACGGGATCTTCAACGGTTTCCAGGCGGCTACGGTCCGTATGATGCCGGAGGGAGGTTTTCAAATCCTGACGAGTCATCAAAATATTGGACAGGGTGTTGAAACCACACTGCCGCAAGTCGTAGCGGACATCATGAATGTAGGCATTTATGATATTACGTTCTTGTACGGAGATACCGATGTCACTCCTTACGGATTGGGACCGTTCTCATCCCGCGGAGCAACGTTCACCGTATCGGCCGTACATGAAGCAGCCAAGCTGCTCCGGGATAAATTAATCAAAATTGCCGGCCATCTGCTCGGTATCGATCCGGCCGAGCTTGAAATGTACAACGGTTCTATTAGAAAAAGAGGAAGCAGCTCGCCGGAGGAATCCATCAGCCTCAAAGAGCTTGGAAATAAAATTCATCTGTGGCCGGGGCCATACGGGACGATTCCCGAAGGTTTGGACGTGAATTTGGAATGCACGTACACATGGACGAGTCCAGTGGTCAAATGGGAACCGGACGAGTACGGCCGGGTCAATCTGTATACGACCCATCCGACCGGAGTGTTCATTGCGGTCGTTGAAGTGGATATTCAGACGGGGCAAATTCAAATCGAAAAATTTGTAGTTTCCCACGACTGCGGAACCATTATCAACCCCATGATCATCGACGGACAAATTGCCGGCGGGATCGCTCACGGAATCGGGGGCGCCTTAATGGAGGATTTGGAATATGATGCAAACGGTTCATTACTCAATCTTGATTTCCAAACCTATTTGTGTCCGACAGCCATGGAAGTGCCGGATATCAAATCCCATCATATTCAATGTCCTTCTCCATTTACTCCGCTAGGCACGAAGGGGATGGGGGAAGGCGGGGCCATCCCGTCGCCTGCCGCCGTCGCCAATGCGGTGGAGGACGCGCTGGAACCATTCGGGGTAAGAGTGAAAGATTTGCCGCTTTCGCCTGAGAAAATTGTGCAATGGATTAAACAAAGTGAGAGATACGCTTATGTCAACTCCTGATTGGAAAATATACCCTTTGCTTGTCGGAGAAGCCGATGTGCCTCAAGTTCTGGACGCGTTCTGGTCGCTGTCCCGCGAAAAATCGCTTATAAGCGTTCCGATTGCGGCATGGCTGTTAGTACCGCTGCACGGAGGAGAACCCATTCTGGTCGATACCGGGTTTCGGGACGCGGAACGTTGTGTGCAATTACAAGGACTGGGGCCGCATCGATCCAAGCCTGAATGGACGCTGCAGGCGCAGCTATCCAAGTACGGCTTCGGTTTGGAGGATATCCAAACGGTCATTCTCACACACCTCCACTACGATCACGCGGGGGGATGCGGGCTGCTGCCCCGCGCCAAATTCATTATTCAGCGGACGGAATTGCAGGCGGCGGCAGCGCCCCTGGTTTCTCCCGAGCTCGAATTCGGCGGCGGCGCCCTCTTCTACGATCGTAAAGACATTGCAGAATTAATTGATCCGTTATGGTCCAGAGTCCGCTTGATCGAGGGGGATGAAGAAATTGCTCCGGGCGTCAAATGCGTATTATTCGCCAATACGCACACCCCTGGAAGTCAAGCCGTCTACGTCCAAACTTCTGCGGGTAACGCCGTTATTTTGGGGGATATCGCCCGAAAAGTGGAGCAAAACGTCAACAAGGCGATTCCGCCGGGCCTGTATTACGATTTGGAAGCCACATACCGGGCGATGAAGAAGATCAAGAGGGATGCTGATTTTATTCTTCCTTCCCATGACTACGAAGAGTTTTTGAAGTACGCGGAAGGAGTCCCTGTTGGAGACAAGCAATAAGAAGAAACGGCGAAGCCGGCTTTAGCCAATTTCTAGAATTCTTATCCGGGAAGGACAGGTGAACCAAGATGAAACCCGCTCCATTCGAATACGTAGTAGCGAACAGTGTAAGCGACGCCATTCATGCCTTGCAAAAATACGGAGCAGATTCCTGCATTATTGCCGGAGGTCAGAGTCTTCTTCAAGAAATGAATATGCGTCAAGCCAAACCCTCATATATTGTAGATATTAATGGAATTACCGATTTGGACTATGTTCGGCTAACCTCCGATAGTTTGGCCATCGGAGCGCTGACTCGCCATCGCACGATTGAACGTTCCGAGCTTGTGGCATCACATTGCCCTATTTTACGGAAAGCCGTTGAGCATATCGCCCATTTTCAGATTCGCAGTCGCGGGACGATCGGCGGGAGCCTTGTGCAAAACGCCCCGGGTGCCGAATACGGAGTCGTTGCCCGTTTGCTCGACGCTCAGATGGTCATCGCAGGACCGCAAGGCGAACGCATCGTCCCGGCATCCGGCTTTTTTCAAAGCCATTTCACCACCATTGTCAAGCCGGATGAAGTGTTGACCGAAATCCGCTTCCCGCTTCTTTCGAGCCATACCGGCTATTCCTTCCTGGAAGTGACCCGGCGTCACGGCCATATCCCGATCGTGTCCGCAGCCGCCACGCTTGAACTGGACGAGAAGGAAACCGTTACCGATGTGCGGGTAGCTCTGGGGAATGTGAGCGGCGAAGGCGTGCCTTACCGTGTCCGGGCTGTGGAGAAATTACGCGGCTTAACGTTCAATCTTGAACGGGTTGAACAACTCCAGAAAGACATCGAAGCTGAAGTCAATCCGGATCTGGAAGCGGATAAAAAGGCGGCGTTTATCAAGCAGCTTTCCGGTATTCAAGGTCGGAGAGTATCGGAACTCGCCAGTGCCGAATACCGGAAAGAAGCGGCGGCCATTTTAAGCGTCAGAGCATTAAAGATCGCTTACGAACAATTGAAGGGAGCGAAGTAAATGGTTGAGGCGGTTACTACACAAAAAATCGATGTGACGGTCAATGGAGTCAAATACGAGCGGGAAGTCAATGTCCGCACTTTGCTGTCCGATTTTATTCGTCAGGAATTGGGGCTGACAGGCACCCATGTAGGATGCGAACAAGGGGTTTGCGGCGCTTGCACGATATTGCTGGATGGCGAGGCCGTCCGGTCTTGCTTGACTTTGGCCGTACAGGCAAACGGTCGATCGGTGACTACGATTGAAGGGTTGGGCTCGCCCGAACAGCTTCATCCTATTCAGGAGGCCTTCCGGGAGAAGCACGGGTTACAGTGCGGGTTCTGTACGCCCGGATTTGTAATCACCGTCTCCGCCTATCTTGCCGAGAATCCTAACCCTTCAGAACACGAGATTCGTGAAGCGATATCCGGAAATATATGCCGCTGCACCGGGTACCAGAACATCGTCGATTCCGTCATCGAAGCTGCGCAAAAAATGAAAACGGTCGAACCGGCAACCTAAACTGTATACCGGAAAGGTCGGGGCCTCCTTGGAGGCCTCTCTTTTCAAAACTATGAATGGAGACAAGGGTGATTCTACATATGGCATACACCAAGGTATGGGATCGTTTAAGCCGGCCGCTGCGTGACTTGAGAATTTCCGTTACCGACAAGTGCAATTTCCGTTGCCGCTACTGTATGCCTGAAGAGCTTTTTGGAACCGATTATAAGTTCCTTGACCGGAATCAACTTCTTAGTTTTCAGGAAATCATCCGATTGGTCCATCTATTTGCTGATCTAGGAGTAGAGAAAATTCGGATTACCGGCGGTGAACCGTTACTTAGACCGAATTTGCCTCAATTAATCCAGCACATGAACCAAGTTCAATCGATTCGGGACATCTCTCTGACGACTAACGGTTCGCTTCTGGCCAAATACGCAGGGGAGCTCAAAGAAGCTGGATTAAAAAGAATTACCGTAAGTCTCGATAGTCTCGATGACGAACGGTTTGGCCAAATGAACGGCAAAGGCTTTCGAGTAGGGCCTGTACTGCAAGGGATTGACGAAGCTGCGCGCGCGGGCCTTCAAATCAAAATTAACATGGTTGTACAAAATGGTATCAACGAGCAGGATATTTTGCCTATGGCCCGTTATTTCCGTGAAAAAGGACATATTGTACGATTTATCGAGTTTATGGATGTGGGAAACAGTAACGGCTGGAGATTGAATCACGTCGTGCCGAGTAAAAAAATAGTAGAGCTGATTCACCGTGAAATGCCGCTTGAACCTCTGGAGCCGAATTACGTTGGCGAAGTGGCGAGCAGGTATCGATACCTCGGATCGAACCAGGAGATTGGTTTTATTTCATCGGTTACGCAGACATTTTGCTCGACATGTACAAGGGCAAGACTTTCCGCCGAAGGGTCTTTGTATACGTGCTTGTTCGGTGCTCACGGTACGGATCTTCGTACGCTGCTGAGGGAAGGGGTAGATGATGACGGGATCAAAGAGCATATTATGACGGTATGGAAACATAGAGTAGACCGGTATTCAGAAGTGCGCCTGAGCAACACGCTGGAGTTGAACAAGAAAAAAGTTGAAATGTTTCACATAGGCGGTTAGGTTACCGGACGATTCCGGATTTCAAGTAAACATTGAATCCAGGCGGGAAGCAGCGGGGAGGGCACCGTATTGTCACAAATCGAAGAGTTCAAAAAGGTGTTTAAGCAGATCAAGCAGACATGGGAACGCGGTGATCAGGCGGCGATGCTTATGATCATTACGGTTATCGGTTCCGCATATCGTAGGCCTGGAGCGAAAATGATGATGTCCATGGATGGCACCATGTGTGGGACTTTAAGCGGTGGATGCCTGGAAGGGGATCTGTTCGGTTGGGCCGAGAAAGCGATTCAGGAACAAGTTCCGCTAACGGTCAAGTATGACTTGACGGAAAATGAACTGTGGGGTTTAGGCATTGGCTGCAAAGGGGCTCAAGAAATCTTGATCGTCCCGGTCGATCCTGCTGATTCGTTCTGGTCGCAGATTGATTATTGGATCCATCAAGAGGCACGAATTACGTACATCCTGGAGTGTACCGGGGAAACACGGGCTGCCTTTGTGGGTGAAGACACGGAATTTGGGGATACAGCCTCGCTCCCGACTGCGGTACGCAAGCAAGCTATCCTGCATGCAGGAAGCAGAACTCGGGCTGAGGTGATGCATGTGGAAGGACGCCGTTTTGTTATTGATACGGTTCGTCCTAGCGAACGTCTGATCGTAACCGGCGCCGGACACGATGCCGTACCTGTAGTCGATCTGGCAAGTAAAGCCGGATTTGCCGTAACCGTATTGGACCCGCGAGAAAGCTTTAACAATATCAATCGCTTTCCCTCCGCGCAGCATGTCGTTATGGAACCTGATGCTGCCGATCCGTCCATGTTTCCGGATGGCTGGTGGGTCATTATGAATCATCATTTAAACCGAGACGAAGCATCCTTACGGCTTGCTTTACATAGTCGCCCGAAGTTCGTTGGCGTTCTGGGGCCTTTATCGCGAACGGAGCAAATGCTTGTCAATATAGGGTTGCCTATGTCAGAGGCTCCGATCTATTCCCCGATCGGTTTGGACTTGGGCGCCGAAACCATTGATGAAGTGGCCGTTAGTATTGTGTCACAGCTCATGAGTCTCCGAAACAATCGCAATGCCGCACCGCTGCATGGAAGGGCAAAAATCCATGCTTAACCTGGGTGCCGTTATTCTTGCCGCCGGAATGTCCAGACGAATGGGTCAACCGAAGCTGCTGCTGTCTTTAAGCGGCAAACCTTTATTTCGTTATACGGTAGAAAAAGCGATTCGCGCTGGATTGGAGCCCATTGTACTCATTAGCGGCGAACATACGAGCTCATTTCAACAATCCATTCATGATTTAAAAAATGTAGAAATCTATTCGAACGAACTCTATTCCCAAGGCATGTCGACTTCGTTGCGAATGGGAATTGAAGTTGTATCCGATCGGACTCAGGCGTCGATGATTTTTTTGGCGGATCAACCCCTGGTCCCGGATATCGTGGTGAAAGAGCTGCTTGAAACTTACAAGCGACATCGAAGCGAAGGGGTTCGTATAGTTAGGCCTCAATACAAGGGCATAGACGGACACCCGATTGTATTTGATGCCGAGCTATATCCGCAATTTCAACATTTGCAAGGCGATGAAGGGGGGAGATCCATCATAAAGTCCCATTCAAAATCGTTAAAAACGGTTCACTTTGAACAATCCGTCTGGGGATTTGATATCGATACTCAGGAAGATCTGAATCAAATATACAGTATGAACCCGGATTTAACCTGAGCACCGTTCAAGGAGGTTTTTCCAATTGAGCACGAATGCTTTTGTAAGAGAAATTAAAGTTGAAGATGCAATTGGAATGGTGCTTGCTCATGATCTCACCCAAATTATACCAGGAAAATTCAAGGGGCGTTTATTTAAGAAAGGTCACGTCATCAGGGAGACCGACATTCCCCATTTATTGAATATTGGAAAAGGCCACATTTATACATTAGATATACCTGAAGAGTACGCGCATGAGGATGAGGCAGCCCAGCAGATGGCAGATGCGATAGCGGGGGAAAACGTCTATGCCGTGGGACCTTCAGAAGGGAAAATGACGTTTAAGAGCGAGATACAAGGTCTTATTAAGATCAACCCAAAAGCTGTTCATGAAATTAATGAACTGCAGGGCATAGCTCTTTCGACTTTGTTCACGAATCGACCCGTTGAGCAGAATCAGCACCTCGGCGGGATTCGACCCATTCCTCTTATGATCGAGAAGCGTATAGTCAGAGAAGTAGAGTCGATTTGTCGAAAATACGCCTATGTTGCAAAGGTGATTCCTTTCCGTTCGTTAAAGGTTGGCGTAGTCACTACGGGCAGCGAAGTTTATGAAGGACGAATTGAAGACAAATTTGGGCCCGTGGTCAAACAGAAAGTTGAACACTTCGGTTCGGAAATCGTGGAACAATGCTTTGCCCCCGATCAATCTGAGGAAATAGAGAAAAAAATAACCTATTTTCTTAATCAAGGCGTTGATCTGATCTTAGTAACAGGGGGAATGTCCGTCGACCCCGACGACAGGACCCCGTTGGCCATTAAAAATATAGGGGCGGATATTGTCCGTTATGGAACCCCTATGCTGCCAGGCTCGATGCTGCTTGTTTCCTACTACGATCAAATTCCTATACTAGGATTGCCTGGCTGTGTGATGCATGATCCCTATACATCATTCGACGTTTTTCTACCCCGAATCCTGGCTGGAGATAAAATTACAATCCAGGATATGACCACACTTGGCTATGGCGGGTTTCATGCCTGTTAACGATTCCATTCGTTGTCGGGTACATCTATTATGCTGCGGAAACGCAAGAGCCGTTAAGGAGTGAATTTCAAGTGAGCGAATCGGTATCGTGCCCGGATCACGTTGATGTCTTGGTGATCGGCGCCGGCCCCGGCGGTTACGTTGCAGCCATCAGGGCCTCGCAATTAGGAAAAAGCGTCGCTGTCGTAGACGAGAACGAACCCGGCGGGGTTTGTCTGCACAGCGGCTGCATTCCTTCAAAGGCGCTAATTTCAGCAGCAAAAACGTATGAGTTATTTGTGAATTCAAAGCATAACAAGATGGGGATCGCAGCCCAGTCCGTTTCCATCGATTATGCTCAAGTCCAGCAATGGAAGCATGTAATCATTCAGAAGCTGAAAAACGGCGTCGAAGGTTTATTAAGCGGCAACCAAGTTACCTATGTGAAAGGCCGGGCGCAATTCAAGAGCGGGAATGAAGTTCGGATCGATGACGGCAACCGCTCGAAAATTGTCAAGTTTGAACACTGCATTGTTGCCGCAGGGTCCCGACCGGTGGAGCTCCAGGGGTTTGCGTTCGGCAATCGGATTGTTTCTTCGAAGGAAATCCTTCAGCTGAAAGAGATTCCTCAAAGCTTGGCGATCATCGGCGCCGGATATATTGGCGTTGAATTGGGCCAAACGTTTGCAAAGTTTGGTACGAAAGTAACATTGCTGGAATATGCTCCGCATATTTTGCCTACTTTTGAGTCCGAACTTGCTTCTATCGTCGAGAAGAAAATGAAGAAGAACGGGATGCAAATCATTACCGGCGCAAGCGCCAAGGCGGCGTATGAGGCGGAAGGCGGCGTGACACTTACTTATACGCATTCGGGAGAAGAGAAGAAGATGGATGCGGACTACCTCTTTGTGGCCGTTGGCAGAAAGCCGAATACCGATCCATTGAGCCTGGAAGCCGCGGATGTGCAGGTTGATCAGAAAGGCTTCATTGACGTGGACCGCCAAGGCAGGACGTCCAATCCACGCATATTCGCAATCGGAGATGTGGTGAAGGGACCTGCACTTGCGCACAAAGCTTCATATGAGGGCAAAGTGGCGGCGGAGGCTATTGCCGGTCATCCAAGTGCAGTTGATTACAAGGCTATCCCTTCCGTCATTTTTTCCGATCCGGAAATCGCAACAATCGGTCTGTCGGAGAAGGAAGCCGTCGAGCAAGATTACAAAGTGAAGACAGGCAAGTTTTCCTACGCTGCCAACGGCAGAGCGCTTTCTTTGCATGCAGGGGAGGGCTTCGTGAAAGTTATCGCAGAAGCAAACACGGGTTTTATCATTGGAGCGCAAATTGTAGGAATCGAGGCTGCCAATCTGATTGCAGAAATCGGCTTGGCCATTGAAATGGGCAGTACGCTGGAGGATATAGCTGCAACCATTCATGCTCATCCGTCGTTGGGTGAAATCGTGATGGAAGCCTCAGAAGCAGGTATGGGCAAGGGCGTGCATGCCTTGTGACGAAGCGGAAGACGTTTGCGGTACATAGCAAATCAGAAAATGTAAAAGGCGAGGTGCATCAGATGGAAAATCGTTTGAAACAATTTTATCGGACCATGCTGCTGATTCGTCGCTTTGAAGAACAAGCGATCGAATTGTACAAGGAAGGTTTGGTTGGCGGGTCGTACCATCCCTACATCGGACAAGAGGCGGTTGCGGTCGGGGTATGCAGTGCTCTGAGACAAGACGACTACCTGACCAACACCTATCGGGGACGCGGCCAGCACATAGCCAAAGGTTCCGATCCCAAGCTGCTCTTGGCCGAAGTACTTGGAAGAGCAACGGGATATTGCAAAGGAAAGGGCGGTCCGATGCACATTACCGATGTGCAGAACGGTATCCTGGGCGCCAACGGTATTGTTGGAGGCGGTGCCCCTATTGGTGTCGGAGCCGCATTAACGGCCAAGATGACGGGAACCGATCGCGTAAGCGTTACTTTTTTCGGAGACGGCGCCATCAATCAAGGCGTTGTCTACGAGGCGATGAACCTGGCTGCCATCTGGGATCTTCCTGTCGTGTTTGTTTGTGAGAATAACCTGTATTCCGAAATGACGCCGATTCAATTTTCGTTGAAGAACAAGGATCTGATCGATCGCGCGGAAGGGGTTCGCATCCCTGGAATTATAGTTGACGGCAATGATGTTGAAGCTGTTTTCAACGTCACAACCGAGGCTGTAGAACGTGCGCGCAGGGGAGAAGGACCTACATTTATTGAAGCCAAAACTTACAGACTTAACGGGCATATGTACGGCGATTCGGAAACTTACCGTTCCAAGGAAGAGGTGGCGGCTTGGTGGGAGAAGGAGCCTATCAAGCGCCTTGGCGCAAAATTGGTGGCTAGCGGAGAAGCCAGTGCGGACGAATTGGAGGCTATCAATCATGAGGTCTTGCAAGAAATAGCGAGGGCAGCCGAATTTGCACGGCAAAGTCCGGAACCCGGGTTCGAGGAAATCTTCACCGACGTAATCTAGAAACGGTAGAGAGGATGTTACAACACAATGACCAGAGAATTAACGATGGTGCAGGCGTTAAATGAAGCCTTGCGTGAAGAAATGGCAAGAGATCAGCGGGTTTTTATCATGGGAGAGGACATTGGCGACTACGGCGGAGTGTTCAAGGTAACTTGGGGATTATTGGACCAATTCGGAAGGGAGCGGGTCCGGGATACGCCAATCTCTGAAGCCGGTTTTATCGGGGCCGGTCTGGGCGCTGCAATGACCGGATTGATCCCGGTTATCGAGATCATGTGGGTCGATTTCACGGCCGTTGCGATGGACCAGATCATTAACCAGGTCGCCAAAATGAAGTACATGTCCGGCGGACAAACAAACGTTCCACTGGTCATTCGAACGCAAGGCGGGGGCGGTCGCGGTAACGGTGCTCAACATTCTCAATCGTTGGAAACGTTCTTTGCTCACATCCCCGGATTGAAAGTCGTTCTCCCTTCCACCCCTTACGATGCGAAAGGATTGCTGAAATCGGCCATTCGCGAGAATAGCCCGGTTGTCTTTATCGAGAATAAAATGCAGTACACGAAAAAGGGCCATGTGCCGGAAGAAGAGTATTTGATTCCGCTCGGCCAAGCAGATGTGAAGCGGGTGGGAAAGGATGTAACCTTGATCAGTATTTCTCAAATGGTCGACTTCTCCTTGCGCGCAGCGGAACAGCTGACCAAGGAAGATGTTTCCGTCGAAGTGATCGATTTACGGACGCTGAGTCCATTGGATATGGACACTGTACTGGCCTCCGTAAAGAAAACGATGCATGCCGTTATCGTGCATGAATCGACTCGTTCCTTCGGTTGGGGCGCTGAGCTTGCAGCCCGAATACAAGAAGAAGCCTTCGACTATTTGGATGCGCCGGTCGGACGCGTAGCTACCGAAGATGTGCCGATTCCATTTAACAGAACGTTAGAGAAAGAAACGCTTCCGCAGGTCTCGGACATTGTCTCTGCCGTTAAATCACAACTTTACCGCAATCAGCCTGTAAACTAACCGGGCGCTTTGAAGCGGAAGCAGAAGGTTCGTACATTAGGAATCGGAGGAGATTTAACATGCCCTATATTGAACTGAAATTGGTGGAAGGCCGGGATTTGGAAACGAAAAGAAAGCTGGTTGCCGGAATCACGAAGGCTTGCTGCGAAGCATTATCTGTTACGCCGGATTATGTGCGCGTGGAATTGATCGAGCTTAAGGCTGACTTGTTCAGCATAGCCGGGGAATTAGTTTACGATACAAGGAGAAAAAACGAAAGCGGAGGTAACGATCAATGAATGTTGTTCGGTTGCCGAAAATGGGGCTGACGATGGAAGAGGGCATCGTTCAACGTTTTTTAGTAAAACCGGGACAGCTTTACAGCAAAGGCGACGTTGTAGCAGAAATCGAAACGGATAAAGCGGTCCTGGAAGTTGAGATGCCGCAGGACGGTGTCATCGAGGAGCTGCTCGTTCTGGAAGGGGACACGGTTGAAGTCGGGGCCCCGCTTCTAAGGCTGAAAAGCGAACAGAAGACCCCGGAAGCGAGCGTCCGCGAAGCGGCTTCTCCTACGGAACGGCCGCAGCCGAACACGGAATGCGCGAAGGATGCAGTCGCAGCTGCTTCGCCGGATGCGGAGCTGCCTCTTAACCAGGACCGCAGGATCATCGCGATTTCCCCATCTGCCCGCAGAAGAGCCAGAGAGCTCGGAATCGACTACACCACGCTTCAAGGAACGGGGCCGAACGGAAGGATTCTGTATGCGGACGTAGAGGAGGCCGCACAACAGATACCGCTCGCACCCAAGGAAAGCAGGGAAGCATCAAGGAACAACGCGGGGGCGACGTCTGCCAGGAACACCGGAGTACATCAAGGGAAGTCGAAGGTTGTTGAGTTATCCAGAATGAGACGAATCATCGCCAGGCGCATGGTGGAGAGCGTCACTACGATTCCTCAATTCTATGTGAAACGAAAAGTCGATCTTACCCAGCTGCTGGCCGTGAAAAATACAATACAGCCGCACATTTACCGCTCGAGAAACATAAAAATTTCGGTTAACGATTTTTTAATTCGTGCTGTTGCGGAGACTTTACGTGAATTTCCGCAGTTGAATGCGTCGTTTGTAGGGGCGCCCGACCAAGCGGATAGCCATATTGTGGAGTACGAGGAGATCCATATCGGCCTGGCTGTCGCCGCGCCGAATGGGCTCGTCGTGCCGGTCATCCATCATGCCGACGAGCTTTCGGTTATGGAAATCGCCGGAGTGCGTGAACGGCTTGTTTCCGCTGCCCGAGCCGGAACGCTTAAAGGGGATGACATGCAGCGAGGCACATTCACGATTTCCAATTTGGGGGCCATGGACGTTGAAGAGTTCAGCGCAATCGTCAATCCGCCGGAAGCCGGCATACTTGCAGTCGGAACGACTGTAGAAGAGATCGTCGTCATCAATGGTCAGTTCGAGATTCGCCCCATGTTGACCCTAGTCGGCTCATTCGACCATCGCGTCATTGACGGGTTGGCGGCTGCAGCATTTATGAAGAAACTAGTCGAGAAGCTGCAATCGGATGATTGGCAATTGCTATAACTGCATCGGTAAGGTTGCAACTGAATATGGAATTAAGGGGCAGTCCTTCCTGAACATCGGAAGGCTGCCCCTTCGTTTATCAGGTCAACCGAAGTTTATCGATCAGCTAATTATCCGGATTTCAACTCACCCTAACGAATTAACGTTGACTGTGTAAATGAAGCGATGATATAATTCAGAACATACAGACTATTCTCACAACTAACGATTGATTTTTCATTTTGAAAGGAGAGGAGAAATGTCTCAAACCGTTAGTGAAACACTGGCTTCGTTCGTCCATCGTCTGCGTTTTGAGGAAATCCCGGTTGAAGTTGTGCAAAAAGCCAAAACCTGCCTCATCCACGGAATTGGTGTTGGTCTCGCTGGTTACGACACGGATTTCCCGCGAATTGCTGCGGAAATCGCCGGCGTGACCGGCAGAGGCGCACATGAAGCGACTTTATTGTACAACGGCTCCAAATGTACGGTTATGGAAGCCGCTTTTGCAAACGCTGTCATGCTTCACAGCCGCGTTCAGGAGGACACGCATAATACGGCACACTTGGGTACAATCGTCATTCCGGTTGTATTGGCGTTGGGAGAATCAAGGGGGGCCAGCGGAAAAGAAATCCTGACAGCGCTAATAGCGGGCTATGAAGTTGGAGGTGCCCTTAGCAGGCACTACACTTCCCAATCTACACCGCGAGGATTTAGGGCGAGCTCGGTTTATGGCATCTTGGGAGCGTCTGCCGCGGCGGCAAAGCTTCTTCACTTAACGGAAGAACAGACCGCTCATGCTTTAGGCTTTGCAGCAAGCTTTGCTTTCGGAACTTTGGAAGCGTTTGCAGCCGGGACTATGGAATGGAGGTTTGAGAATGGGGTGGCAGCCAAAAACGGAATATTATGCGCTTTATTGGCTCAAAGCGGCGCTGTTGCCACCAAATTGGCTTTCGAAGGAAATGCGGGCTTTTTACATGCTTTTGCTGGAAATCATAAAGATCCGTTAAAATGTGTACAGCATTTAGGCAAAGTGTATGAAATCTTAAATGTGACCTTCAAGTTGTATCCGGTTTGTGCCTTCAATCAATCTCCTGTGATCAACGCTCTTGAGATGAAAAAGGAATTTGATATCCAGGTGGAACAGATTCAAAGCATCGTAATCGAAATGAACGATTATGAAGCCAATTATCCGGGAATGAGTTCCAAAGGTCCTTTTCAAAATATCAGTCAGACGTTGATGAGTGCCCCTTATTGCGTCTCGTCCTCTTTGATGGACGGTGAAATGACGCTAGCAAACCTCAAAAGATTCGATCATGAAACGTTAAATCAGTTAATCGACAAAACGATCATGATTCCTGAAAAAACGGTGAATCCTCTATGCAATAAAATCACGGTAGAACTCAAAAATGGCCAAAAATTGGTGAGAGAAATGAGTATTACGCAGGACTTTTATAATTTCGAGACTGAAAGAGATATTGAAATGATTCGCGATCTCAGGAAAGAGATGCAGATTTCTTCGGAACAATTGGAGCAGTTAATCCATGAACTGCTTTCTCTCGAGAACAAGCCCAATCTATCGACCCTTATGCCCAATACGACAGCAGTCAGCTAAAATATTTATTTAATGTCATTAAAATACCGTCCGGTCGGTTTTTTGATGGCAATTCTTTAACGAATAAAAATACCATCTGGTCAGTATGTTATGATCAGATTACAAAATTTGAAAGGGTGAGCGTGTGTATGGGAAGTTCGAAGCTTGACTTGATCTGCTCTGTCGACATTGGCGGAACATTTACGGATTCCGTGCTTGTTACAAGTGATGGGACGGTTGTTGAAGGAAAAGCCCTGACCACCTACCATGATAAATTCAACTCCGGTTTTTTTAACAGCATTGAATCCGCAGGCGAGAAACTTGGTTTAAGCCCGGCGGAACTTTATCGAAATATCAGCATGATTTCACATGGCTCTACTGTGGCAACCAATACGGTGGTGGAGAATAATGGCTCACGTGTAGGCTTACTGACAACCTATGGTTTCGAGGATACGATCAACATGATGCGCGGATTGGGACGTGTGACGGGAGAGCCGTCGGAAAATATATTGAAGGTGACAGAGACGGCCAAGCCAAAACCTCTGGTACCCAAGGAACTCATCATTGGGGTTACCGAGCGAATCGATTCGCAGGGCGAAGTGATTGTACCGCTAATTGAAAGTCAGGTAAGGGAAGCCGCCCGTAAGCTGTTGGATCAAAACGTGGATGCCATCGCGATTTCATTCCTTTGGTCGTTTAAAAATCCGCAACATGAACAGCGGGTCAAGGAAATTATTCACGAAATGGACGATTCCGTCTTCGTTACTTGCGGACACGAGGTGACAAAAACTTTAGGAGAATACGAACGGACGGTGGCGGCGGTCATCAATGCTTATGTCGGGCCGGTTACTTCCAAGTATTTGGAGGAAATCAGCGGGAGTCTTCAAACGAAAGGCGTCAAAGCTCCTCTGCTGATCATGCAGTGTCACGGGGGGATGATCCCGCTCGAACGAAGCAAGCAGCTGCCTGTTCAAACAATCGGTTCGGGTCCTGTCGGCGGAATCATGGGCTGCGTAAAGATCATGAAGGAGTTAGATATTCATAATCTTATCGGTACCGATATGGGCGGCACCAGCTTCGATATCGGGATTATCCGGGACGGACAGCCGCTTTCCGCCGAAAAAACGGTTTTAGAGAAGTATCAATATAACGTGCCCAATGTTGAAATCATTTCTATTGGTGCCGGTGGCGGAAGTATCGCGTGGATTGATCCCTACAGCAAGGCCATGCGGGTAGGGCCGAAAAGCGCAAAAGCAAACCCTGGTCCCGCGTGTTACCGGTTGGGAGGCACAGAACCGACGGTAACCGATGCCGACCTGCTGTTAGGGTATATTGATCCGGAAGCGGTGTTTGGATTCGGAAAGGGTCGCGGACTTAAACCAAGCGTGGAGCTGGCGGAAAAAGCCATGGGTAAAATTGCCGAACAGCTTGGCATTTCCATTATTGAGGCTGCAATGGGGACGGTGGAGATTGTCAATGCGAAAATGGCGAATCTGATTGAGAACGAGGTTATCGGAAGAGGCTTTGACCCACGGGATTTTGCAGTAGTCGCATACGGGGGAGCAGGTCCTATCCATGCTGCGGCTTATGCGCGTGATTTGGGTATCAAAATGATTATTGTTCCCGGTGAAACTTCCTCGGTTTGGTCAGCATTTGGTATATCCTCAAGCGATATCCGCTATGAACTTGAAGGAGAAGTTGGGCTTCTCTCGCCTTTTTCGCCGCAAAGTCTCGAAACGCCATTCCTTGAACTGGAAAAGAAAGGAGCGGAGATTGTCGCAACAGAAATCGGTGAAGATACGCCCATTCACTTTTCACGCTATGCGAAAATACGCTATCAATGGCAGCGGCATGAGTTGGAAATCAAGGTTCCGACGGGAAAATTGGACGAAACTATGCTGACAGAGCTGCTTACTGAATTTTCGCGTCAGTATGAGGAACGATACGGATCGGCCGCACTCCTGCCTGAAGCAAGGATTGAAATTGTTTCTGTCCGCTGCGAACCGATGGTAGAGGTGCGTAAGTTTGACAGAAAAGTGGACTTACATAGCAGCAAATCTCCAAGCGATCATGCCAGGAAGCCAAGCCGTAAAGTATACTTTAGCCGTCATCGTCCGCCTGTAGATGCCGATATTTACAATGGAAGTTTACTGACAAGCGGGAATGTGGTGGCAGGACCGGCCGTCATTGATTTGCACGGAACCTCTATCGTGGTGAACGAAAATCAAACCGTTACCAAAACGGATCATGGCGACTACATGATTCGGATCAATTCCAATTTGGAGGAGGAATAACCATGAAATCACTGCAGGAGCAGGAGCAGCATCGTAAGTTTTGGGACGGCGTTCAGCGGGCGTACATCCCGATCGACCCCTTACAAGTCCCCCCTTCGGTAAGCCTGCACAGCGAATATGAGGAAGAGATTGATCCGATTACGTATGAAGTGGTTCGTCATAATCTTTGGAATGTCAATCTGGAACAAGGCAAGATTGTGGAAAATTTGGCGGTATCCCCGATCACACTGGAAACAAGGGATTTCCAAACCGCCATTTTTACCGAGGATGCGGAAATTCTTTTTTTCGGTCCTTATCTTCAATATTTCGGTGGTATGCTGGATGTCATGATCAAGTATGTCATTGAGAAACGGGGAGAAGAACCGGGCATTCATGACGGCGATGTGTTTCTGCAAAACGATCCATGGGTCGGCACAGCACATCAACCGGATGTAGGTATATTTGCTCCTGTGTTTTGGGAAGGCCAGATCTTCTGCTGGGTTGCAAACTGCCTGCACCAAAATGACGTAGGAGGAACGACTCCGGGAAGCTTTTGTCCGAACGCTCAAGACATTTATTTTGACCCGCCGGTATTTCCGCCAGTCAGGATTGTGAAAGAAGGGAAGCTGGATATTGAAATTGAAGCGGCCTTCAGACGGCAATCTCGTACTCCGGTTAATGTAGCGTTGGACTTGCGGGCAGCAATCGCCGCTTGTCATGCGTCACGTGCAAGAATCCTGGGTCTGATTAAAAAGTATGGATCCAAGACCGTGAAGGGCGTCATGAAAAAGGTGCTGAATACAAGTGAAAAGGCGCTGCTTGATCGTCTTTCGACCATACCGGACGGAACGTGGAAAGAGCGTGCCTATCAGGAAGTGGCGGTTACAGGTGATCGCGGTGTGTACCGGATCGAACTGTCGATTACGAAGAAGGGCAACACGTTGACGGTTAAAAATGAAGGAACAGACGGGCAAGCCGGTGCGATTAATCTGCCGTTTGCCGCTTGGCGAGGAGCCATTCTCTCGGCTTTTAACGTGATCTTATTGGCCGACCAAATGGGGGCAGGCGGAGGAGGAGCGGCCCGGCACTGCGAGTTTATTCCTACCCCTGGCACCATGACTTGTCCTGACTATGGAGTCGCGGTAAGCCCGGCGGGCATTTACGCAACGGAGCTTGGGGTAGCGATGGCGAACTCGGTTGTGTCCAAAATGCTGCTATCGTCCGGCGATCCGGATCTTCATAAACTGGCTTTGAGTACCACGAACGGCCAGTGGCAAATCCAAATTCATGCAGGAACCAACCAGCGTGGAGAGTATTATGTCGGACCGATGCTGGATACGATGATCGGCAGCAGCGGGGCCACTCCATACCGTGACGGTTCATTCGCAGACGGACAATGGTGGATTCCTGAAGGTCAAGGGCCCAATGTTGAAGGCTATGAACGCGATTGGCCGATTTTATATCTCTACCGCAAGGAACATCAGGATTCGGCCGGAGCAGGAAAATTTCGCGGTGGCAATGGCGGTATCCTCGCCTATATGCCGCACAAAGGCCAGGTCGGTCTAGGCGTATATACCGCCGAGGGCATTCCCAAAACCTCCGGCATTTTGGGAGGATCGCCGGGTACCCGTGGCGAGACGGTATTAATAAAATCGTCAAATATTAAGGAAATTCTTCAATCGGGCCGCCTCATTGACAATGTGGATGAACTCTCTGGCGAGCGGCCTTCGTTAACGGGGAAAGGACCTGCTCTGGCACTCGGCGACTCGGATGTTCTGGAATGGAACTGGGGCTCCTGCGCCGGTTATGGTGACCCTTTGCTTCGCGATCCTGAGCGTGTGCGGCAGGATGTGCTGGCCGGTACTACATCCGTCTCTTTTGCCGAAACGGTATATGGCGTTATTTTCACCGAGGAGATGACGGTCGATGAGAGAAGCACGGAGCAGCGTCGGCTGCAAAACCGGAGGAAGCGCCTCGAAGACGCAGGAGCTCCTGTCTCCACCCATTTGGAGTTCAAGCTTCAGGAATTTCGTGTTCCGCAAGGCATGCTGACATTAGGCGATAACTTTTGGTTCAACAAAACAAATGGCACGACAGAAATTTGCTGCTCCCATTGCGGGGAAGTGCTCGCAACCGGCGATCAGAATTACAAGTCCCGTGTCCCGGTTCGCAAAAGCGATGTGGGGAAGGTCGGCATAAAAAGCGTCGATTTAAAACGTTTCGTCGATGCGCATGTGTTGTATCATGAATACTTCTGCCAGACCTGCGCTACGGTTCTCTCGACGGAAGTTGTTCGAGAGGGAGATGAACCTCTACACGAATTTTTACTAAGTTAATACACCTGATCCCCATCCTCCCGGCAAGGTTACACTTGCCGGGAAGGATATAGTTGCAAGCAGATCCATCGACTTACCATCTGGATGGTATGTTGATGGTACAGTGTTGTGCGCCACCATGCAGCATGATCCGGTCTTATTCATTTTTTTGTAAAATGGGGGGGAATCGCGAAATGAAGAAGAGTACGAACACATGGAGAACGTTGTCGAGTCTGTTGGTTGCGTCCGCGATGTTAATCGTTGCCGCATGTGCCAATTCAACCGCTGTTGAACCGCAAAAAAGCGCATCCGACGGGGCAATATCCGGCGGAGCAAGTGGAGGTACAATCAAAATCGGAATGACTTCCGCATTGACGGGACCTTATAACGAATATGGGGAGGGAAATAAACGGGGGGTCGAATTGGCCATTGAAAAGTGGAACCAGCAAGGCGGGATTCATGGGAAAAAGATCGAACTCATCGCGTTGGACGATCAGCTTGTTCCCGATAAGGCGGCGAACAATATGCAGCAGCTTCTTGACGATAAAAGCATTGTCGCGATCATCGGCCCTGCCGGGAGCGGTCCGGCATTAGCTACAGTACCTTTAACGGAAGTTTACGGAATCATTCAAATTAACCCCGTGGCCCAGACTACCGACGTTACGTATCCTAACGGTGTAAATAACCCGCCGAGAAAAACGGTATTTTCCTTCGCGCTGCAAAACGATGTGGAAACGGATGTGCTCGCTACATTCGCTGGTGAGCAGTGGAAAAAGATCGGCCTCATTCACGAAAGTACGGCATACGGCAAATCCGGGATGGAATTGGTAGAGAAAATATTGAAGGAGAAATACAACATCGTTCCGGTCGGACGTGAACAATACAACCAGAAAGCGCCGGATATGACGGCCCAATTGGCCAAGCTGAAAAAGGAGGGAGCGGAGGTCATCGTCTGCGTCGGTTTAGGCGCCGATCTGGCCAACATTCGTAAGGGAATGAGCCGTCTGGACATGAATGTACCTCTCGTTGCGACGAATGGCGCCCTTTCCAATCCGTATAAAGAAGGCGCGGGCGATCTGGTCGTCGGCACGATCGGTACGATGATCAAAGCGTTCGGCGAGAACCCGTTGTCCGCTCCGGCCAAGGAATTTGCCGACGCCTATATGAAAAAATACGGGAAAGACCGGTATTGGGGAGATGGAGATACGCCCCAGCTGTTCATGTCTTTGAACGTCACCAATGCCTACGATGGAGCCATTGTGCTGTTTGAAGCGATTAAAAAAGCCGACAGCACGAAAACGCCCGATATTATCGCGGCTTTGGAATCCATGAAAGACTACCAAGGGGTAAACGCCAATTATACGTTTAGCGGCAAGAAGCATCACGCCATCGGCACTGACGGTCTTGGATTGTTCCAGTATGTGAAAAATGGAGACAACATCCAATTGGTCCCTTATAAGAAATAAAATGCCGGGGGGCGACGTTTGGCGGTTTACCCTCCGCATCTATCTTCGAGGAGGAAACAGGATGGGGAATATTCAATTTTTGCTTGAATTAATATTTGCCGGAGTCTGTGTAGGATCCGTTTATTCCCTCGTAGCTCATGGGTTTAACATGACATTTTGGTCCAGCAAGGTTCTCAACTTCGGTCATGGGCCGTTTATTATGTTCTGTTCCATGCTCATTCTATCATTTCTTAATATGGGAATTTCCTGGGCAGTCGCCATTGTGTTTGGACTCATTTGCATTTCATTGCTGGGAATTATACTGGAGAGGGTTTCGATTCGTCCCTTAATCAAATATCCTTCCAGTATGGGATGGGTCGTGTCCACGCTCGGTACCGGACTGTTTTTACAGGCGCTGGCATCGAAAATATGGGGATCGCAAGCGATAGCGTATCCTGCATTTCTGTTCACAAGCACGGACTACGTTCCGCTGCTCAGCGTAAAGTTGTCCTCCCAATACTTGCTCGTCTTATTCGCTGCGCTATTTATCATGCTGTTCATGGAAATGGTCATGCACAAGACGATATGGGGGAAAGCAATGAAAGCGGTCTCTTACGATCCGACATTAGCCCGCATTATGGGAATAAAATCGAAGCTCGTCATTACGTATTCCTTTATTTTGAGCGCGATTTTGGCTGGCATCGCCGGTTTCCTGATCGCACCGATTTACGGGACGGTCAGCCCTGACTTCGGGATGAACATTATGGTGCTTGGCTTTGTCGCGACCGTACTTGGCGGGGTGGGAAGTTCGAAAGGCGCTTTAACAGGCGGCATACTGGTCGGCGTTATTGAAAAACTGGTTGGGGGGTATCTGTCCAGTTCCGCAGAGCACGGGGTTGCCTTTGCTATTTTGATCCTCATTCTCGCGATAAAGCCCGAAGGCTTGTTCGGGTCCAGGGCGGTGCTGAAAGTATGACGACGATGAGCATGAAGAAAGGCGTTCAGCCCGTATTGACGATGATCCTTGTTCTGCTGGTTGCCGCAGCTCCATTGTTTATGTCACCTTCTAATGTGCAGCTGTTTATTTTTTGGGGAATCAATATTTTGTTAGCGCAAAGCATTAACCTGCTGAGCGGTCTCGGCGGTCAAATCTCTCTCGGCCATGCGGCGTTTTATGCGATAGGTGCTTATGTTTCCGCCATCTTCATGGTGCGTTTCGGTTTTCCATTATATGTTACGATTTTACTGTCGGCTGCTGTAAACGCATTGGTAGGATTTCTTGTTTCATTTCCGGCCGGAAGAGTCAGAGAATTTTACTTGGCGATGATGACCTTGGGCTTCGGTTTCGTGATCGAGGAGATCATCAAAGAATGGTCCAGCGTCACCGGTGGGGTCATGGGATTAAGCGGAATCCCTTCACCCAAGCTGGGCACCATGCTTTTGTTCGGCATCAAATTGAATTTGATCCACTATTATTGGATCGTATTTCTGGTTGTCGCGTTGATTGTGTGGATGCTGCGGAATTTCGTCCAGTCGTACTACGGCCGTTCCTTTCTGGCTATTCACCGGAGCGAACTCTCCGCATCCAGTATCGGCATCTCTCCGGGCCGGGTCAAGCAGCTCGCCTATACGATGAGCGCTTGCCTGGCGGGTATTGCCGGTGCGCTGTATGCGCATCTGATGGCTTACATCGGGGCGAATTCTTTCGGCATGATGCAATCGATTGAAATTCTTGTTATGGGCATACTTGGCGGATTCGGAACCATTATCGGTCCCATTCTCGGCGCTGGATTTTTGACTTTTATTGCAAACAAGCTGCAATTTATTAAAGATTATCAGCTGATGATTTATTCGCTTCTTCTCGTCATTTCCTTTCTGTTTATCCCCAGAGGCTTTGCCGGCTTATTGGGAATCCGTACGGCACTTAGCAAGGAAAAACGTCTCCAAAAGGTAAAGCCGATTTCTGAGGTTAAGCCTCTGCGCATTCCCGGGAGGGAGGCACGCACGCTTTCCTACAGCCCTCATCACAAAAAGTTAAAGGTGGAAGGCGTGATCAAGGATTTTGGCGGACTTCGCGCGCTGCAGCATGTGAGCCTGGAGCTGGGGCAAGGTACCATTCTGGGCTTGGTAGGTCCTAACGGTTCGGGGAAAAGCACATTGGTCAACGTGATCAGCGGCGTTTACCCGGTGACTGAAGGCAAAATCAGTTTCGGCAAGGCAGAAATCACCAATATGCCTACGCATGCCATTGCCGGTCAGGGCATTATTCGAACCTTTCAGGACCCGCACAATGTCGGCAGTATGACGGTCAAGGAAAATCTGCTGTTAGGCAGACATCAAAAATACCAATCCGGCATTGTGTCCTGCGTTCTCAATTTGAAAAGCTCTCTGCTTGAAGAACAGGAGATGCTGGTCAAAGTTCATGAAATGATGGAGCTCTGTTCACTCGCACAGTACTCGGAAGAATTGGTCGAAAATTTACCGTACGGCGTACAGCGAATGGTAGAAGTGGCAAGAGCGATTCTGGCTGAACCTGAATTGCTGCTCCTGGATGAGCCGGCAGCGGGATTGTCCGAGCATGAAATGCAGGAATTAAGCAAGCTTATCCGGTATGTCAAGACGCTAGGGATCTCGGTCATCCTCATTGATCATCATATGGAATTTCTAATGGGTCTTATCGATGAGGTGATCGTATTGGATTCCGGTAAAATAATCTATTCGGGCGATGCGCAGGGCATGCAAACGAATCAGCAGGTGATTGAAGCCTATTTGGGGGTTGCGAATCATGCTTAGCGTGCGGAATGTACATGTCAGTTATGGTCCAATCAAAGCCTTGAAAGGGGTTTCCCTTGACATTCGAAGCAAGGGGATTACCGCCATCATTGGCGCGAACGGTTCGGGGAAAACGACCCTGCTTAATTCCATCAGCGGGTTGGTAACGCCCGAGGAGGGCGACCTGCTGTTTGAAGGAATCTCCATTGCAGCATGGCCTACGGAAGCCCGGGTCAAACAAGGCATCGCTCACGTAATGGAGGGGCGCCGTTTATTCAAGGACCAAACGGTCCACGATAATTTGCGGCTGGCCGCACATTTTCGTACACCCAGGCTTGAGAAGAAAACGATAGCTAACAAGATTGAGCAGGTGTTTCAGCGGTTTCCGATTCTGGAAAGCAAGAAGCATCAGCTGGCCGGCACGCTTAGCGGGGGACAGCAGCAGCTGTTGATTATATCGGCGGCTTTGCTTTCGGCTCCTAAATTGCTTCTGCTCGACGAGCCGTCTCTGGGTTTGGCTCCGGTTATTATCGACGAGGTATATGCATTTTTGCAAGAGCTTAATCAGGCGGGAATGACTATATTTATTTCGGAACAGATGGCGGCTCTCGCGCTGCGCATCGCCGACTATGGCTATGTGCTGGATCGCGGCGCAATCGTGAAAAGCGGGGACAGCGCTTATTTGAAAGATTTGCTCGCTTCCGACGATCTTTCGTCCATCTATTTGGGTAAAGGGAACCATTAGAGGAGTGATGTTCATGTCAAGCTGCTACCGGTTTATTCCGGTTGAGAAAGTGTTCCATGGTGCTGGCGTCATTGAAAATTTGCCTGCGGAAATCGATCGTTTAGGCGCCAGGAAAGCTGCATTGCTTACCAGTAACAGCCTGTTCGCTTCTCCGGTTATCAAACGCTTGGAACAGCTGTTGGGAAGCCGTTTGGAGGTTGTCCTCTCGGGTACCGTACAGCACGCGCCAAGCCAGTCGATTTTCGAAATCGCTTCCAGGCTGAGGGACCGGGGTATCGACCTGTTAATCAGTTTAGGTGGCGGCACGGTCATCGACTCTGCAAAGGCCATCGCTTTAGTATTGGGAGAGGGCCTCGATGAGCCGCAGCAATTACAATCGTATTCGGTCAAATTCGAGTATCCCGATAAAATCGAAATTCCTCAAGTCAAGCAAAAATTAATACCGCACATCGCCGTTCCAACGACTTTGTCCGCAGCCGAGTTTTCCAACATTATCGGCATTACAGATGAGCACAGGAAGGTAAAGGAACTGTACATCGATGACCAATTGACGCCGAAAGTCGTATATATGGATCCGGAGCTCTGCACGGACACGCCGGACTGGCTGTGGTCGGCCACCGGGATGAGAGCGCTGGATCATGCCATTGAAACCGTTTATTCCAAGCAAACTCACCCCATCACTACGGCACTCGCGCTCCAATCGATCCGGCTGCTGAGCGAATATCTTCCGAAATGTAAAAAAGATCCAGCAGATTTGCAAGCGAAGCTGCAATGTCAAATGGCTGCATGGATGTCGTTCTTTGGCGTGAGCAACGTGATGATGGGACTCAGCCACGGCATCGGACACCAAATAGGAGCCCATGCCAACGTTGCCCACGGCGTCACTTCCTGCATTATGCTTCCGCATGTCATGCGCTTTTCGCTGCCCTTTACCTTGGAACAGCAAGCCCTGATCAGTGCCGCCATGGGGGGCGAAGTAAGCGGCAGGAGTGTGGAGGAAGCCGCCGCAATGGCTTCGCAGCTGGTGGTCAAACTGGTGGCTGATTTGGAGCTGCCGCTAAGGCTTCGCGATGTCCAGGTGCGCAAAGAGCAGTTTCAACCGATTGCGGAAGATGCCATGCGAGATCTGGTCGTGGCAAGCAGTCCCAGACCTGTACAAGGAACCGGCGAGATTGTAGCTCTTCTCGAAGCCGCATGGTAGGGAAGTGTAATTCATGATAAGAGGTGAGAGATGAATGCGGGGAAGACTGGCAGGGAAAGTAGCGCTTATCACCGGTGCTTCGAGAGGTCTTGGAGCGCTGGAAGCCGTTATGTTCGCCAAAGAAGGAGCGCAGGCCGTTATCGTGTCCGATGTTAGCCAGTCGGCTTTGCAGGAGACGGTGAAGGCGGTGGAAGAACTGGGCGGAGCGACGACTGTTATTCCGCTTGAACTGAATGTCACCCTTGAAGAAGATTGGACCCAGGCGGCAATCTCGATCGAGAAGCGGTTTGGGAAACTGGATATTTTAGTCAACAACGCGGGAATTACCAAGAGGGAACGGTTTGTCGACTGCTCTCTGGCCGATTGGAACCGGGTGATTGCCGTTAACCAGACCGGCGTATTTCTTGGGATGAAATATAGTGCGCCGCTGCTCCGAAAGTCAGGCCGCGGGTCGATTATTAATATGTCGTCGATCGCCGGAGTGACCGGTTATTTTGCAGCTCCCTATACAGCGAGTAAATGGGCGGTGAGAGGAATGACCAAGGCCGCTGCGCAGGAATTTGGCGGTTGGGGAATCAGGGTGAATTCGGTTAATCCCGGCTTCATCTGGACGCCGCTTACGTTACCGGCCAAGCAAATGGTAGAGGCTTTTAACAAAGTGAACGCCCTCGAACGGGCGGGTGAGCCGGAGGAAGTCGCCCAGGCCGTTATTTTTCTCGCTTCCGACGAATCCTCCTACATGACCGGAGGGGAAATAACGCTCGACGGGGGAATGACGGCAGGCGGCGAAATCCGGCTGATCGCCAAGGAACTCGGCATTTATCGTGATGAGTAATCCGTCCTGCCGCTGAACGTTCAGCGTCTCCCTTCCAAGCAGCAAAGAAATGAACCAGGTATTGCCAAAATACCATCCGGTCGGTATAATTATCATAAGGTTAATAAATACCGACCGATCGGTATGTTTCATTGGGGGAAGGTGAAGGCGTTGGTCCATCTTACAGAAATACGCACCCGGTATTGTGAATCGGATGCACTTGGCCATATTAACAATGTCAGCTATTTTATTTATTTTGAGCAGGCGCGCGTCGATTTTTTGCTGGACAGCGGCATGGTACTTCCATCCGAGAAGTTCCCGTTTCTTGTTGCTTCGCTGCATTGTGACTACAAGAAGCAGGTCTACATCAATCAGAGCTTGAAGATCCACACCTATGTCATGGATATCGGCAGATCCAGCTTCAAATTGGGACATGAAATCCATGATAAAGACTCGAACGAGTTGCTGGCAGTAGGCGAAGCGGTCCTGGTGAGTTATGATCTAATTGCGGAGAAAACGACCCGGCTAACCGATGAGCTGCGTTTCAAGCTGGAAAACTATGTTCGAGTAGAAATTAATAACAGTAAAGGTGTGAAATCAAGTGACGTTTGACGGATCTTCAGTGAACCGCAGGCAGGGAAGCGATACAAAAACGGAAATTTTGGACATCGCGTTGTCTCTGTTTGTTAAGAAAGGGTATCATGAAACCTCCATGCAGGATATTGCCGACACAGCCGGTCTAACCAAAGGCGGATTATATTACTACATAAAGAGCAAGGACGACGTACTGTTTTTGCTACACGACCGCTTTATTGTCGAAGGATTAAGACGTTTGCGTCTGGTAGAGGCCGAATCACTTGAGCCTGAGCATAAGCTGATCGAACTGCTGAAGATGCACCTGCAGATCATTGACCAATTCAAGGACGACATTACCCTGTTCTTTAACTGTATGAAGTATTTAAGCGACGACAAAAAGCAGGCCGTACAAGAGAAGCGGGATGAATACGAAGACATCTTCGTGCGCGTCTTGGAAGAAGGCAAGAACAAAGGCGTCTTTAAAGTCGAGGACAGCCACATCGTCGTGCTGTATGTTCTGGGATCCTGCAACTTTATGCATACCTGGTATAAGCCGGGCAAAGGAAAGTCGATCGAGGAGCTGTCGGATATCTTTATTACTCTCATCACCAAAGGCTTATTTCAGTAAAACCGAAAAGGGGACGGTAACGTGAAGATAAGCAAAGAGCGGCTGCTCGAACTTTATGAAACGATGATGAAGATACGAAATTTCGAAGAGAGAGTCTCCGGGCTGTTTGCCGGCGGGCACATTCCCGGATTCCTCCATCTCTATGTCGGGCAGGAAGCGGTGGCGGCCGGTGTTTGCGCCAATCTTCACAAGGACGATTACATCACGAGCACCCACCGCGGACACGGACACTGCATCGCCAAAGGCGCCGACGTCAAACGGATGATGGCCGAATTATTCGGCAAACGGACCGGTTACTGCAAAGGAAAAGGCGGTTCCATGCACGTCGTCGACGTCAACTTGGGGATCCTTGGCGCTAACGGAATCGTCGGTGCGGGCATGCCGATTGCGGTGGGGGCGGCTTTTTCCGCCAAAACCAAGGGCACCGGCCAGGTTGCCGTAGCCTTCTTTGGAGAAGGGGCGACGGGAACGGGCTATTTTCACGAATCGTTGAATTTGGCTGCCGTTCTGAAGCTGCCCGCAATCTTTGTATGCGAGAGCAATCAATATGCGGAATTCACTCCTCGGGAAAAACATTTGCCGGTGAAAACCGTGGCGGAACGAAGCAAAGCGTACGGGATCGAAGGCCATGCTATGAATGGAAATAATGTGGTGGAAGTATTTGAAGAGCTGTCGGCCATTGTGGCCAAGGTGCGTAAGGGAGGAGGACCTGTCATCGTGGAATGTTTCACCAATCGTTGGAGCGGCCACTATGAAGGCGATCCGCAAAAATACCGTCCGGCCGGCGAGGCTGAGGCGTGGAGGAAGAAGGATCCGATCCTCCATGTGGAACAAGTGCTGCGTGAGCAGTATGACGTCGATATAACGGAGCTTGCCGCGATCAAGGATCAGGTCGAGCGCGAAATCGATGAAGCGGAGCGGTTTTCGATGGAAAGCCCGCTGCCCGAAGGCGAAGAAACGCTGCAGGACATTTATGCTTCTTAACTTGGGAGGTGGAAGTTTTGGCGGTACTGCGATACAACCAGGCCATTAATTTGGCGTTGAAAGAGGAAATGCACAGGGACGAAAGCATCATTTTGGCCGGAGAGGATATTGCGGCGTCAGGCGGATCGTTCGGCGTGACGCGCGGCTTGATGGAGGAATTCGGCGAAGCCCGGGTTGTCGACACGCCCATCAGTGAAGGTGCGATTATCGGCATGGCCATCGGATCCGCCGCCAGTGGGCTCCGGCCGGTCGTCGAAATCATGTTTATGGACTTCATCGGTGTCTGCTTTGACATGATTATCAACCAAACGGCGAAAATGCGGTTTATGTCCGGCGGACAAATGAAAATGCCGCTCGTCATTCGTACGCAGGCCGGGGCGGGATCAAACGCGGGGCCGCAGCATTCGCAAAGCCTGGAAGCGCTGCTTATGCATATTCCCGGACTGAAAGTAGTGATGCCCTCGAACCCTTACGATGCGAAGGGCCTGCTCAAAGCAGCGATACGCGACGATGATCCCGTTATTTTCATTGAGCACAAGATGCTGTACAGCTCGAAGGGAGAGATCCCCGATGAAGAATACACCGTTCCGCTCGGTCAGGCAAAGGTAGTTAAGGAAGGCCGCGATGTGACCGTCATTGCGCTTGGCCAGATGGTCAACAAAGCGCTGCAGGCGGCACAGGTGCTGGAGGAGTCGGGAATCAGCGTGGAGCTGATTGATCCGCGGACGGTTACTCCGCTCGATAAGGAAACGATTCTCGAATCGGTGAAGAAAACGGGAAGGCTCGTTATCGTTCACGAAGCGGTGAAAATCGGCGGGATCGGAGCCGAGCTGGCCGCGATGGTGCAGGAGGAGGCGTTCGACTACCTGGATGCTCCCATTCAAAGGGTCGCCGCTCCGTTCTCGCCTGTACCGTACAGCAAACCGCTCGAGCATTACTATATGCCGAATGAGAATAATATTATCGAAGCGGTTCAGCGAATCTGTGTGGGCAGACAGTTCGCAGCTGCGAAGTAGGGAGGGGGACGGAATGACAAGCGTCAGGCGGATATTCGCTTCTCCACGTGCGAGAGCTCTTGCAGCACAGCAGAACATCCCGTTGCCCGAAGTGGCAGGAAGCGGGCCTTCCGGCCGAATCATTGAACAGGATGTGCAGGTTTACCGTTCGCAGCGTGCAAACATGTCTAGTGGGCCTGCCGAAAGAGATCCAAGCATTCGGCCGGACAAGAAGATTCAAGCCACTCCGCTCGCCAGAGCGATCGCTCAGTTGGAAAACATCGTCCTGTCCACGGTAGCGGGATCCGGTGTGAGCGGCAAGATCAGGAGCTCCGATGTACGGCCGCGGAAAGAGGAATCAGCTTCGGCCGGTTTTTCTGCAGAGCGCGTCCCCCCCATGGGAGCAGTTCCGATGACGGGAATGCGTAAAATCATCGCGGAACGGATGGCCTACAGCAAGCAGACGGCTCCCCACGTCACGCTTACGGTGAAAGCGGAAGTGACCCGGCTTGCAGAGCTTCGAAACAAATGGATGCAGGACGGCATGAAGGTGAGCTATACGGATCTTCTGGTGAAAATCGCAGCAGAGAGTTTACGTGCGCATCCGCGTGTCAATGTCTCCATGGAACAGGACGGGATCGTCAGGCATCGACAATGCGATATCGGCGTGGCCGTCGCTTTAGAGGAAGGCTTAATCGTCCCGGTCATTAGTGATGCCGATCGAAGGCGCCTGCAGGACATTTCCAAGGACCTGCAGGATAAGGTCAAACGATCCAAAGAAGGCAAGCTTCGGCGGGATGAAGTGCAGGGCGGCCGGTTCACGATCAGCAACTTGGGCATGTATGAAGTGGATGCGTTCACCCCGATTATCAATCTTCCTGAAAGCGCTATCCTCGGGGTGGGAAGAATGATCGAGGATTTGATCGTACATAACGGGCAAATTCACATCGGGAAAACCATGGTCCTGTCGCTGTCCTTTGACCATCGGGTGATGGATGGCGCACCTGCGGCTTTGTTCTTAAAAAATATAAAAGAGTTGCTGGAGAATCCGGAATCTCTTCAGGACTCTTTGTAGGAGCAGTGAAGATGAAAAAGGAGATTATCGTTCCAAAAGCGGGACTCACCATGACGGAAGCGACCGTTGGACTGTGGCTGGTCTCCGAAGGGGATCCGGTTGAGAAGGACCAAGTCGTTCTGGAGCTCGCCACGGACAAAATTACGGTCGAAGTCACCGCCCCTTACGACGGAATCATGGTCTCTATTCTACACCAGGAAGGGGAAACCGTTGCGACCGGGGAGTGTCTTGCCATTATGGAGACGGAAGCTGCGGAGGCGGAACGGTCTTCAGCTTCACAAGCGGCATCCGGCGCAGCCGGAGAAGGAAAGAAGTACGATGTAGCGGTGATTGGAGCGGGGCCCGGCGGGTACGTCGCCGCTATACGCGCTGCTCAGCTTGGCGGCAAGGTCGCCCTGATCGAGCAACGCGATTTGGGAGGCACCTGCCTGAACACGGGCTGCATTCCGACGAAGACGCTGCTGCGGGCTTCGGAATTCGTCAAAATGCCGAAAACCGCAGCGGAATACGGCGTTTTCTTCGAAAACCCCCGGGTCGATTACTCCCGTTTGATCGCTTACAAGGATCAGGTCGTCCGAAAGCTGCAGAACGGCGTCGCGGGACTGCTGCACAAGAATAAAATCGAGCTGCTCAAGGGGCTTGGCAGGGTCGTCGATCCGCATACCATTGAAGTGCGGACGGAAGACCGAGAGAGCCATAGGATCGAAGCGAACCATATCATCGTGGCGAGCGGTTCCCAGCCGCACATGCCGGAGATTCCGGGGCTGAAGCAGGCAGGCCCGATGACCAGCACCGAAGCGCTTGCCGGCAAAGAACGGCCGAGAAGCGTGGCCATTATAGGCGCCGGAGCGATCGGATGCGAATTTGCCGGTATTTATGCCCCTTTGGGCACAGAAGTTACCCTGATCGAAAGCGCCGATCAAATCCTTCCCGGGACGGACCGGGATCTAGCCCGCGTTCTCGCGGAATCCCTCCATCAGGAACAGGTGCGAATTCTTACTTCCGCAACCGTTACCCGCATCGATATCCATGGCGGCCGTAAGGTCGTACATGTAGAAACCGCCCAAGGCGCACAGGCCATTGAGGTCGATGCCATTCTTGCGGCGACAGGAAGAAGGCCGGATCTGGAACAGATGCGGGAGCTCGGCGTCCGGCTGGAAGGCGGAAAAATCGCCGTGGATGATCAGATGAGAACCAGCATCCCATCCATCTACGCCGTTGGGGACGTCACGGGAATCGAGTTCCTGGCCCATGTTGCCTCCGCTCAAGGAGTCGTCGCAGCCGAAGCCGCCATGGGGCGGCCTTCCAGAATGGACTACCGCACGGTTACCCGCTGTATTTACACGTCTCCCGAGATCGCATCCGTAGGCTTGAACGAGCGGCAGGCCAAAGAGCAGGGACGGGATTATCAGATCGGCAAATACGCTTTTGAAGCAAACGGAAGGGCCATGACTTACGGGGAAACCGCTGGATTTGTGAAAGTACTGCGTGATACCAGGTACGGCGAAATTCTCGGTATCCATATCATCGGCCCGAACGCATCCGAACTTATCGGAGAGGCGATGATGGCCGTCCATTTGGAGGCAACCGCAGAGGAATTTGCATTAGCCATTCACCCGCATCCTACGCTGTCGGAAGTGCTGGTCGAGGCGATTCTCGCGAGCATGGGACGCGGCATCCATTCTTAACCGTGAAGGAGAGATTTGTATGCAGTCTTTTCAATATATCAGGTTGGAAAACAACTCCGGGCTCGCCACGATCGTCCTGGACCGCCCGGAAACATTGAACGCCATCAACGACGCGGTTCTGGATGAGCTGGATCAAGCGTTCACGATGCTGGAGCGGGACGATCAGGCAAGGGTGGTCATGATTACCGGTGGCGGGGATAAAGCGTTTGTTGCCGGCGGAGATATTGCTGCGATGCGGCAGATGAGTGTTCTGGAAGGCGAGAAATTTGTGTACCGCGGACAGGAAGTATTGAAGAAAATAGAAGACTCGCGAAAAGTCGTCATCGCGGCGCTTAACGGCTATACGCTCGGGGGAGGAATGGAACTCGCTTTGGCCTGCGACATTCGAATTGCCTCGGAGAAAGCCAAATTAGGGCTGCCGGAAGTATGCATCGGCCTTTATCCCGGATGGGGCGGCACCCAGCGACTGGTAAGGCTCGTCGGTAAAGGAATCACCAAAGAACTGGTGTTTACCGGAGAACGTCTTTCCGCCGAAGAAGCCAAGGAGCTCGGATTGGTGAACAAAGTCGTGAAGCATGAAGAATTGTTGCCCTACTGCCGGACGCTGGCCGAAAAAATAATAGCCAATAGTCCGATTGCCGTCATGCAGGCGAAAAAAGCGATTAATCAAGGAAGCGAAATTTCTCTGGACCAGGCACTGGTTCTGGAAGCGGAAGCATGGCTTGTCAACTTCAGCACCGAGGACAGAGTAGAGGGTCTAGCTTCTTTTCTTGAAAAACGCAAGCCCCATTATAAAGGCAAATAAGCAAAAGGCAGGGTTGATTTATGAAACATATGGGAAATAACAATTTTTCATCCCTTGTGACCCGAGGCGCTTTAAACAACCCGAACAAAGAAGTCATCACCTTCAAGCAGCAAAGAATGACGTACCGCGAGCTTCAGGAGAGAGTCAGCGCCTTAGCGCAAGGGCTGCTTGATCTCGGAGTAAAGAAGGGCGATGTGGTTGCGATTCTCTTATTTAACCACACCGAATTTTTTGAAATTATTTTTGCCGCCAACCGGATCGGAGCGATCTTTCTGCCGCTAAACTTCCGCTTAGCCGCCGATGAAATCGCATACATTGCAGACAATGCCGATGCCAAAGCTATTTTCTCGGAGGACTCCTTCCATGAAACGCTGGATTCCATTCGGGGGAATGTGCAGCAGCTTCAGCATTATATTACGCTGTCCGCCAACGAACCGTCCGGTTGGACCCGATACGAACAATTGATAGAAACGAACCGGGGCGCCGACGTTCAGGACGCGCACGTCGAACTGGACGACCTGCACCGCCTGATGTATACGTCCGGCACGACTTCCCGGCCCAAAGGCGTCATGATTACCTATGGAAATCTGTACTGGAAAAATATCGGCCATATTTGGGAATTCAATATTACGCCGGACGACAAAACGTTAATCTCCGGGCCATTGTATCATGTCGGAGCGCTCGACTTGACGGCAACCGGCACCCTCTATCGCGGTGGAAGCATCGTCATTGTCAACAAGTTCAACACGCTCGAAGTGCTGGAGACGATCCAGAGAGAGAAGCCGACGAACATCTGGCTGGCTCCCGCCATGGTCAACATGATTCTGCAGGAACCGACGACGGATCAATATCAGCTGGATTCGATCCGTTACATTATCGCGGGCGGGGAACGAATGCCGGAGCCGCTCATCCAAAAAATCCAGCAGTTGTTTAAAAACGCCTGGTTTTGCGACGCGTACGGATTAACCGAAACGGTGTCGGGGGACACCTTCATGCCGAGCAGCATGACGTTTGAGAAGCTCGGCTCGGTCGGGCGGCCCTGCCTGCATCTCGATCTGAAAATCGTAGATGATCAGGGACATGAAGTTTCGCCGGGCGAGGTGGGTGAAATCGTATTGCGGGGACCGAAAATCTCAAAAGGATATTGGAAAAACCCGGAGGCTACCGGGAAAACGTTTAAAGACGGCTGGTTTTTCACAGGAGACATGGGCAGACTGGACGCGGACGGCTTCCTGTTTATCGTAGACCGCAAGAAAGATATGATCATCAGCGGCGGAGAAAATATCGCATCGCTGGAGGTGGAACGCGTTCTTTATGAACTTCCGACAGTACTTGAAGCTTCTGTAATCGGGGTACCGAACGACAGGTGGGGAGAAGTGCCGAAGGCGTTCGTCGTCGTGAAGCCGGGGGCAACCCTGACCGCAGAAGAAATTCAAGAGCATTGTATGTCCAGACTGGCTAAATTCAAAGTGCCGAAAGAAGTGGAATTCATAGATAAACTTCCGCGGAATCCGTCCGGTAAAGTGCTGAAAAGACTATTGAGGGAATAGAAGGAGGATGAATCTGAATGAATTTTGAAATAACCGACGAACAAAAAATGATGCGGGACGGCGTTCGACAAATTGCTGAAGATTTCGGGCTGGACTATTGGCGGGAAAAGGACGACAAGCACGAATTCGTCTCTGAATTATGGAGCGAGCTCGGCAAAAACGGTTATATCGGTGTGGCCGTTCCGGAGAAATTCGGCGGCGTCGGACTTGGGATGATGGAAATGACCATGGTGATCGAGGAGCTGGCTAAAGGGGGGGCCGGGTCCACGGTAGCACAGCTGTTTATGCTCACTCCCGTTTTCGGCGGAGTGACGATCGATCTTCACGGCAGCGAAGCGCAAAAGGAACAGTATCTGACGAAGATGTCCGCCGGACAGCTTAATTTCTGCATGGCGCTGACGGAGCCGAACGCAGGCAGCAACTCGCTTGAGATCACGACGATTGCCAGGAAAGAAGAAGATCATTACGTGATCAACGGTCAAAAAATTTGGATATCCGGTGCCGATGTGGCTGATAAAATGCTGATCGTCGCCCGAACGACAAAGCGCAGCGAAGTGCAGAAAAAAACCGAAGGAATCAGCCTCTTCCTGGTGGATACCAAGGACCCCGCCATTACACTTCAGCCTATTGAGAAAGTGGGGACCCGCTGTGTGCGGTCCGATACGGTATTTATCGAAAATTTGAGAGTGCATAAAGACAACCTGATCGGAGAAGAAGGCAAAGGCTGGTCATACCTTGTGGATACGCTTAACGCAGAACGGATTGTGACGACAGCCGGGCTCATTGGGACGGGGCAGCTCGCTCTGCAGCTCGCGGTGAATTACGCGAAAGAACGGGTGGTGTTTAACAACACCCCGATCGGCGCTTATCAAGGCATCCAATTCCCGCTTGCGAAAATTCGGGCCGAACTGGAGCTGGCGCAGCTGATGAATTATAAAGCCGCATGGCTCTATGATCAGAAGAAACCGAACGGCACCGAAGCGAACATGGCCAAATTAATCGCCGCCGAAGCAGCCTTCCATGCTTGCGACCGGGCCATGCAGGTAATGGGCGGGTATGGCTATGCGAAAGAATACCACATTGAACGGTTGTGGCGCGACGTCAGACTTTTCAAAATCGCCCCCGTATCTGAAGAAATGATATTGAATTATATCTCGCAGCATGATCTCGGTCTGCCGCGGTCTTATTAACTTTCGTTTGCCTTGATGGATTGCGGAGGAGGAGTGAAGGATGGACATCCTGGTTTTGCTGAAACAGAGCTTAGGCACGGAAGAAAAAATTTTCATCGAGAACAAGAAGATCAAAGAGGATGACGCGGAATTTGTGATCAATCCTTATGACGAATATGCGGTGGAGGAAGCGATCCGCTGGAAGGACGAATTAGGCGGTGAAGTGACCGTGCTTACCGTGGGACCGTCCAGAGCCGAAAGCGCGCTCAGGACTGCGCTGGCTATGGGGGCAGACCAAGCGATACACGTGATATCCGAGGAAAGCCAGCATGATGAAGCGGCGATTGCCAGCATCATCGCCAAAGCCATCTACGGGAAATCCTACGATTTGATTCTTGCCGGAAATATGGCCATTGATTCGGGAGCCGGCCAGGTTGCCGTACGTGTCGCCGAACGGCTCGGGATTCCCCACGTGTCGACGATTACGAAACTAACCATCGACGGCAGCCGAGCCGCCATTGAGCGTGATGTAGAGGGTGACGTAGAGGCAGTGGAGGTCGACCTTCCTTTGCTGGCGACCGCCCAGCAGGGATTAAATGAACCCCGTTATCCGTCTCTGCCCGGCATCATGAAGGCGAAGAAGAAGCCGCTTCAGCAGCTGACCGTCGCCGATCTGAACATGAAGCCGGAAGAATTGCAGATCTATACCCAGGTTGTCGATCAATATTTGCCTTCCCCGAAGCAGGCCGGTCGCATGCTCCAGGGAGAGTTGAAGGATCAGGTGAAGGAACTGGTACATTCGCTGCGCAGCAAAGAAAAGGTCGTATAGGGAGAGATTGATGATGAGTAGAAAAGTGCTGGTAGTCGGGGAAACAAAAGACGGGCATTTGCGACATGTAACGTTCGAAGCTTTGACGGCCGGCAGAAGACTGGCAGACGGCGGACCGTTGATAGCCGCACTCTTTGGATCAGACGCTGAATCGTATGCTGAAGAAATAAGCAAGTACGGCGCGGAACAGCTTTACGCGATTTCCGGTGAAGGGGCCCATCCAACCAATGAATACTGCACCGAGGCACTCTTTCAACTCATTCAGGAGATACGTCCCGATGCCATACTGATGGGTCATACGTCGGCAGGCAGAGATATCGCTCCCAGACTCGCTGCGCGTATGGGTGTCGGATTGATCTCGGATTGCATTGGAATGGAAGTGACGGGAGAAGACGTTTTCTTTACAAGGGCGGTCTATTCCGGTAAAGCGTTCCAGATCAAGTCATTCCGCAGCGGCACGATCTATGCCACGCTGCGCCCGAATAACATTGACGTCTCCGAAGCTCCTGCCCAAACCGCTGCGGCTGTTTTCCGTCCGGACGTCAAAGATCTGAAAGTGCTGGTCAAAGACATCGTTCGCAGAACGGCGAGCGGCGTGGATTTGAGCGAAGCCAAAATCATTGTAGCCGGAGGCCGGGGAGTGAAGAGCGCGGAAGGCTTCGAACCGCTCCGTGAGCTCGCAGCTGTGCTGGGAGCCGCTGTGGGCGCCTCCCGGGCGGCATGTGATTCGGGATTCTGCAACTATGCGCTGCAAATCGGCCAGACGGGTAAAGTGGTAACCCCGGACTTATACATTGCCTGCGGCATTTCCGGTGCTATTCAGCACCTGGCCGGCATGTCCAATTCGAAGGTGATTGTCGCCATCAATAAAGACCGCGAGGCTCCGATATTCAAGATTGCGGATTACGGCATCGTGGGCGACCTGTTTGAAGTTGTCCCTATGCTGACGGAGGCCTTTAAGCAAACCTTGCACGATGCGGCGGGTTGACCGCTGACGGAAGACCCGGATGTAAAAACAAACAGCGACAAGTAAGGTACCCGCAGAGGATGGGGGAATGATCATGCTGTCACTTTTAAATTTCATAGCCTTTCTCGCTGTAACCGGATATGCGCTGTACCTTGCCGCTCATGTCATCTACAGCCGCATCATGTTCATTCAACTAGGCAAAAAATCGAACTTGCGAAAAGATACCGCGGTCCGGATCAACGAGTTTCTCGTTCATGTATTCGGGCAGCGAAAACTTTTCAAGGACGCCAAAAGCGGCGTCATGCACTTTATCCTGTTTTACGGCTTTATCATCCTTCAGTTCGGGGCTATCGAGCTCATGATCAAAGGATTTATCAAAGGCTTTGAATATCCGATCGGGGAATTTCATCCCTATTTCAGCGTTCTCCAGGAAGTCACTACGTTACTCGTCCTTCTTGCTGCGCTTTATGCCTTTTACCGCCGTTATATAGAAAGACTGGCGCGGTTGAAAAGGGGATTCAAAGCGGGCCTCGTCATCATGTTCCTCTCGGTTTTGATGTTCTCGATCTTGATGAGCCTGGCTTTTGAGCATCTTTGGCTCGGGAATACGGGAAGCCCCTATGCTCCGATTTCTTCGATCATCGCGGGTTGGTTCGCCGGCATCGGTCCGGCTGCGGCGGGCGTAGGGTTCTATGTGTTCTGGTGGATTCATCTGCTCACCCTGCTGTCGTTTGCCGTCTATGTCCCGCAGTCCAAGCACGCGCATATCATTTTTGCACCCGTGAACGTCTATCTGCGGGATACGAAACCGGCAGGAAAGCTGACTTCTATAAATTTCGAGGATGAAACGCAGGAAACATACGGGGTTGGCAAAATCGAAGAGTTCCGCCAAAACCAGTTGATGGATCTGTATGCCTGTGTCGAGTGTGGGCGCTGCACCCAGATGTGTCCGGCTTCGGGTACGGGAAAAACGTTGTCGCCGATGGACGTCATCACCAAGATGAGGGATCATTTAACGGAAAAGGGAGCGGCCATCACCTCCCGGACAGCGTGGATGCCTGGTTTCGTCTTCAAAGATCCCGGAGCGGATACGCTGGTCAAGAAGGCGGGGACGACGGATTCACTAGCGGCAAATCTGGTCGGAGAGGTGATCACCGAGGAGGAATTGTGGGCCTGTACGACCTGCCGGAACTGCGAAGATCAGTGCCCGGTGGCCAATGAGCATGTCGAAATGATTATCGATATGCGCCGTCATCTCGTATTAACGGAAGGCCGTATGCCGTCCGAAGCGGTCCGTTATTTCCAGAACGTCGAGCGGCAGAGCAATCCGTGGGGAATCAGCCGGACAGAGCGGATCCTATGGCGTGAAGGACGGGAGGATATCGTCGTCCCGACGGTTAAGGAAGTGGATGAATTTGAGTATTTATTCTTTGTCGGCTCCATGGGCTCTTACGATCAGCGAACCCAGAAGGTGGCGCAGTCTTTCGCCAAAATCATGAATGCGGCTGGAATTCCATTCGCCATTCTGGGTAATGAGGAGCACAATTCGGGGGATACGGCCCGCCGGATGGGCAATGAATTTCTATTCCAGCAGTTGTGCGAGAAAAATATCGCCAATTTTGAAAAGTATGGGGTGAAGAAAATTGTCACGATCTGCCCGCATACGTACAACACGTTCAAGAATGAGTATCCGGAATTTGGGCTGGAAGCGGAAGTTTATCACCATACGGAGCTGATCTGGACATGGATGGAAGAAGGGAGAATCAAACCGACCAAACAGGTCCATGAAGCCATTGCTTACCACGATTCCTGTTACCTCGGCCGGTACAACGGAATTTATGAGATCCCGCGTAAAATCCTTCAGTCCATTTCGGGTGTGGAGCTGCTGGAGATGGAACGGAACCGGCAGGATTCGATGTGCTGCGGGGCCGGCGGCGGCATGATGTGGATGGAGGAAACGCAGGGCAAACGCGTCAACCTCGCGCGGACCGAGCAGGCGCTGCGCGTGAACCCGACAGCGATCGGAAGCAACTGTCCGTACTGCTTGACGATGATGAGCGATGGCGTCAAAGCGAAAGAAGCGGAAGAGCGGGTCGCGACACTGGATATTTCGGAAATCGTGGAGCGTGCTCTTGCATGAACAATTCCGGTTCAAGTGCTGCCTGTAAACGGCGGACTTTTTATGGAGTAAAGGAGAGGAGGGACCGGGATGACGAGAAGGGACGCCGTTATTGTGAGCGCCGTTCGTACGGCCATCGGCAGTTTTAACGGGAGCTTAGCCGCTGTACCGGCTACGGAGCTTGGATCGGTTGTGATCCAAAGCGCGCTTGACCGTTCAGGAGTCGCTGCCCATGAAGTGGATGAAATTATAATGGGGAACGTATACCAGGCCGGATTGGGACAAAATCCCGCCCGTCAGGCTGCGGTCAAAGCCGGCCTGCCGGAATCCATTCCGGCGATGACCATCAATAAGGTATGTGGTTCGGGTCTTAAAGCCGTGCATTTAGCGGCACAGGCCATTTGGGCTGGAGAAGCCGAGGCCGTTATGGCGGGTGGAATGGAAAATATGAGCAGAGCGCCGTATTTGTTGGAGAACGCCAGAAGCGGCTTCCGGATGGGGGACCAGCAGGTGGTCGACAGCCTCATTCGCGACGGATTATGGTGCGCGTTTCATGACTATCACATGGGGATCACGGCAGAGAACCTGTGCGAGAAATACGCCATTTCCCGGGAAGCGCAGGATGAATTCGCAGCCTGGAGCCAGCAAAAAGCGGAAACGGCGACAGCCCAAGGGAATTTCAAGGATGAAATCGCTCCTGTTCGGATTCCGCAAAGAAAAGGCGACGCCCTTGTCTTTGAAACGGATGAATTTCCCCGTAAAGGCGTCACGGCTGAGGACCTCGGCCAATTAAAACCGTCCTTCATGAAGAATGGAACCGTGACTGCGGGCAACGCCTCAGGCATCAATGACGGGGCTGCGTGCCTGCTTATCATGAGCAGGGAAAAGGCGCAAAAGCTCGGAATACCTCCACTAGGGGTTATAAAAGCCAACGCTTCCGCAGGGGTTGATCCTAGTGTCATGGGACTCGGTCCCGTACCGGCCACGCGGAAAGCGCTGCACAAAGCAGGCCTCTCCCTCGAAGATATAGACCTGATCGAAGCGAATGAAGCTTTTGCCGTACAGGCTCTTGCCGTTGACCGGGAGCTCAAATTCAACAGAAGCAAGTTAAATGTAAACGGCGGTGCGATCGCGATCGGACATCCCATTGGCGCGAGCGGCGCCCGGATTCTGGTTACACTGCTTTATGAAATGAAGCGCCGGTCCTCCCGGTATGGTCTTGCTACGCTGTGCATAGGCGGAGGCCAGGGCATAGCAACGATTGTTGAAAGGGAATAAATCGAACCCTCACGTATTAAGATCCCCGTATAATGGGGATTTTTTAATTTTAAGCAGGGAAATGTCGGCAACAAGGAGAGTTCGGGTTACTTGACCAGCGTAGACGCACTTTTCTATATCCAACTAATGCGATGGGAATATGTATTTTTTATTGACAAATAAACCGTCCGGACGGTATAGTAATCAACAGGGGGCTATCATATGACATCAAACTCAAAACGTGACGCAATATTGAAAGTAGCTTGTCGCCTCGTGAGGGAAAAAGGAGCTTTGCAGCTTACATTGGATGCCGTCGCCAAAGAAGCTGGCGTAAGCAAAGGCGGTCTCTTATACCATTTTCCATCCAAAGAGCTACTCATTCAGGCTATTTTAAGCGATTTTCTGGACCGATTCGATTCGGACACAACGGAGGAAGCTGTGCGTAATACCAATCTGAACAATGGGTGGGCACAAGCTTATTTGATTAAAACATTTGAGATTAGCAAGGATGATCTGGAAATGAGTTCGGGCGTTTTGGCAGCCGCCGCAAACAACCCGGAGCTGCTGGAACCGATGCGCCAACGCTATATAACCTGGCAGAATCGAATGGCTGCCGAGTGTTCAAATCCTGTTCAGGCTACGGTGGCCAGGCTGGCCGGAGACGGATTATTTTTCTGTGAACTGTTCGGATTTGCGCCGCTGGATGAAGAATTGCGATCATCTGTCCTCGCTTATCTCATGAAAATGACCGAAAAGCAGGACGCCTAGCATGCCTTGGTTCTATGTGCTAGTTGGCGGTGTCATGGATGTTGGCTGGGCCATTGGGTTGAAATTGTCGCAAGGATTCTCCAATCCGCTCCTAAGCATAGCAACCATTATATGTATCCTCATCAGTTATGGATGTTATGTCAAATCGATCCGGATGCTTCCAGCGGGAACCGCATATGCGGTTTTTACCGGTGTAGGCGGAGCGGGGACTGTGATCGCAGGGATGCTGTTTTTGAATGAACCCGCAGATTGGATGAGAATAGGCTTTATTTCGTTCATGTTTTTCGGCATCCTTGGTTTAAAAAGCATGGAAGCCAAAGAACCCCCTGTAAACCAAACAACGACCCGTTATCGGGAGGAATTATAAAATTGGATTGGATTTGTTTGATCGTCGCCGGTTTGTTAGAGGTTGTCAGTGTCGTGTTGATGAAGAGGCTGCATGGATTCAGGCTGAACAAGACCACCCTTATCTGTATAGCAACCTTGGGAGGCAGTCTCTTTTTACTTTCATTATCTCTTGCTTCCATTCCGGTCGGCACCGCTTATGCCATATGGACGGGTATAGGGTCTGTAGGCGCAGTGATTGTGGGCATGATTTTTTTTAATGAAAGCTACAGCCTGAGAAAAACTATGTATATCGCCATGATTGTCATTGGCATTGTTGGATTAAAATTGACTTCTTGAGGAATAAAGGTGTCTACCCATCTGAGCAGGGTGCACCACGCAGTATAACCAACTATATATCTATGGATACTTTGTTATTTTCACAGCGTGTATGGAAAGGAGTAGACAGATGGGATGGCAGAAGTACCCGTGCGAAACTTAAAAAAGAGACGTTCTAAAGCGAGCAGCACGATTTATTACGGTATTTCCGCGTTGTCCGTTTTGATCGCTCTTATCTTATGGCTGCTGGCCAGCACGAAGGGTTGGGTGAACCCGCTATTCGTTCCGTCTCCGGCTGCGGTCTGGACAGCATTTCTCGATATTGCGCGCGAAGGCTATAAAGGAGTGTCGTTGGCAGGACACATTGGCGCCAGTATGAAACGTTTGTTTCTGGCGTTGGCAGCTGCCTGTATAACTGCTGTGCCGTTAGGCATCCTATGCGGCCGATTGAGGTGGCTTCGAGCCATTTTCGACCCCTTTATTGAGTTCTATCGTCCGCTTCCGCCTCTTGCGTATTATTCGCTGCTAGTCCTTTGGTTTGGCATTACCGATACATCCAAAATCATCCTGCTGTTCTTGGGCGCATTCGCACCGCTGTTCATTACGACGGTCTATAGCAGTCAGCGCATACCGATGGATCGAATCCATGGAGCCAAGTCGTTGGGTGCATCCGGCTGGAATATATACCTGTATGTCATATTCCCTTCGTGTCTTCCGGATATATTAACAGGGCTTCGTACGGCTGTTGGTGTTACTTATGCCACACTGGTAGCTGCCGAGATGATTGCGGCTGTATCCGGGATCGGTTGGATGGTGTTGGACGCAAGTAAATTTTTACGAAGTGATATTATTTATGCGGCTATTATGATGATGGGGATTATTGCAGTCCTTATTGACGCCTTGCTCCGGAGACTTATTCGTTGGGCATCGCCATGGACGGAAGGGCAGTAGATACACACGAAGATGAAGATGATAAGGAGAGAGGTCTCTTGTTGATTCATAAGTCAAAGAAACAAATACATACCGCTATCTTATTATTAATTACGTTGATGATGGTCATATCCGGTTGCGGTAGTGCCGGTACGGCTAACTCCCCATCCGCAGCTGAGGAAAGCACAGCCAAGCCGACAGCTGCTGGAGCACAAGACCCTGGCAAAGCCAGTGAGCTTCCTAAAGAAATCAAAATCGGCTATCAGGTTTCACCAAACGGGGAACTGCTGGCCAAAGCGCTGGGATTAGCGGAAAAGAGATTCCCGGATGTTAAAGTTTCGTGGCTGAAATTCGACTCCGGTCGCGACGTGAATGTAGCCATGGCTGCGGGAGGAATTGATTTAGGTCTGGTCGGAACACCGCCGGGCGCATCCGGGATCGCACAAGGGCTTCCTTATCAAATTTATTATATTCACGACGTCATCGGCGAGAGCGAAGCGCTGGTCGTGAAGAATAATTCGGGTATCCAATCGTTGCAAGATTTGAAAGGCAAAACGATTGCTACGACCTTTGGTTCGACATCTCATTTCAGTCTGCTGTCTGCGCTTAAGCAAGAGAATGTTGACCCCAAAGAAGTGAAGATCATCGATATGCAAGCGCCAGATCTTCTGGCAGCCTGGCAGCGCGGCGATATCGTCGGCGGATTCACATGGCAGCCTGTGCAGTCCAAACTGCTTGCAAACGACGGCAAGGTGATTATTACCTCGAAGCAGATAGCGGACAAAGGGGCATTAACCGGAGAGTTCGGCGTCGTTCGTAAAGATTTTGTCAGCAAATACCCGGAAGTCGTGAGAGGGTATATCGCCGTATTGGATGAAGCAAGCAACTATTATATCGATCATCCGAAAGAAGCGTCTGAGGCACTTTCGAAGGAACTCGGTCTTAGTCCGGAGGAAAGCCTGAAGGCGATGAAGGAAATTATCGTGCTGAACGCAGCCGACCAGACGAATGCCAAATATATGGGAACCAAGGACAATCCGGGTGAATTCGCTAAGCTATTAAAGGCAACAGCCGATTTTTTGGTCGAGCAAAAATCGATTACCAAGTCTCCTGAAATTAGCGTATACCAAGAAGCGATTCGTAACGATTTGTATCAAAAATAAGAAGGAGGAGATCCTTTTGTTCGGTCAACATAACGCTGCTGCTGAACGGGATGTTCTCCTGCATGAACTCCAGGGCATTTCGCTTCAAGACATTTCCTTGGAGTTTCATCATACGACAACACCCGTTCGGGCGCTGGATGGTATTCAGTTGCGTATGAAAAAGAACGAGTTTGTCTGTGTATTGGGACCTTCAGGCTGCGGCAAATCTTCACTGCTCCATATTATCGCAGGTTATGTCAAGCCGACTACCGGGACGGTCCATATCGACGGCACGGAACATAACAAACCGGATTCAAAGGTGGGCGTGGTTTTCCAGCATGCCAACCTGTTCCCCTGGCTCTCCATATCGGGCAACATTGAATTCGGCCTGAAGATGGGTAAAGTCCGGAAGGCGGAGCGTAAGCTTAGAGTCAAACAATACTTACAGCTTGTAGGATTGGATCACTATGCATCCTTGCTTCCACACCAATTATCCGGGGGGATGAAGCAGCGTGCGGCGATCGCTCGTACGCTAGCTACTGAGCCCGACATTATTTTGCTGGATGAACCGTTCAGCGCGCTGGATGCGTTAACCCGGGAATCGATGCAGCAGCATATGCGCGAGATATGGAGACAAACGCAAAAATGCCTGTTTTTTATAACGCATGATGTGGATGAAGCACTTCTGCTGGCTAGCCGCATTATTATCATGCACCCTAGTCCAGGCCGAATTGTGCAAGACTTTGACAATCCGCTTCATTTGAAATTCGCGGACGAATCTTTTGAACATATTCGGTCCACGAGGGAATTCGCGGAACTGCGAACATTTCTGTTCACACAAATAGCTTCGCATATAAAGGAATAACTACCATTAGAAGAGGAGAGCTCATAGATGGAAATGTTTTGGTATTTACCGACGATGGGAGACGGCAGATTTTTGGGAACAACGGAAGGCGCCAGAGTTACCGACCTGTCCTATTTTCGCCAAATCGCGCAAGCTGTTGATCGGCTGGGCTACACAGGAATGCTCGTGCCTACCGGTCATGCCTGCGAAGACGGTTGGGTCGTGGCATCAGCACTTTTTCCCGTTACGGAGAGATTAAAGTTTCTTGTGGCGGTAAGACCTGGCGGTGTATCGGTTAGTATTGCGGCACGAATGGCTGCTTCTTTCGAACGATTCTCTTCGGGCCGTCTGCTCATTAACGTCGTAACGGGAGGGGACCCGTTGGAAATGGCCGGTGACGGAATTTTCTTGGCGCACGCCGAAAGATATGAGGCAACCGATGAGTTCCTGACCGTCTGGAAACGACTCATGACAGGTGAGGAAGTGACCTTCACCGGCAAGCATATTCGTGTCGAAAGGGCCAAGCTATTGTTCCCTCCGTTAGACCATAAGTCGCCGCCATTATTCATTGGAGCTTCTTCCCCGGCTGGGCATAGAGTCGCTGCCAAGCATATAGATACCTATTTAACGTGGGCGGAACCGCCAGACATGGTGGCCGAGAAGATCAAAGATGTGAAGGCGCTTGCAGCTCAGCAGAATAGAGAAATCCGGATCGGGCTTCGCGTGCAAATCATTGTCCGGGATACGGCTGAGGAAGCATGGTCAGAGGCGCATAAGCTCATTCAGTATGTGACGGATGAAGACATCGCCACAGCGCAACAAACGTTTGACCGTTTTGATTCCGTCGGGCAGCAGCGAATGACCCGCTTGGTTCGAGAGAACGCGGACCGGCTGGAGATTAGTCCTAATCTTTGGGCGGGAATTGGTCAAGTTCGGGGAGGGGTTGGGACTGCGCTGGTCGGAGATCCTGATTCCGTTGCGAAGCGTTTGCTTGAATATCGGGAATTGGGAATCGATACGTTCATCTTGTCAGGATATCCGCATTTAGAAGAAGCTTATCGGATTGCGGACTTGTTATTCCCAAGACTTCCGGTGTCCTACCCGAAGCGTCCGGCCGATGTCACCTTGCAGCCTATGGGTGAAATATTAGCTGAAAATATATTGTCCAAGCAGCTTCTTCCGGACAAACATTAATTCGGAGCCATCTAGTCAGTACAGAGGAATACTACCCATTATCAACGGAGATGCAGCCTCTAATCCTTGCTGATTAGAGAACTGCAATCTCCTTTTTTATTTTCATTCGGCATATGTGAATTTCATTTCACATTGGAATAATAGGAATAATGCTTGAGAATCATTTCAAGGGATTTTATTATCTATTATAGATAATAAATTATCACTATATGATTATATTTAAGGAGGTATTTCGAAGAGCATTCCGTCCGTTGGAGAGCCGTCTTGTCAAGCAGTCGACCCTGTCAAGAAAAACATCATGATTGAAACGAATCCAAGATGGGTTCGCGTCCGTGTTGCGGTGAGACAATCGCGGATAGTAAAGGCGTACTGACGCTTCATGAGCGAGGCCATCTTCCCGTGTATTATTTTCCTGAGTCGGATGTGCGCAAGGATTTGCTTATGCCAAGTTTGCATACCACTCATTGCCCGCTGAAGGGAGACGCCTCTTATTGGAACATACAGGCAGGAGACAGGGTTATTGACAACGCCGTATGGAGCTATCAACAACCACGGCCTGAAAGCGAAGCGATACGTGGGTATCTGGCCTTTTATTGGAACAAGGTCGATACATGGCTGGAGGAAGAGGAAGAAGTTTTTGTGCATCCCCGAGATCCGTACAAACGAGTGGATGCGGTCTCCAGCTCGCGGCACATTCAAATCGTATTGAACGATAAGCGCTTAAAGAGAGATCGATCCAAGCGGTGGTTGAGGCCGCCGAACACGTATCGCGGAAGATGGGGAAGCTATAAGAATAAGACAAGACACATGTCGGTCTCTTCAGACTATCGAGAAAGTCTCGATAGTCTTTTTTTGACTCTGTATTTATTCGAACATGGAATAATATGAAGGGATTTTGGAAAAATTATCAAATGGTTGAACTGTAAGGGGGGATGAGGCATGTTTCCAAAGTTTCTAAAGATGAAAAAAAAGAAAACAGATCGTGCCGAAATCCAGGAAATTGAAGATTTGCAACCCTTTCAAAATCAGTCTTTGCACAATGATTTAACTAGGAATATGGAAACCATCAAATCCGAGATGGGGAACAGTCATGATGTCATCATCCGGGAATTTCAGGTAGCCGGAAAATTTCGCGCCGCGGCTGCATTTACGGATGGTTTATGTGACCAAAAGATTATCTCTGATTTTGTTATGGAAAGGTTAATGCGTTTACAAGATGAGGCATTCAACATGGACCCCGATATAGATGCTGAGCAGGCATTCCAGATCATAAAAGAACAACTGCTAACTTCCGGGGATGTAAAAGAAGTATCCAATTGGAAGCATCTCTTTCTCGGGATGTTATCCGGAGATTCGGTACTGCTTTTCAACGGTTGTAACAAAGCGATTGCCGTCGCAACCAAGGGAGGCGAAAATCGGGGCGTCACCGAACCGTCCACACAAACGGTCATCCGGGGTCCGAAAGAGGCTTTTTCGGAATCCATTCGTACCAATACTTCATTGATTCGAAGAAAAATAAGGAGCCCCAAATTGTGGCTCGAAGAAAGAATCATTGGTGATGTGACTCTAACCCAAGTCGGAGTCATGTATATCAAAGGAATCGCCAATGACGAAATCGTGCAGGAAGTAAGAAATCGTTTGGGACGAATTAAAATTGATGGAATACTGGAATCCGGATATATTGAAGACTTGATTCAAGATGGAATATGGACTCCGTTCCCAACGGTTTTCAATAGCGAAAGACCTGATGTTATAGCTGCCGGCTTACTTGAAGGAAGGGTGGCCATTCTGGTCGACGGAACACCTTTCGTGTTGCTCGTTCCGGTCATGTTCAACAGCTTTTTACAGTCAGCAGAAGACTACTATCAACGTTTTGATTTCGGTAATTTTTTGCGAATTTTGCGGTTTGTTTCTTTGTTAATTGCACTGCTCCTTCCTTCGCTATATGTTGCGGTCTCAACTTACCATCAAGAAATGTTACCCACAACCTTAATGCTGCATTTAGCGGCCCAGCGAGAAGGAGTCCCTTTCCCGCCTATCATCGAAGCTTTTATGATGGAGATCGTATTTGAAGTTCTGCGTGAAGCCGGGGTCAGGATGCCGAGTGCAGTAGGAAACACCATCTCGATTGTAGGCGCATTGGTCATTGGTCAAGCCGCTGTGGAAGCCGGCATCGTTTCGCCAGCCATGGTTATCGTCGTTTCGTTCACCGCCATCACAAATTTTGTTATTCCTTCCATTAGTCTGGCAATTGCCATACGATTGTTGCGTTTTGGCATTTTAATTCTTGCCGGCACTTTGGGGATGTACGGGATTGCTGTTGGCTTATTGCTTCTTGTGGTACATTTATCCAGCTTAAGGTCGTTTGGGGTTCCTTACTTAAAACCTTTTGCTCCGTTTATGCTCAAAGAACAAAAGGATGCGTTATTTCGTTTTCCGTTTTGGGCTATGAAAACGCATCCGCTTCCGATTAGCGAAGATTTTATGCAACAAGGTCATGATCAGAAGCCAAACCATCCGCCGGGGGATAAACCCAGACATGATGAATAATGTGATGCGAAAGAAAATGTTTGTTTGTATATGGATACTGCTGCTCTTCATTCCTTTGGGGGGATGCTGGGATATCAAATATTTGGATGAACTTTCGACGGTTATTGCCATGGGCATGGATACAAGCGAAGGCCAGGATATTCAACTTACAGTCCAAGTCGTGAACCCCGCTGAAGTTTCAACAGGAGGAGGCAAGGGCGGGGGAGGCAGCTCAAGCTCCGTTACCACATATAGCGAAACAGGGCGGACGGTTTTTGAAGCCATACGAAAAATTGCCAATAAAACCTCAAGAAGATTATATTTTGCGCATAATCAAGTGCTTGTAATTGGAGAGGATTTAGCGCGAAAAGGAGTAACTCCCTTATTTGATCTTATTGAAAGGGATCCGGAAGTTCGTACAGATTTTTATGTTCTTGTTGCTAAAGGTGCAAAAGCTTCCGATCTTTTGAAAATTAAAACACCGATAGAAAAGATCCCCGGAACAAAAATGCGCGAATCCGTTGAGAACGCCGAACAAATTTTGGGAACCTCCTATCGTATGAGTATCAAAGAGATGATCGCAAACATCAATTCCGGAAAAAAAGAAATATCAATGGGAAGTATTGAAATTATCGGGGATATAAAAAAGGGCGGCAATAATAAAAACGTTGAAAAAATCAATCCTTCAGCGAGTTTAAAATTAAACGGCATGGCCGTGTTCAAGAATCAAACGCTGGTTGATTTTTTAGATCCTAAGGAATCGAGGGGATCGGCATGGATTCAGGATAAAGTGAAAAGTACGGTCATCAACGTTTCTTGTAAGAAAGAAAGCGACATTGCTGTTGAAGTCGTACATTCCACCACAAGCATGAAGGGGAAGTTTCAACAGGGACAACCATCTATTGTTATCCATGTAAAGCAGGAAGCGAATATAGCGGAGATATTATGCTCAGACATGGATCTAACCGATAAAGAAACTTTTGCTCAAATCGGCAAGGAAACGGAAGCACAAATCAAAAAAGAGATGCTGGATGCGGTGAAAAAAGCGAAAAAATTGAAAACGGATATATTCGGTTTTGCTGATGCTGTATATAAGGCGAATCCGGCTTATTGGAAAAAAAACATGAACAATTGGGCGTACATTTTCTCAAAGATCCCTGTCCATATTGAAGTCGATACAGAAATAAGAAGAGAAGGATTAAGATATAAATCCTATTTTGGAAATGACCGTAGGGAGAAAAAGGAGTAGGAAAACATGCTCGCAGTAATTGGAGTACTTGCAGCCGGAGCCCTTATTTTTTTGTGGGAAGGGAGATCGTTATTTAAGCAGAAAATGAAAAAAGAGATGATCATTTTTTCATCGGTATTGCTATTGGCGGTGATCCTTTATATCGGCGTAGTTCTTGATCTTCCCATCCCATCTCCAACCAAAGCGATTGGAACACTGTTGGAGCCCATTGTTAAACCAATTGTTCTTTGGACCGAAGGAGAGGATTTTCATGATGGATAACGGAAAGATTTCACCCTTGCAATTGGGTGTTGCTGTTTTCATGTTTACATTAGGAAGTACGGCTTTAGTCATGCCCTCCATTATCGTTTCAATTGCGAAACAAGACGCGTGGATTTCCATTCTTTTGTGCATCACCGTGATTATTTGGTTCGTGTTATTATGGAATCGCTTATCCATGAGATACCCTAATGAATCCATCGTCCAATATAGTGAACGAATTCTGGGCAAATGGTTCGGTAAAATGGTTGGTGTCATGTATGTATCGTTCTTTTTATACCTAAGTGCGCTGGTACTTAGAAACGTAGGGGATTTTGTTACAACGAATGTATTGCCGCAAACACCCACACACGTTGTTCACATCATTTTTATGCTTCCTATCATGTATGGCGCATATTTGGGACTCGAGGTGATCACAAGGTCGAGTGAAGTATTATTTCCTTGGGTGATCATCATCTTTTTTATGACCACACTGATGCTGCTAAAGAACATCGATTTGTCTAAATTATTACCCATACTCCCTGATGGATGGCTAATACCAGTCAAAGGCATATACCCTTTTTTGGGATTTCCAATTAGTGAGCTGGTTGTTTTTTTGATCATTTTTCCATTCGTTATCCAACAAAGAAAAATAAAGAGGTATTTCACCTTATTTGCAATATTCGCCACTATATTCGGCACTTTGATCGTTGTTATTTCAATAGCGGTTTTAGGAGTGGACATTGCTGCGAGAAGTATCTTTACCGTATTTGATGTTGCCAAAGAAATAAGGGTCGGTAATTTTTTTGAGCGAGTAGAAGTTTTGGTTGCGATTATTTGGATTATGACTATTTTTGTCAAATTAATATTTTGTTTTTATGCCGCTAATCTTGCGACAGCTCAGCTTTTCAAATTGAAAAACTATCGTATCACCATTCTTCCCTATGGATTATTCGTTATCGCCTTGTCCATGCTCGTTTATCAAAATACGGCTGAAATCAGATGGTTTACTATGGGAGCCTATCCACTATACAGTTTGCTCCACGGATTCTGTATACCTGCGATTTTATTGTTAATCTCAACCATTCGGAATGTGAAATAAAGGCAATACAAGTCTCGAGCCAAAGCATGCTGTCGTGAAAAAACCGTTATGTCTCGCAACTTTCCCCGCAACAGCTGCGTCTACAGGGTAACTGCTTAGGAAGATTAGAAGCGGCTACGACGTGAATTCGGAGAGGGTGAGAAGAAGCTATGCTGCAAAGATTGAAAGCTGACCATCGTCGACTGGTTGATCGTCGAGGTCCGGCCGGCTCGCTGCGCAAGCTGTTCGCCGCGGCGGCAATTGCTGTATTAACGGCAGGTTTGCTGCCGATGCAGCAAGCGGATGCGAAAGCTGCGGACGGAACAACCATCATCGGTGACGATGTCGGCGACGTGCTGGCGACCGATATTAAAGCATACGTCCAGGGCAAACCCATTCGCTCGATGAATATTGACGGGTACACCGCTGTTGTTGCCGAGGATTTGCGGCAATACGGCTTTGACGTCGTATGGACGCCTGCGGATCGTAAGGTGACCATTTACAACCGTCCGGCCAAAACGTTGGAGGCGCCGCCGATAGAGCAGGAAGCTGCTCTTCCTGTGGGCATGAAGCTCAGCGATGTGCTCTATACCGATATCCGAACCTACTATGGGGATCAGGAAATTCCGTCGTACAACTTGAACGGACGGACTGCGATTCGGTTAAACGACCTGGATCGCATGGGATTGGTGGAATGGAATGAACAAGCAAAGACTATCGCATTCACGCCGGCTAAAAGCGAGGCGCCGGGATACCCGCCAATGGAAAACGCGCCTCTGGTTCTTCGCGAGGTGAACTCCATCGAACTGAAGGATATTGTGATTGGCAACGATACTGTTGTATACCAGGGCCAAACGATTGGAAAAATCGTAGACGGAAGTCCGATGATTTCGCTTGCTTTTATGGGGGAAGCCTTAGGGTATGATCGAACCAGTCCGGGTTCGCACTCGGGCTGCGGCCAAGTGACGCTCTGTTTATACAACGGCATATTCGGCATGATGGCGCATGCACCTAACGTAACCGCTTATCCCGAGCATCCATTAGATATCCAATTGTATGGGTCGGGCGGGCAAAGGGGCAGGTTTCCTGTGAAAGCCGTGCCTGCCGACGCTGACTCCGACGTGCTCGTTAGTGAACGCGATCTTCAGCAGCTGTTTGGCTATAACTCACAATGGAATCCGGATACAAAGAAGCTCGATATCCTGTATGTCGACTATAAAGTCGATGACTACGGATTGCCTGCAGATTATCGAAACTATTATTATGCTCCGAATGCTGTTGGATACATGACGGGTACCGTCAGTCAATTTCCTGAACTCAGGATACTTGACAGGAGAAGTATCGATCGAACGTCCCGCGCCAGCTCGATCGGTTTGATCGGTGAAGCCGGGGCCTATGATTACGGAGGTCGGAAAGGTTTATCCAAATATCAATTTCAAACGGAGCTTAGGTTCGATATCGGCTCCTACGGTTATGACCTTGACTTGAAGGTCGGTCAGCGCATCTTATTCAGCTCAGAGCTTGAGTTCAATTTGACTCCGGAAACAGCCGATCCCGTCATTGACTACCCCGATCCTTCCGGTTTCGGGGAAATAAGCCGAATCAGCTTCGATCAGCCGGCACTAGGCTATACGGAAACGGAAGCGGCTGAGGTTGTCTTCAGCGGGACTGCGTCTAAGCGAGTCGGATCGGGACTTACCGTTCTAGTGGAACGGCAAGTATATGGAGGCGGTTATGAACTGGATAAGAAGTTTGAGGTTCCGTTCGAGGGAGACCGCTTCTCGTTCACCGTGGATACGTCTGACGATTACCGGTATTTGACGAAGGTCACCGTCAGGAGCCAGGTATCTTACCCGCGCGGCACCTATGAAATGGATGTGGCGAGATTTTATTTGAAAAAGCCTGGACCACAGCCCTAATCAACGGGTTAACAAACAACAGTTCGTACGGCGAGGGTGTCTATACGGCTTGACGGAACCCGCGGTTACGTGCTAATCGCCACTCTAAAGGTTAATTATAGCTTCATCAAGACAACCCAAGCAGGCGCCGCGGCGACCTGCTTTTTTCATTGAGGCGGGTAGCAGAGCGGAAAAGTTTGGATAACTTCAAAGCTTTACATCTCGTTCCATCTCCTTTGAAATCCCCCTGGCTTTTTTAGAAATTCATCTCCATTCGTAACCGCTGCACTTCTTCTTCCAGGCTAAATCCTTGGCTCTTTGGCCTCCTTTTCCAACCCCTTGGGCTCTTCCGCACGATACGTTCACACTCTCCTTCAAAATCTATATTTATAATTTTCATCCAAATTGGGAATGTTTTAACTGTTATAAACTTAACAGCTACAGAGTCAGTACCTTATACAAATTACTTCTTTAACATGGTTAATTTCTGACTTTCTTTAGGAGGATCTATGAATCTGCATACGGAACAACTCCGACAAAAAGCTCATGAACTTGCACTGACCCATGAACCATATCTTAGACGGCGGCCATCGAAGCGTCGTCTATGGCGGAATTTTACTACGGACATCGAGAATTTGCGCGCGTTCGTACGCTCCTTGCAAGGACGTCGCTCAAGCTGCTCGCAGCCAGCGGAAGAATGGTTCCTCGATCACGCGGAGTTCATTGAGGAGCAGGGGGTAGTCGTTCAAAACCAGCTTACCGGAAACTTTTTGCAGCATTTGCCGCACCTGCGCAAGACCGGTGAGCCACGGATACTTTCGATCTGTGCCGATTATCTTAACCATATGGATGGGAACCTGAACGAGAACTCTTTTGTTTCCTATATCAATTTTTATCAGGAAGTATCGGTTTTGACGATTGCCGAAACGTGGGCGATCCCGCTTATCGTACGGATTGCCCTGGTACGGCGGCTGGCAGAAGTCATGGAACTGATTCGCGAACGGCAGGAGGTGTGTTCTCTGGTCGAAAGGCTGCTGGAGCGTATAGAGCCGTCGAAGCTAAATCCCGAAGCGCTTAGGGCTGCACTTGAACAAGCAGGTCAGGATATGCCGCTCTCCGGTCCGATGATCGTCCACCTGGTCAGCCACCTGCGCGAATGGGCAGACGATTCAGCAACCATGCGTGAATGGCTGATGTGCAAATTGGAAAACGGTCCTGACAGCCTCGATCGAATCGTCTCCTATGAGTATCAGCTTCAAGCCGCCTATCAAGTGACTACAGGCAACGCCATCAGCAGTCTGAGAAAAATCACGCGCTCGGACTGGCGCGATCCGTTCGAACAAATTTGCCTGGTGGAGCACACGATGCGGCAAGAAAACGCCGGCGTCTATCCATTGCTTGATGATTCAAGCCGCGACGCGCTGCGAACAAGCGTTGAGCAACTAGCCCGCCGCTTTCGTGTGCCGGAAAATCTGGTTGCCAAGCAGGTCGTAGAGCTAGCAGCGAAGGAGTATAACCAGGCGTGCGCGGAACGCGGACAAGCCTTCGCAGATACTGCGAATGGTGCTGCGGAGGGGAATAGAACCGCAGGAAGTACGGCAGATTCAGACGTTATGCCTCGTCAAGCGTTTATCGCTTATTACCTGCTCGAACCGAGTGGCGTCAAAGAGCTGCAACGCGCGCTGAAACAATGCAGCAGCCCCCGGCGTTTGCCGCAAATCGGGCTATGGCAACGAGCTACTCGCGTATATTTCACCCTGCTCACAGGATTGTTTGCATGTGCCCTTCTCGGATTCGCTGCGTGGATCGGTGGCGGTGCCAGCTATACGATGATCGAGTGGGCGGTGATTTTGCTCATGCTATCCGTACCCGTGAGTGAGTGGGCGGTGACGGCGACATACTGGATCATAGAATGCGCAAGGCAACCGCAGCCGCTGCTGCGCTATGATTTCTCGCATGAAATACCGGCTGAGGCGACCACGATGGTCGTCATTCCCGTTATCTGGTCAACCGTCGAACAAGTGCATGAAATGGCAGATCGACTGGAGCTTCATTATCTGGCCAACCGCGATTCGAATATTCACTTCGCCCTTCTGGGTGATTTTGTCGATGCCGACGCGGAGAGTCTTCCGCAGGATGCCGCAATTCTTGAAGCTGCTCGCACAAGTATTGAGAAGTTGAACCGTACTTACTCCCATACGGGCGGGAATAGTACGTTTCACCTCTTTCAACGCCGCAGGTTATGGAACCCGTCTGAGGGAGTATGGATGGGTTGGGAGCGCAAGCGGGGCAAATTGGTAGAGTTTGTCGAACTGCTACAAGGACAAGCAAATACGACTTACGACTTCGTAGTCGGGGACTCAAGCGTTCTTCCGAGCATCCGTTATATCATTACGCTCGACGCGGATACACAGCTTCCGATAGGCAGTGCTCAGCGGATGATCGGTACTTTGCATTTGCCATACAACCAGCCGAGGCTTAACCGCTCGCGGACACGGGTTGTCGAGGGCTACGGCGTGCTGCAGCCGCGCATTGGCATTAGCCACGAATCGTCCTTACGTTCGCGATTGGCCTATCTTTGGTCTGGTGACCCGGGAATCGATCCTTACGCGTTTGCCGTTTCCGATCCGTACCAGGACGGATTAGGGGAGGGTATCTTTACGGGTAAGGGGATATTCGATGTGAATGCATTCGCACAGGTTCTGTGTGAACGTATTCCTGAAAACCGGGTCCTAAGTCATGATTTGCTGGAAGGCGGCTTTTTGCGTGCCGGATTGATGTCGGACATTGAATTGATTGATGACCAACCCGCTACGTTCAGCGCATATCAGAAGAGGCTGCACCGTTGGGTTCGTGGCGATTGGCAATTGCTCTCATGGCTCTTTCCCCGCATTTCCGACCGGCGGGGGAAGCGTTTGCCGGTCGATTTATCCGCTCTTACTCGCTGGCATTTGATAGATAACCTGCGGCGCAGTCTATTTCCGCCAGCATTGTTCGCACTACTGCTGTTAGGCATGAGCGTACTTCCCGGATCACCCGAACGGTGGTTTGTTTTTGGAGCAGCTACATTGGTTTTGCCGCTGATCCGGCAGCTCGTGGCGATTCGGCGAACCATTCGGCGTCCCCGAAGCTTGCTTTCGACGGCTTTGCAAATTATGGTTACCCTGTTGACTCTGCCGTTTCAAACCGTTCTGCTGCTCGACGCAATCGGTAGAACCTTATACCGGTTATTCGTATCAAAGCGTCATTTGCTTGAATGGGTCAGCTCTTCGGAAATTGAACGCCGCAACCGTGGAGGGCGGCATGTTACGCTTCTGGGGATGTACCAAGGATACGTGTTGGTGTTTGTCTTTGCGCTGGCAGCAGCGGCCAGCGGCAGTTCAGCAGCACGGTTGACAGGCTTAGCGCTCTGCGCGATATGGTTATTCGCTCCGCTTGCGATCCGCTGGTTGGACCTGCCAATACAACGGGCTGAGCGGAGGCTTGAACCGGATGAAGAGAAAGAGCTGCGGGCGCTGGCTAATCAGATTTGGACATTCTTCGAGGACTTTGTTACCGCAAAAGACCATTGGCTGCCGCCTGATAATGTTCAATTGGAACCACCCAATGGGATCGCACATCGAACTTCGCCTACCAATATCGGGCTTTTTCTTGCCTGCGCGCTTTCTGCACGGGATTTCGGATTTATCGATACGCCCGGGTTGGTTGAGCGTTTGGAGCGTACGATCGATACGGTTGAGCGCATGGATAAATGGAATGGCCATCTTTATAACTGGTACGATACGACCACTTTGGAACCATTACCTCCTCTGTACGTTTCAACGGTGGATTCCGGCAACTTCGTCGGCTATTTAATGACGGTCAAAGAGGGGTTGGCCGAGTGGCTCAAGACAGACTTCGAACCGAACGAAGGGCCGGAGTCGTATGTGAAGGATCGGGGCAAGGCCGAAGAAGCCTTAAATGTGGCATTCGCCGAGGAGTTGATGCCTTCACTGCAGGGTGAAGTTTCTGACAAGACCATAGGAGCGGCAGACGCAGGAGTTCGGGGTCATGGAGAGAGGGCGGACCGCGAAGCATCGGCAGACACTGCCTTAGAAAATTGGTTGGCACGCGGGCAAAATCTGATCGCCCGCATCGCGTTATTGATTAACGAGACAGACTTTCGTCCGCTTTACGATCACAAAACCAAACTTTTCACATTGGGGTACCATGCCGCGCTGCAGGAACGAGATAAGATCCTGTATGACCTGATGGCATCAGAGGCAAGGCAGGCAAGCTTTATTGCCATCGCCCTCGGTCAAGTGTCTGTAGCGCATTGGCGTGCGCTCGGACGGACAATGACGAAAGTCGGGAAGCGCGCCGCGCTGCTCTCTTGGTCCGGAACCATGTTTGAATATTTGATGCCTTGGCTCATGATGCGCACCTATCGGAACACCATCTGGGAGAGCACCTACCGTGCCGTGGTGGAGCGGCAAATCGACTACGCCCATGGACGGGGTGTTCCATTCGGTATTTCCGAATCCGGTTATTACGCGTTTGATTATCAGATGAACTATCAATACAGGGCGTTTGGAGTTCCCGGTCTCGGCTTCAAGAGCGGCCTGGAACAAGATTTGGTCGTGGCGCCGTATGCTGCCATTCTGGCTTTACCTTTCGCAAAGCGTCGAGGGCTTAAAGATTTGCGCAAAATGGAAGAGCTCGGCGCCCGCGGCAAATATGGCTACTATGAAGCCATCGATTTTACGTCCGAACGGATGCCGAACAATCAGACTTGCATGGTCATCCGAAGTTTTATGGCCCATCATCAAGGTATGAGTTTGCTTGCCCTGGCCAACATGCTGCTGCCGGTAAAGATGTACGAACGGTTTCACCGGGACAAGCGCGTGCAAGCGGCAGAACTGCTGCTGCAGGAACGTATTCCCGCGCGCCCCAAAATCACTAAACACCCTGCAATGGCACGCGAACCTGTACCTCATGCAAAGCCGGTTCAAAATGGCGCCCTGAGGGAATACCTTACCGCAGACACGCGTACTCCGGAGGTGTGTATTCTTTCTAATGGAACCTATACGACCGTGATGACGGGCAGCGGCGGCGGGTTCAGTCGATATGAAGGTCTGGCCGTCTCGCGTTGGCGGGAGGATCCGGTATTGGACGATTGGGGGAGCTACATCTATATCCGCGACGTTAACCGTGACGTGGTGTGGTCTCCGGCGTTTCAACCGTGCCGTGTTCCGTCCTCTGAACAACGCGTGCAGTTCTCGCTTGATCGGGCCACATTTATGCGCGCAGACGGAGACGTGCAGACAAGTCTTGAAGTCTGCGTGTCGCCCGAATGGAATGCGGAAGTTCGCCGATTGACACTCACCAATACGGGGAATGAGGCGAAGATCATGGAGGTCACAACGTTTCTTGAACTGACCTTGGCATCTCCTATAGCTGATGATGCGCATCCCGCCTTCAGCAAATTGTTTATCGAAACGGAATATGCGGGCGATGCCGAGTGTCTCCTCGCCCGGAGAAGGCCTCGTCAGGAAAGTGAGAAGCCCTTGTGGGCGGCGCATTCACTTATGGTGGAAGGACGAACACTCGGACCGGTGGAATACGAGACTGACCGGGCCAGCTTTATTGGCCGCGGGCATACAATCTCCCAGCCGAAGGGGATCCGTTCCCGCCTTCGTGGAACGGTGGGCTCTGTGGCTGATCCTGCCTTTATCATGCGTCGGCAGTTAAGCATCGAGCCCGGTGAACAAATTCAACTGTTTGCTGTCACCTGCGCTGCCGATTCGAAGGAGGAGGCGATCAGTCTCGTCCGCCGATTCCAAGAAAACCAAGTCGTGGAACGAACCTTTCAACTTGCATGGAATCGCAGTCAAATCGAGCTTAGGCATCTGCACATCACTGCCGCCGAGGCGACGGCCCTTCAAACCTTTGCAGGCCAGGTGCTGTATACGCCGCCGCTGAGGGAGGAGCGGATGGATAGAATCACTGCCAATATAAAAGGACAGTCCGGACTCTGGTCGTACGGAGTGTCCGGGGATCGCCCGATTATCCTTGTACGGATCGAGAATCGGGCCAATATGAAATTTATTGCCAAGCTTCTGATCGGACACGAGTATTTACGCCGCATGGGGTTACTTTTCGACATGGTCATTCTGAACGAATCGCCCGGGGGGTACCAGCAGGATTTGCAGGAAGCGCTGCGCAGCGCAGTAGAACACGGCATTGACCGGCATGGCGCAGGACATGGAGGCGTGTTCATCCTTAACGCTAATCAGCTTCCGGACGAGGATAAGACACTGCTGCTGGCAGCAGCCCGTCTTGTCCTTCGCGCGGGTGGCCCGAGTCTGAAGACGCAAATCAAGCTGCCGAGGCCGGAAAAAGAGTTGCCGGCTCCGCTGGAGGCGACAGCGCCGTTATCCAGGTTCGGGAACCCGCCTCCGGAGGACGTAGGCAATTTGCTGTTCTTCAACGGTTGGGGAGGATTTTCGCCCGATAGCCAGGAGTACCGGATCGTGCTCAAAAACGGCAATCATTTGCCCGCGCCATGGATCAATGTCATCGCCAATCCACGCTTTGGCTGCCTTGTTTCCGAGCTCGGTACGGGCTACACATGGTGGCGCAACAGCCGTGAGTGCAAACTGACGCCTTGGTCAAATGATCCTGTACTTGACCCGCCGGGCGAAGTCTGTTATTTGCGGGACGAAGAGAGCGGTGAAACATGGACTACTACTCCGTCTACCGCACACACTGACCAACCCTATACGGTTTCGCACGGACGGGGATTCTCGAGGTTTCTACACGAGAGACACGGCGTCATGCAGGAAATGACCGTTTTTGTTCCGCTCCATGATCCGGTCAAGGTGATCAAATTGCGGCTGCAAAACAGGACTTCCGAGCGGAGACGCCTTTCCGTCACCTATTACGCTGAATGGGTGCTGGGTGTACGGCGTCAGGCGAACGCCTCCTTCATCGTTACGGAATGGAACGAATCGGCCCAAATGCTGCTGGCACGCAATGCCTATCAGGAATCATTTCGCGATGCGACAGCCTTTCTGGGTTTGTATCTACCACAGGAATCGTCAGAGGAGTCATTGAACACGGAATCCGGAGTGCAGCGGACCGATCCCGTCGGGCCTCCTGATCTGTCTTGGACGGCAGACCGCAATGAATTTATCGGACGAAACGGTACGTATGAAAAACCCGCCGCGCTCGGCCGCGAGCGCCTGTCGGGAACAACGGGACCACTTTATGACACCTGCGGGGCCGTGCAGACTAAGCTTACGCTGGAGCCTGGAGCCGAACAGACAGTCTACATTCTGCTTGGTTGCGAACATTCGCAGGATGCCGCCGTGAAACTGGCGCAAACCTACTGCCAAGCCGGTGTATGTGAGCAGTCATTCGCACACGTAGGGGAATTCTGGGATGATGTGTTGGACCAGATCTCGGTTTCTACACCATGCCCGGAGATGGATGTCCTGCTGAACGGATGGTTGATTTATCAGACGCTGAGCAGCAGAATGTGGGCCAGATCCGCTTTTTATCAAGCGGGAGGAGCATTCGGCTTTCGTGATCAGCTGCAGGATTCATTGGCGCTTCTGCATACCCGACCCGACCTTACACGGGCACAAATTTTGCTGCACGCAGCGCATCAATATGTGGAAGGTGATGTGCAGCACTGGTGGCATGAAGAAACGGAACGCGGCATCCGCACGTTTTTCTCCGACGATTTACTGTGGCTGCCGTATGCAGCCTCGCGGTACGCCGAACATACGGGGGATGACAGCTTATTTGAAGAGATAGCGCCGTTTCTTCATAGTGAACCGCTGCGCGAGGGAGAACATGAACGATACGAGCCGACACAAGTTTCTGAACAAAGCGGAACCATTTACGAGCACTGCTTGCGGGCAATCGACAAGGCCTTGCAGCGTTTCGGCGAACATGGGCTGCCGCTGATCGGAATCGGAGATTGGAACGACGGCATGAACCTTGTCGGCGCGAAAGGCCGCGGCGAGAGTGTATGGCTCGGTTGGTTTCTCTACGAAATTCTGGGTCGGTTCACGGATTTGTGCCGGGAGCGCGGTGATGTGCAGCGGTCAAACCGTTACCAGGATGTAAGGGACCGGCTCGTCTCTTCACTTGACGAGCATGCCTGGGATGGGCAGTGGTACCGTCGTGCCTTCACCGATGCCGGACAATGGCTCGGTTCTGTACACAATCAGGAATGCCGTATCGATGCTATCGCTCAGTCATGGTCGGTCATTTCCGGAGCGGCGCCAAGGAACAAGGCTCTGCAGGCGATGCAGTCATTTGATCGTGAACTTGTGGATCGGGAACTTTCCGTCGCACATCTTCTGATACCGCCGTTTGACCGTACGGACCCTAGTCCCGGTTACATTCAGGGTTATCCGCCCGGAATTCGCGAGAACGGGGCCCAGTACACACACGGTGTCATATGGAGCATCATCGCTTGGTGCCGTCTTGGGAACGGAGACAAGGCGTTTGAATTGTTTCACCTGTTAAATCCGCTAACGCACACGCGTACGCCAAATGAAGTACGGAAGTACGCCGGTGAACCCTACGTGATGTCGGCAGACGTTTACACGGCGGATCCTCACAAAGGACACGCCGGCTGGACTTGGTATACGGGTGCTGCGGGCTGGATGTATCAGGCGGGGATTGAATGGATTCTCGGACTTCGCAGACGTGGGGAACGGTTGTACATGAGCCCGTGCATTCCTTGTGAATGGCCGGAGTTTTCCGTCCAATACCGTATTGGCGGGACGCGCTATCACATTACGGTCAACAATCCGTTGCATAAGTCCAGCGGAGTGACCGCATTACAATTGGACGGACAAGAAATTGTCCTGATGGAACACGAAGCAACAGACGGTTACTACGTTGAATTGTGCGACGATGGGCAAGTCCACCATGTCGTTGTGACGTTGTAGGTTCAGGGTATAAGATTGGGCGGTCGTCGTCGGATGAAGTAAGGCATGCTGCTTTACGCCAGATGACCGCCGTAATCTGCACAGGTTGCGAATGGATTCGCGGAATTTTGGTTTCTTACACCCTCAGTGACAATAACCAGTTTTTTGAAAAAAAGTTATTGATTATTTTGGAAGGGTATGTTAAATTTAAAGCGTTAACAGGATTGTATACAATATAACAAAGTTAAAGTGACTAAACGGATAAAATAGTATACAATTCAAAAAGTGGACTTGCGATATTTCGTCATATTATACCGAATAATAATTATTTTATCGTAATTGTACACAATATCATAAATTGAAATCATAATAATCAACCGAATTACGTTAACGAGTTGAAACTCAAATGGAGTGTGCAAAAGTGAAGAAAGAAGCAATGGTTAACCATGATCAGGGCAATTCGAGGTTTATTGTGGTCTATGAAACATTAAAGAAAAAGATTATGGAAGGTGAGTTACCTTCAAATACTCCCTTAGTCGAAGAAAAATTGGCCAAGGAATTTCAGATGAGCAGGACGCCCATCAGGGAAGCGATCAGGCATCTGGTCCAGGATGGTTTGGTCGAATTTTTTCCGAGAAGGGGAGCTTTGGTTAAAGAAATTACGGTAAAAGATCTTGAGGATATATTTACCGTAAGAGAAGCTCTCGAAGGTATTAGCGCTAGAATTGCGGCAAGCGTGATAACGGAACAAAAGATTATTTTGCTGCATGAGGCACTAAAAAAAGCTGATCAAGAACTTGAAAACGGAGACAAGGATCAGTCTTTTGAACTCGGAAACACATTACATGAGATTGTCCTTGACGTTGCAAACAACAATAAGATCTTGACGATCGTTTCCGATTTTAAGAACCAAATTCAGAGATTTCATTATTTTTCATACCATATTCCTGGAAGATTGGAATTATCCAACAAGGAACATTGGGAAATATTTGAAGCTATTCAAGCCGGGGACGGTGAACTTGCGGAGCGCAGAATGAGGAAACATGTGAGGGGAACCAAAGAATCCATCCTATTTGCAGTGAAAAATAACATTCGAACCATATAAATGAACGGAGAATCGCAAGGCCGTATTGCCAATTCCCAACTCTTTTAGGAGGTACGATTATGAAAGTTAAAAATATTCAAACGTACATTTTACGAACGCCGTTAGGTAATGAACGCTTTTTCTCTTCCCAATGCTCTTTTCCTGAGAGAAATAGTTTAATAGTTAAAATCGAAACGGATAATGGGATTATTGGGTGGGGGGAGGGAGGGCAATATGGTCCTCCTGAACCAGTCGCAGCTGTTGTTAAACACGTCTTATCACCAAAATTAATAAATAAAGAGTTACAAAATCCGATTAGAATTTGGGAACAAAATTATGCAGATACGCGGGATTTTGGACAAAAAGGAACTTATATTGAAGCGTTAAGTGCAGTAGATATCGCTTTATGGGATATCTATGGTCAGATGTTAAATAAACCGGTGCATCACTTAATTGGAGGCTCCTTTCGAGAAAACGTATTTGCCTATGCAACAGGCTGTTACTACAGAGGCGAGGATGTTCTGAATTACAAAGATTCATTGCCTAAATTGGCTGAAGAAGCTCGTTCTTACGTCGATGCGGGTTTTCGGATTTTAAAAATGAAAGTAGGCCTGTTGTCAATAGAAGAGGATATAGAGAGGGTTAAAACCATTAGAGAGGCCATTGGTCCTAATACTTCCCTCTTGGTGGATTGTAATCATGCTTATAATGTGTTTACGGCAGTGAAAATGGCGAAGGAGCTTGAAAAATTCAATGTCATGTGGTTGGAAGAACCCGTTGTTCCAGAAGACCGGATTGGTTACCGCGAAGTTAGATCTTCAACAAACATTCCCATTGCGGGAGGAGAGTGCGAGTTCACCAGATTTGGTTTTAGAGATTTATTTTTAGGAGGCTGTGTAGATATAGCCCAACCGGATATTTGCGTTTCCGGAGGGTTTTCCGAATGGATGAAAATACAGGCACTGGCCTCAAGCTTCGGTGTAACGGTCATTCCACATGTATGGGGGTCAGGAATCGCCCTGGCGGCGGCTCTTCATGTATTAGCATCGATCCCGCCGAGTCCGCATACGGCAAATACCGTCCCGTTACAAAACGAACCTATAGTTGAGTACGATAGAAACCCTAATCCTCTCCGGGATGAGCTTTTAAAAACACCGATAACCTTACAAAATGGAAAAGTGCCGGTTCCTCAGAATCCTGGACTAGGAATTGAAGTCAATTTAGATGTGATATCAAAATATGGAAGCGAATTTTAAAAAAGCAGACTGGTTTGCACCTGGTACTGCTGTATATGAACATGCCTGTGGGCTGCACGATCCGGTAAAAGACCCGACAACTGATGTCAGTGGACATCGCACAAGACTGTAGGAGATCGAATAAAGGGATGTGTCATATATAAAACACAAAATGTAAGGGCTTACATAATGACGCATTCTTCTTTATTTCATAGAACACCATGTGGATGACGAGATGGCATGGCATCTTCAATTCGACCTATAAGGCGAACCGCAAGGCGGCTATAGATCATC